>DATHOT010000352.1:0-17186 GCA_035484655.1 Bryobacteraceae bacterium | reverse complement strand
GCCGGCCTCGATGAGGGCCACTACCATCGGCACCTGCCTCGCGTCGCCTGGCCCGCCCTGCCGGTCGAACCCGATGAACGCGCCGCGCTTGCAGAGCGCCTTGTGCACCTCAACCTTTGTGTCGACCAGATTGCCCAAGTGCCCGATCGCGACGCGCTGCGGCTTGACGCCGGCAGCCTCCAGGATGTCGAGCTGTTCCATGGCAGACTTGCCTGGGATGCCGGTGTGCGTGAAGATCGGCAGGTTGGTCTGAAGGTGCGCCTTCCCGACCGCGCGAAAAACCTTGCGCTCCAGATCCGTGATATCGCCCCAACTCCCGATCTCGCCGAAAGCCCCCACCGGTTGTGTGCGCGTCTGCCGCACCAGTTCCCGCGTGATCTGATCTTCGGTCATGGTGGCGATTTCCGGCGGATAGAACGGCTCCGAATAGTAGCCGCAACCGGCCACGATCGGCATGCCGGATCGCATCGAGAGCTGTTTCAGAAAATCGAGATCGCGGCCCATATCCGGATGGCCGCCGTCGACGATGCAGCTCACACCTTCCTTCGCGGCGGTCCGCAACTCGTCGGCAATGAGCTCGGTATCCCGCATGAAAAAGGGACGATCGGATGGCGGAGCCTGGGGGCTCTGGCCGCGCGCCAGCCCGATCCATTTGGGCATGAAGTCGGGCGCCAGCGACAAATGCTCATGAAACAACGTCGCGCCGCCCGTCAATGCCTCCGGAGGCAGGTCCTTCAGGACGGTGCGGACGATCGCGCCCGCAGCCCTTCCTTTCGAGATAGCTCCCGCGGCAAGAACGGTAATCGCCTCCCTGCGCGTCATTCAGATTTCTTCTGCTCTTCCAGCTTCGCGTAGAAGTTTTTCTCTTGAAGATCCAGATGCGCCTTGTAGCCTGCCGGGTCGATGAACGGATTCGGCCCTTGCCCTAGCTTCGGATATTTGGACGCCAGATCGTAGAACCGTCCGTGCGAGGCAATGAACACATCACAAGGCAGTGCTCGCAGGATCTTGAAACTGCGGATGTAGTCATCGGCGATTTGCGGATAATCTTTGTTGTTCACCAGTATGTAGCCGGGATTCACGCCAATACTGCCCAGAATCACTACGTTGTAGGTTTTGTCGCCCTCCTTCGCTTTCATTGTCCAGGTGGTGCAGCCTTTGGTATGCCCGGCCGTGAGATGGGCCACCAGCGTCGTACCTCCGAGCGTAACTTCGTCGCCATCATGGAGGATTTTATCGATCGGGTGCGGCTTACCGCCAGGCATCATTTTGCGTAGCGCCGGGACGTCCTGCTCCATGGCCATCACCCGTGCGGCAGTCAACTCCTTCACCATCGCGTCGCCCTCCATGTGATCGCCGTGCGCGTGGCTCCCCAGCAGGATCTTGATGTCAGTGAAGCGGAACCCTAGCTTCTCAACCGATGCGCGAATCACGGGGACCGTCGTCTCGAAATCACTGTTGATGAGGATATGGCCCTCCGGGGTCGTAATCAGGAAGGAACCCAGTTCAGCAGTACCGACAAAGTAAACGTTGGCGATAACCTTATGCGGTGGGAACGGCTTATTCCAATCGACCTGGCCAGTTTTATTTTGCGCGACAATTTGCGCCGCGCTGAGTAACATCCAGCAAACGATTCCGTAAGGTCGCATAGTGAGCGCAGTGTATCAAATTTCCATCACGCGGCGCCGAAATTTGAGCGCTAAGAACGCAAGAATCCTCGCAACTCAGCCAGCGTTTGGTCAGGCGTCGTCTCTTGCAGTGAATGGCCGCCCGGCAGCCCTTTGCCCGACGCATTCATGGCGCGTTCTTTCCAAGTCGCGAGTACGTCATACATCCGGCCCATCGCGCCATTCGCGGCCCACAGCGCCAGCAGCGGGCACTCCATCTTGTGGCTAATATCGGCTTCGTCGTGCTCCAGATCAATGGACGCCGCTGCGCGATAATCCTCGCACATGGCGTGAACGGTGCCGGGATTTCTGAAGGTGCGCACGTATTCCGCATGGACTTCGGAATCGCCGCGCCCCATGTAGAACTCCAGGCTGTTGTTGATCAGCGTCTCCGGAAACGGCGCCGGCTGGATCAGGAAAAACCAATGGTAATAAGCCGTCGCAAACTGTTTCGTGACGTTCTGGAACAGCTTGTGAGTCGGCACGATATCGATCACCACCAGCTTGGTCACTTTATCGGAATGGTCGAGCGCCATGCGATGTCCCACGCGGCCGCCGCGATCGTGGCCCACCACAGCGAATTTGTCGAAGCCGAAGCTCTTCATCACCTCGACCCCGTCCAGCGCCATCGCGCGCTTGGAATAGTTTTCGTGATTCTTGCCGCCCTCAGGCTTGCTGCTGTCGCCGTAGCCCCGCAGGTCGGCGATTACCAGCGTGTAGTCTTTCGCCAGATCCGGAGCGATCTTATACCACGTCGCGTGCGACTGCGGCGCGCCATGCAGCAGCAATAACGGTGGACCCTGACCGCCCGAGACCACGTGAATAGTCGCCCCCGACGTCTGGACGTTCGAAACCTTGAAGCCGGGAAAGAGTCGAGCATCCGGGCCGCCCTCTTGCGCTTGGGCGGTGTTCAAGCTAGCGGCGGCAGTTCCCGCTATTAAGGCGCTGGCTTGCATGAGGAGTTGCCGGCGGTCGGGTTCTTGGTTGGCCATATGGGGGATTGTACTGCACTGCTGGATTGTGGGGGATAATAAACCAAAACGGCTGGCTATGGCGATCAATCTGAAACCTGTCGATGTCGCGGTGATCGGTCTGGGGGCGGCCGGCGGCGTGGCTGTGCTGCCGCTCGCGCGCGCGGGCCTCAAGGTAGCCGGACTCGAAGCCGGCACCTGGATGGATCCCCGAACGTTCCGTCCCGACGAGCTATACAACAACGTCCGCGGACTCCTCACCTCGGTACCGAAAGCGAATCGTGAAGTCCCCACCGTGCGGGACGGGCCGTCCTCCCCCACGCGGCGCGCGCAGATCCATCCCATGATGAACGCCGTCGGCGGCACGTCCATCCACTATTGGGCGCAGAGCTGGCGGCTCAATCCGTGGGATTTCAAGGCCCGCAGCGAAGCCACTAAGCGCTATGGTCCGACCGCGATTCCGGCGCGATCCACGCTCGAAGACTGGCCGCTCACCTACGATGATCTCGAGCCTTATTACGACATCGTGGAGCACGAAGTCGGCGTGTCGGGCAAAGCCGGAAATATTCAGGGTAAGCCCGATCCCGCCGGCAACGTCTATGAGGGTCCACGCCAGCGCGAATATCCGATGCCTCCTTTGCGCGGCAGCGGCTTCACCGATCACATGGCCGACGCAGCGCGCCTGCTCGGTTGGAAGCCGTTTCGTCCTCCCGCCGCGATCAACTCGCAGGAGTATGGCGGGCGTCCGGGCTGCGCTTTTCATGGATATTGCAACCGTGGCGGATGCCATATCAGCGCTAAGAACTCGACCGCCGTCACCACCATCCCCGCGGCGCTCAAGACCAAGAACCTCACTGTCTTCGACCGCGCGCATGTCACCCGCATCGTCGCCGGGGCGGACGGCCGCGTCACTGGCGTCAGTTATCTGCGCGATGGCAAGGAATATTTTCAACCTGCACGCGTCGTGCTGCTGGCGTCCTACACTTACGAAAACTCGCGGCTCCTTCTGCTGTCGAAATCCAAGGCTTATCCCCACGGATTGTCGAACAATCACGGCCAGGTC
Source organism: Bryobacteraceae bacterium (assembly GCA_035484655.1). Classification (GTDB taxonomy): domain Bacteria; phylum Acidobacteriota; class Terriglobia; order Bryobacterales; family Bryobacteraceae; genus Palsa-89. Next base: position 13,485 of record DATHOT010000352.1, on the reverse strand, counting down.
GGCCGCCATTACTTCGGACACTGGCAAAGCGGCGTGACCGCCGTCTTTCCATACGACATCAATGTCTGGTACGGGACGCCGGCGCAAGCTTCCGCAGTCGACGATTGGGCCGACGACAATTACGACCACTCCGGCCTCGGCTTTATCGGCGGCAGCACCCTACAGCCGCATACCGAAATGCACCCCATCGAAGCCGCCTCCATGAACAGCACCGGCCGCGCACCCGGGTGGGGTTCGCGCTGGAAGGCCTATGTTCGAGAAAACGCGGCGCGCTGGACGGCGGCGTATTTGCAGACTTCGGCCTTCCCCTACGAAGACATTTTCCTGGATCTCGACCCCGCCATCCGCGACCCACTCGGCGATCCTGTCTGCCGTATCACCAACAGCTTCAAGGAGAACGAAGCGCGGGCGGCAGAGTTCGGGCAGAAGAAGATGGAAGAATGGTTCAGGGCGGCCGGTGCGGTGCAGATCCTACGCGCGCCGGCCAATCCCCCGGGCGCTACCACTCACGCCTATGGCGGAACGCGAATGGGCGATAATCCCGAGACCAATGTGGTGGATCGTTGGGGATTCTCGCACGAAGCCCCCAACCTCGGCCTCCTTGGCGCGTCCGTGATGGGCGTCAGCGGAGCGCGTAACCCTACGTTAACGGTGCAAGCGCTTTGCTGGCGTACAGCCGAGCATCTAGCCAAAAACTGGAATTCGATTTCCTCGTAGCGACACTGAAGTTCGCGCGTACATCCGCCGATAACTGGACTGATGCACGAGACCGCAGCAGCCATTGCAATCTTCGCCCCGACGCTCGCCGCCGCCTACCTGCTCGAACGCTTATTGCTCGGGCTAGTCGTGTGGTTTGTAACGCGGCAGGCCCGCTGACCGATTATTTCTTCGCTGGCTTCTCGACTCGTATCGAATCTGGTTCAATGCCGCAGCGTCATGCGGAAGCTCACTCTAACCCACCGGAAACTTGTTGAATTGCAAAACATTGGCCAGCAGATTTGCGCTCGCCTCCGGACCCAGTGTGCCGGGCCGATTGAGCGGCATCTCCTTGTTAATCTTAATCGAATGGCGCCGTCATCGGTTTCCCACCCCACGCCCGAATCGGTTCACCACCAGCAAGTGGGGGCGCCTCACCGTCACCCCTCCAACCGCAATGGCGAGATTCTCCTAACCGCTTCGCTGGCCTACGGAGGCGCATCCTGACTCATTTCGCAGGTTGGCTCGCCTCGCTAACGCAATCCAGCTTGTCGATGGCGAAGCCTAACCGCCGCACATCGGCCGAGATGCCGAGTTGCAACGGGGTCTTCGGCGTTATTCCCCCGAACACGATGGTCTGGACTGGGGTTGGCAGATCGTAGTCGAGGTGGATCGTCGCTGGCTCCGCACCAAGCTGTATCGTCTGGACACTGTTGTCCATCTGCACGCGGAGCGTTTGAGGCTCCTTAGCGAGCGCGTTGCCGACCAGTACGATGCTGAAGCGTCCGCGCACTTCCCGCGGCAGCATGATCTTCGTGGGGTCCTCCGCCGACCAAACTCCCCACGATTCCGGTTGCTGAAACCCGATCAGTTGGCCTCCCGCACAGGCTCCGGTCAGAAATGGATCGCCGGGGGCTAGCTCCGTCTGACGCGGCCCCGATGTCGTACTGGGTTGCGCTTCGCGCAAATAGAGATGGTATCTGCCGAATATTAAACTCTCGGCGTATGGAAACATGACCTGGCGCGCAGAGGTCACAAGCGCCCATTGTTGCTCTTCAGGAAGCATTCGGGCGGCGATTGGATACTGATCAGTTACGATCTTGAGATGGTACGCGGCCGGAAGATCGAAGAGCAGTCTATACACCTCTCCGTCCCCTGGCTCCGTGTCGAAAACTGTCCCGGCATCGAGCCGCTCTTTGCCGATTATTTTCTCGAACACCGCCGCGGCGCGGTCCGTTACGGTAGGCGGCTGAATCACAAATCGAGAGACATAGTAATTGCCGACCAGCGAAACGAACCCGAAGGCGCACAAAAAAACCACAGGGGACATTCTGCGCCAGGCGTAAGCCAATAACGTCCCGCACGTACAAGCTAAAATCAGCAGCCGCCCTAGATTCGGGTTCATATTGAACCAGAACCCGTCCGGAAAATCCGGGAAGTTCATGTAGTAGTGCCGATCCATCACCAGAATGCAGAGTGCCGCGAAAACGCACATCGCGATGCAGCCGCCAACGAAGATTTTCGTCACCAAGGCCTTCGTCCAGTCGAGACGTTCATAAATCGCCAAGAACAGAACCAGCAGTAACGGCAGAACGAAGAAGTAATACCGCACATGCACCCTGTTGATCTGCTCATATGGACTCGACCCTACCACCGATACCGTGAATTTACTGGTCGTAATTAGTAGCAGGCAGCCTGTCGCGACCGTGAAGATCAAGAGCATCTTTAACTCGATACGCTCGGCCACGGTGCTTGTCGCGATCGAGCCGCGCAAGAAGGCCATCGCCACCACGAGTACTGGAAAAGCATACAGCGAGAGAACGAGTGCAATATGCCCGCCCATCACGTAGAAGATTGGGGCCATCGACCAGCCAGCGCTGCTTTTGCTAACCAGCGTCGTATAGGTTGGTCCCAAGGAGAAGCCGAACTTGCCCAAAATCAAAAAGTTCAGCAGTCCGATGGACGCGAGCGCCGACCCCAGCACCGCCCCCGCCGCGGCGCCGCAAGTTGCCCAATGACACCATGCCGGCACCGATAATTTCAAGATCAACAGTGCAAAGAGAACCACCGGAATCAGCATCAGGCCATGAGGCTTGATCAGCGAAGCGGCGCCGAGCACCGTTCCCGACAAAAAACCGGCATAAATCGGACGGTCGTGGATGTGCCGTACAAGTACGAATCCCAAGCAAACGTAAGCGCACAGAAACATCGTTTCGGGCATCACGAACGCAGAATAAATGCTCATCGGGCCAACCCCGACGGCGAGCGCCGCTAAAACCGCTTTGCCGGAAGACACAAACAGCGACGCGATTGCATACAGGACCATAAGGCTGAGTACCAGGAACAGCACATTGATTAGCCGCGCTCCGATCGCGTAGTTTGCTCCGAGGTAGAAAATAAAATGATTCAGCCATAGGTATAACGAGTTTGGAACCCACGCGGCCAGTTCATTGCCGGCCAGCATCTGCGGTTGCCCGATATATTTTGCTCTTATTAGGAAGATGCCCTCGTCACCAAAGATCAGAGGATGATTGACAGCCAGATTTCTGATCAACCCCCCAAGACCGACAATAAAAATCAATATCGTGGCCGTCGACCAGCTAGGGTCGAAGCTCGAAATTCGTCCGAGGCTTACTCGGGGATGCGTTTCGACGGACATCAACCTCTGCCTGCCGGCGCGCTCGCGGGCAGGACGTCGCGAAAGGCGCAAAACCTGCTTGGCATGTCGCTCAGCAGTGTTCGCAGCTTGTCCTCGCAAGTGCGAATGCCCCAATAATGGATGAGCTTCTCGAAGCCCTGCAATGGCAGCCGCGGCTGATCGACATCGATCTCCCGTGGATGTACGTAGAGAATAACCGGCCTTCCTCTGCGGTTGTCGGCCAGGATCTTACGGCGGATCATCCACGCGGGGAACAGCCGAATGTACAGGCCCATGTGCTTACCCAGGAGCTCTATGCGAGGCACAGGAAACTCCAGGATCTTTTGCGTCACGCCGTTCACAACCGGGTAATGCACGCGCTCAGGAAAATCGGGAATTCCGTACAAAAAGGTTTGACCTGGAAACACCGACGACGAGTAACGCAGCCCTAGGCTTTCCAGCGTCGGATAAAACCACTGGAGCGTTTCCTGTTTGACAGAAAATGAAGGCGCGCGAAATCCGACAATCTTCTCACCAGTCAAATTCTCTAAAATATCGCATGACAGCTTCAGATCGGCGCTGAACTGATCCGGGGTCATCGGATAAATGCTCTCATGGGCGCATCCGTGAGAAGCGATCTCATGACCATTTGCATGTAGCTTCTTGACCACCGCCGGAGTTTGCCTTCCGACATCGCCTAGGATGAAACACGTCGTTCGGACCCCCTGCTGTCCACAGATATCAATCAGCCGCTCCACGAGCGGCTCCAAATTAGTGGGTTTTTCGCGATAACCGGAAGTATCGATGCCTGGGTAATTGACGTGATACCACTCCTCGATATCGAAAGTCAGGAAGTTTTTGTCGGTTAGATCGGGTGCTCTGAAAGCTGCAACCGAGCCTGGAAAGAGTTCGGATACAGGCACAGTTCGTTCGTGACCCGACATTGCTGACAGCTTAATTCATATGAGATACTCGTCGCAATGGTCTCCGATCATACGCACCGGGAGACAGTTTCCAGCCACCACGGCGGATTCTCATGAGTTCCATCCAAGCCACTCTGGCCGTGGCGCCGCAAAGTTCCGCGACCACCTGCCCGATCATCCTCTTCCCCGCGTATAAGCCGAGTTCAGGACTGGCCGATTTGGTCCGTCAGTTGGTGAGTGACGACCGCGTGGGTGCGGTTGTGGTCGTCAACGATGGTAGCGGCCCGGCATATCAAAGTGTATTCGAAGCGATTGCGGCCACCAAGAAAACCCATCTGCTCACCCATGTGATCAATCTCGGCAAGGGCGCCGCGCTCAAAACCGGCCTCAACTTCGCAGCCTGTCAGTTTCCCGAGGCGGTAGGTGTTGTTACCGCGGACGTCGACGGCCAGCACGTTCCTGACGATATTCTGCGGCTGGCTTGCTCTCTGATCGAAAATCCCTCCGCCTTTGCCATCGGTGCGCGGATTTTTTCGCGTGAGATCCCGCTTCGAAGTTATTTGGGCAACCGCCTTACGGGCTTCGTGTTTGCTTGTCTGACGGGACGGCATTTGCACGATACGCAATCCGGGTTGCGTGCATTGCCGAAGTCGCTCATTCCGTCCGTTTTGCGCATTGAAGGACAGCGTTATGACTATGAAATGAGCATGCTCTTCTACGCGGCCACAAAATATCCTACAATTCGCGAGATTCCGATCCAAACTGTTTATCTGGAGAACAATAAATCATCGCACTTCAATCCCCTGGTGGATTCGGCCAAGATTTATTATAAGGTCCTACAGTTCTACGCCTCTTCAGCCCTCGCAGCGCTTTTGGACTTGATCGTGTTCGGCGTCGCGATGAAGCTGACTCAGAATCTCCTGCTTAGCTTTCTGGTTGGACGTCTCCTCATTGCTGCCTTTGTTAATTTCAATATCAACCGGCGCTTGGTTTTTCAGAGCAAGGCGAATCTGTTCCGCAGTTTGGCAAGGTACTATTTCACTTTTGCTATTTTCGCCGCGGTGTCGTTCAGCCTCATTCGTGTACTCATTGCCGGTGGCATGCAGCCGGTATTTGCAAAGGCCATAGTCGAGACGTTGCTTTCCATCCTCAGCTTCGGAGTCCAGGGGATCTACGTCTTCGCTGAAAGGAAATTCAGAACGGATGATCGCAAAGCCGCCGGCGCCGTTTGAGGAGATCCCCCCGGAAATCCTTCGACAAATTGCGACCGTGAGTGTTCGGATGCCGCGTTTGTATTTCTATCCGATTCGTTTTGTGCGCAAGTTCTTCTGGGCCCGCCTTAAAGCCATTCATCGCAGCATGCTGAAAAACGTTCCCCAACGCCGGGTCGCTATCGACTTCGGCTGCGGTAGCGGCGTTTTCCTTCCGACCCTGGCCAATACATTCGATCTTGTTCAGGGCATCGACATTGAAGCTCACGAGGCTAAAGAGATCGTCAGCGCCTATAAACTGGAAAATGTGCGGCTCATCAATGCCGATATCTACAATCTGAACGATGCCAAGATCGAAAAGGCGGATGCCATCGTCGCCGCCGACGTGCTCGAGCATTTTAAGGAACTGGACGTACCCATCCGCCGCCTGCATGGATGGCTCACCGACGATGGGTACTTGTTTACTTCCGGCCCGAGTGAGAACTTCCTAACCCGGTGGGGCCGTATCCTCGGCCGCATCGAGAAGCCCTGGGATCATTACCACACCGGCTATGAGGTCGAAAAGTTTTTAGAGCAACACGGCTTTCAACGAATCTCGCCGTCCTATCACGTTTACCGCGTCATGCCAATGTACATCCTTTCCGTTTGGAAGAAACGAAAAGAATCTTGACTTCTTCTTCCATGTCCAATACCGACTTAGTGTTGATCACCGGCGCCAGCGGGGGCATCGGCAAAGTGCTTACCGAGCTCTTGATTAAGGCAGGCTGGCGAAATATCGTATGCCAATACAGCACCCGTCCGGACGGGATAGCAGAAGTTCTATCGAGCCATGGCCTCGATCCTCGAGAGCGGCTCTTCCACGCCGACTTGACCGATGAAGCCCAAGCCGCCGAATTACACCGGCGAATCCGAACGGCCTTCGGCGCGCTCTACGGACTGGTCACGCTCGCCGGCGGCTCGAGCAACGCGGTCTCGTGGAAATTGTCAACCGAGGAGTTCCGCAAGATCCTGGACGTGAATCTTATGAGCACGTTCCTGACCTGTCGCGAATTCATCCCTGATATGCGTGAGCAGACCCGTGGCCGCATTATCAATATTTCGAGCATAGTTGCCTATACCGGCGCCGCCGGCACATCCCATTACGCTGCCGCCAAAGCCGCCGTAATCGGCTTCAGCAAGTCCTTGGCGCTGGAACTGGCTCCCAAAAAAATTCCGGTCTCTGTCGTTGCACTGGGCTATTTCCAGTACGGACTGATCAACACGATTCCTCAGGAACACCAGCACCGGATCAAGTCCCAAATACCCGCCCAACGTTTCGGCGATGGGGCAGAATTGGCCGGCCTGGTTTCGTATCTGCTGAATGAATCGGGCGCCTACTCAGGCGGGCAAGTGTACCACCTGAATGGAGGGCTTTATACTTGAGCATCGAGCAGAAGCGCTTGGTGCCCGCCGCGTCGGCTTTAGAGTATCAGCAACTTTTTAGGGACTGCTTTCCCGAGACCGCCGGCACGCCCCTTGAAACGCATGAGCATTATCTTTGGAAATATGGCGCCGTCGGTAAGGCCGGCCCCGCATTCGAATTCGGCGCTTACGAAGACGCGCGACTGGTGGGCTACTACGCCGCCCTGCCGTTCACTTATCACGTCAGCGGAAGCCCCCGCATAGCCTGCATGGTTTGCGATGTCATGACCGATTCCCGCATGCGCGGCCAAGGCATTTTTACAATGCAGGGCCGATACGCGACAGAAATCATGGCCAAAGAAGGCGTTTCATTCGTCACCGGCTATCCCATACGGCCCTCTGTCTTGCCTGGGCACTTCAAGGTTGGGTGGAAGGTGGCCTTCGAACTTCCGGTTTATTTCAAGCTCCTCGATCCAACTACATTACTCGCCTCTCGCGGACTCAGTTTCCTCGTTCCCGTTTTGCGCCCCCTGTGCGCTATATACCAGGCCGTGGCGCGCGCATTAACTTCCGGCGATGACGGCGGCGTCTGCCGGCAATATGCCCCGGAAGAGTTCTTCGAGTTGCCTGAATACGAAATGTTTCTAAAGGCCTGGTCGCCTCAGTATGAGATTTACCTTGTCCGCGCAGCGGATTTCTTTCGCTGGCGGCTCGGTGCTCCAGCGGCATCGTATCGCATCCTGGCCCAGTACCATGGGCGCGACTTGACCGGCCTGGCAGTCGTCCGAAACAGCACTATCAACAATCTCGACGTGACCGCTATCGTCGACCTGATGATCCTGCCCGAACGTGCCTCGGCCGCCGGCGCGCTTCATCGGGAAGTCGAACGGTTTGCTCGTGAGTCGCGCACGGGTGGAGTCGTGATTATGACAACTCGTCCGGATGCGGCCCGCTGGCGCCTCTGCCGGTATGGCTTCCTGAAATCGCCGATCAAGTTTAAGCTCATCCTCAAGTGGCTGTCCGAAGCGCCGGTGCCCTCTGCTTTCTGGCGTGCGGAGGCGTGGCACCTGTCCTGGACGGATACCGATAATCTCTAAGCTGTGGATGCGATAATGGTGACGCCATGAGCGTGGCGAAAAAAGCTTACATGCCTGGGAAACTATGTACAGGTAGCGGTTGATGGATCTGCAGCAGTTTCAACTTTCACACCTCCGCCTGCTCGAAGCTGAGAGTATTCACATCATCCGTGAAGTCGCGGCGGAATTCTCGCGCCCCGCGATGTTGTACTCCATCGGCAAGGACTCGTCCGTCCTGCTACGGCTGGCTCAGAAAGCGTTTGCTCCGGCGCCGCTTCCATTTCCGCTGCTGCACATCGATACCACTTTCAAGTTCCGGGAGATGATCGAATTCCGCGATCGCACCTGCCGCGAGCTCGGACTAAAATTGCTCGTCCATACCAACCATCGCGCGATCGAAGAAGGAGCCAACCCATTCCGGTTAGGAACCGCCAAATGTTGCGCTCTGCTGAAAACCCGCGCTCTGCTCGACGCTTTGCAGGAAAACCGCATCGACGCTGCTATAGGAGGAGCGCGGCGGGAAGAAGAGCGCTCCCGGGCCAAAGAACGGATCTATTCGTTCCGCGACGCCTTCGGCCAATGGGACCCGCGCAATCAAAGACCGGAGCTGTGGAACCTGTTCAATGGCCGCATCGAGAATGGCGAAAGCATTCGCGTGTTTCCTCTCTCGAATTGGACCGAGCTCGACATTTGGCAGTACATCGACCTCGAGCGCATTCCCGTTGTGCCGCTTTATTTTGCGAGAGAACGGGAAGTGTTGGTTCGAGGCGACCTGCTCATTCCCGTGGAGCACGACCCGCCCCTGCGTTCTGGCGAAGCTCCCCAACTTGTCCGCTGCCGGATGCGCACACTGGGCTGCACCCATTGCACCGGGGCGATTCGATCCAGTGCCGACACCGTGCCCAAAATTATCGACGAGTTGGAGCAAGCCGTCCGCTCGGAGCGTGAAAACAGGATTATCGACCATGACCAGGATGGTTCGATGGAATTGAAAAAACGTGAGGGCTATTTCTAGTGACCGCAGCCACCCGTCCCGGCGAACGCGATCTGCTGCGATTCATTACCGCTGGAAGCGTGGACGACGGAAAGTCGACGCTGATGGGGCGGTTGTTGCATGACACCAACGCTATTCATCAGGATCAACTCGCCTCTTTGCGCTCGGCGTCAAACTCGAACGGTACCCATGGCATCGACTTCTCGCTCGTCACGGATGGTCTGAGGGCGGAGCGCGAGCAAGGCATTACGATCGACGTCGCTTATCGTTATTTTGCTACCCCTCGGCGCAAGTTCATCATCGCCGACGCTCCCGGGCACGAACAATATACCCGAAACATGGCCACCGGCGCGTCCACCGCTAGTCTGGCCGTGCTGCTCGTCGACGCTCACAAGGGCCTGTTAAAGCAGACTCATCGGCACGCGGTCATCGCCTGGCTGCTGGGAATCCGAAACTTCGCGGTAGTAGTCAACAAGATGGACCTGGTCGGGTTCCGTCAGGAGATTTTTCGACGCATCGAAGGCGACTTCATAAATTTTGTCTCCAGGCTCGGCCCCGCGCAGCTGCATTTCGTCCCGGCAAGCGCCCTGGACGGTGACAATGTAGTGCATTCATCCGCGCGAACGCCCTGGTTTCAAGGCCCCTGCCTGCTCGAACATTTGGAAACCGTGCCGATCCATGCCAGCCAGGATCTGGACCGTTTCCGATTTCCGGTGCAATACGTGATTCGTGACGCCGCCGGCTCCCGCCGATGTGCCGGCCAAGTCGCTTCTGGAGTTGTACGCGTCGGCGATCCCGTGCTGATAGCCCCTTCAGGACGGACCACTCGTGTCACCAGCATCCGCTTAGGCGAAGAGGAATTAGATTACGCCTTTCCGCCGTTATCGGTAAGCTTGGCGCTCGAAGAGGAAATCGACATCGGCCGTGGGAACATGCTGGCCGACCCGCTTTCTCCCATCCTGATGGCCCGTCGGGTGACGGCCACGCTTTTGTGGATGGGCAACCAGCCGCTTGCCGTCGGCCGGCCGTACTTGATTAAACATACGACGCGTCAAGTTTGCGGCAGCGTGGTGCGAATTCACTCCGTACTTGATCCGGCCACGCTCGCGCGGCAGCCGGCAGATAGCTTGGCTCTAAATGAATTCGGTGAGGTTGAGATCGAGGGCCATCAGCCGTTTTACGCCGATCCATACGGGCAGAACCGGGTAACCGGCTCGTTCATTGTCATCGATCCCAATTCGAACGAAACTGTTGGCGCTGGAATGATCTCTGGCGAGGCGCCGCGCTCGAACGGCGATGCCCCTTCCCTGGCGGCCAGCATTGTGACCGGTGGATTGACTGTCTGGTTTACAGGCCTCAGCTCGGCCGGAAAGTCCACCATCTGCCAGGCGCTTTATGAAAAGCTTTGGTCGCGCGGCTACAAAGTGGAATGGCTCGACGGCGACGTCGTGCGGCAGCACCTGAGTAAAGATCTCGGTTTCAGCAAGCAGGATCGCGACGAAAACATCCGCCGCATCGGTTTCGTGGCCGAGCTATTGACCCGCAACGGCGTTATTGTGCTGGTCTCAGCCATTTCACCGTACGGCTCGGTGCGGGACGAGGTGCGTCGGCGAATTGGAAATTTTCTCGAAGTTTATGTCAATGCTCCGCTGGCTATTTGCGAGCAACGCGATGTGAAGGGCTTATATCACCGCGTCAGAACAGGTGAGCTTCATCATTTCACCGGCGTGGATGACCCCTATGAGCCCCCCGCGGCGCCGGAAGTTGAGTGCCACACCGATCGGGAGACCTTGGCCGAGAGTACCGCGAAGGTCTTGGATGCAGTGGACCGCTGGCTAGCCCTGCAAGAAGCCGGCCGCACGCCTTAAGACTCAAACTGCTTACTGCCGGACATCCCCGGTCGCCAGTTTGCCGGCGCGGTAGCGCGAGACTTCCAAGGCAGATCGAGCATATTGATCGGCGGGATCGAGAGCAGTCGCTTGGCTATAGTAATTGATTGCCTCGGCCGGTCGCGCCGTCTCCATATAAAGATTGCCGAGGTACACGTAGGTTGGCTCGTAGGTGTTGTCCAGCCGGATGGCGCGATGAAGGAAATCGAGCGATTGGTCCCAAGCGTGCGCCTCTTCATAAATCATGCCGATTTGCGAATACAGTTGGGCCGTAGGGTTGATGGCCGCCGCCTGCAAGAGTTTCGTCAAGGCCGGCTCGGTCTGCTTGAGGCAATAGAAAGTGAGTCCCCAGTTCGCCAGGATGTCGGCGGTGTTCGCTGTGGGATGCTTGAGATCCACCGGCAGCAGTTTGGCTGCCGTCGCGTATTCATGCTCGGCTTCCTGACACCGTCCGGAGGTTAGCAATGACATACCCAGCATAGAGTGGGTTCGCATCTTGAGCGGAGATTTCGAGGCCGTGTCCTGCCATAGCGCGATCCCATTCGACCACAGACTATTCCGCTGATAAGTGAGCAACGCGCCGACGCCCAGAATCGCGAGCATCAACACCGAAAGCTCGGTCTTTCCCCAGCGCAAACGGCGAAGGCCATCGAACACCATGAACAGCAGACCGATCATCGGAAGATACATCCGCCGCTCGAAAATAGGATCCATGATCGGAACGAACGAAGAGGTAGGCGCCAGCAACAGCAGGAACAGGAAGAATCCGTAACAGGCCAGCGGGTAGCGGCCGCGGTATCGCCAGCTCATCCAAATCGCAAGCACTAGCCCCAGTAGGCCCAGCCAGGCGCCGTGCTCGAGGACAGTCCGGGAGATCGGGAAGTCGTAGTCCACGTTCTGCCCGAACGGAAAAAGGAAGAGTCGAAGATAAACCCACACGGCGCGGCATTCCGTGAAGAAATACTGATACCAGGTGAAACTCTTGATACCGAAGCCCGCCGTAGGGGCCGTCGCGATGATCCGCCACACGTACGCCAGTCCGGCCAAGCCTAAAACACCGATCGCTGAATACATTAAACGGTTCTTGCGAATCGCGGCCCAAGCTGTCTCCGACGTCCAAAAGCAGTCGGTCAACAACAGTACAGCGGGCAGCACCACGGCATACTCCTTAGCGCCGCAGGCCAAGCCCAGTAGCACAAGTATCGGCAAAAGCCAGCGTATCGAAATCCGGTCGGGCCAGCGATAGGTAAAGACCATGATCGCCGCCAGCATCAGTAGGGAGCTCAACACGTCCGACCGGCCGGTGATATAACTCACAGCCTCCGTTTGAACCGGGTGTAGCAGGAACAATCCCGCCGCGAACAGCGAGAGTACATTCCGCTTCCAGGCATCGGGTTCTACCCAGCTTCCAATCCTTCGCACGATCAGAAACACGAGAGCCGTGTTGAAGAAATGTAACCAGATATTCAGAATGTGATAGGCGCGAGGGTCTAGTCCACTTTGCTGATAATTAATCCAATAAGTGAACATTAGCACCGGGCGTACGCCCGCGAGCCATTCCATCAAAGGCTGGACGCGATAAGTCTGCAACGTGAACGGCAGGGCGAAATCGTCGAAGAAAAACGGGCCTCGTATTGCCGGAGTGTACACCTCAAACAGGATCAGAACCGCGGCGCAGCACCAGGCTAAAGGTACCCACCATCGAAATTTTTGCGCTGATTTTGTTACATCGATGTTATGAGACTTCCGCTCGGATGGCGGAATACTTTCCCGGCATAATCGCACGGCGCCTTGTCCCATAGATCAATATTAAGACTTCTAGACTGATTAAGCACTCTATTTGTTTCACTGGCGATTTTACTGGGTGAGCCCTTCACTGGGCGCCAGAGGAAGACGTTTCGGCTGTTCAATGAGATAATGGTTACTCGCATGAGTATCGCCGAACAAGCATTGCTGGAACTGACCACGCCGGCCTGCGACAAAGGCATCGGGAAAATCATACTGACGGCGGATTCTAAAGACCTGATCTCCGGCGTTCGCGTCCAGCCGCATTCGATCTGGCCGGACGACCGTGGCTATTTTCTCGAAGTCGCCCGCATGGGCCTGGGGCTCGTCACTGAATTTCCAAAAGACACCACTCAAATCTCCGCGGCTTTCAGCTATCCCGGTACCATCAAAGCTTTTCACTTTCATCGTCATCAAACCGATTGCTGGGTTCCGGTACAAGGCATGCTCCAGGTCGCGCTGGTCGATCTTCGCAAGCACTCGCCCACCTTCGGCCTTTGCAACACGCTCTATGTTGGCGCGCTACGGCCCTGGCAATTATTGATCCCGCCTGGAGTCGCGCATGGCTACAAAGTCGTTGGTCGTGACCCGGCATTCCTGGTTTACATCACTGATCGCTTCTACGACCCGCAGGACGAAGGCCGCATTCCCTACAACGATCCTCAGATTCAATACGACTGGGAAACCCAGCACAAGTAGCGTGGCGCCGTTGTGGAGCTCGTCTCCGGCCTGCTAGGAGGTTGCTGAAAAAGTCTTTCAAGAGCTCACATTGGCAGGTCGGGGACCTGCTCCACAACTCCAGGTCAATGACTTAGCTCTACACGTGGCGCAGGTCTCCGACCTGCGAGAGACTTTTTCAGCAACCTCCTAGA
>DATHOT010000351.1:0-4747 GCA_035484655.1 Bryobacteraceae bacterium | reverse complement strand
GCGTTATCGCCGGTGGGCACCTACGGCAATCTCGGCCGGGACGCTATTTTCGGCCCCGGAATCGGATCGGTCGACTTCTCGGTGTTCAAGCGCACTCCCATTACTGAAAAGATCATGTCTGAATTCCGCATCGAGACGTTGAATCTTTTCAATCGAACGAATTGGGCGAACCCGACCACCAATTTTTCGAGCGGCACCTTCGGCCGGCTGACGAACACGCGCAACGGCGCGTCCGCACCCGGCCTGGGGTTCGGAGAGCCGCGCAATGTGCAATTGGCACTGAAGTTGATTTTTTAATCAGACTTGTACAAGAACGCGGCAGGAATCGATGGCATCTTCCAGTTCCAAGGCGCCATTCACCAAAGCCACCAGGCTTTGCCGGTTCAGCGGCTTGAGCGTTACAGCATAACCGCCATTGTCCAGGACGTCCAAGGACATCTGGGCATTCACTACACTGGATATTGCAATCGCAAACACCGGTTCGGCGCAATTCAACAAGGTGAACAAGCCTTGACGCCAATCGGCTTCGGCGACGTCACAATCAAAGAGGACTACGTTAATCCGGTTGGTCTGGCGAATATAAACCGCGCGCTCCACCGACGTCGCGAACAACACCCTCCAGCCCTCTTGAATCGCACAGACGCGCAAGTCGTCCTGACCGGATGATAGGCGCATCACTACCAGAATGCTGCGCTCTTCGGCGACATGCTCCAGTTGGCGCCACAGTGCTCCAATCCGTGAAACGAGGTTTCTCAGCATGCGCGGCCGAACCACAGGTACATTGGCGTGCTCCCGCCCACGATTCCAGTGTATTTCGCTATCCGAAGGGTGTCTATACCTGGAATTAGGTAGTTCTGCGTCCGGGGATTCAGTAGCTGGGCGATCGCAGTGAAAACCACGAATCGCCTACGCTGCTGGTCTTAACTGGGGAGACGTGAATTCCCTCGCCAGCGGCTCAAAAGCTTCGTAAGGATTGAGAATAGCGTGCAGGCGCTGGGCGCGCTGCTTGACCGCGCTTAGTTCGCTCAGGAAGAGATCGCGCAGCTTCGGCTTCTTCGACAACTGCGGATAGAGACGCTTCAAACGTTCTTCACCTGCACGCAACATTTCCAACTCGGAGACCAGAATCGTATCGAAATCGGGCTGGGCAATCGCTGTCGTGTTCATCGCGGTGTTCATCATCCTGTTCCAGGTGGTTGCAATTGGCCTTCCACGCGGGCAACCCGCCCGCCAGCTACGAAGGATGAACAGCTTAGAAGTGCGCCCTGGCAATCGCCTGACGTCAGGACGCCACTTTGAGTAAACATCGACAGGCCAGAGTGAAGAATCTTCACGCTTCAGGCCATGGGCACATGCGAAAGCATCGGCGAAAAAAGTATACTGAGGTCATTCATGCACTATCGACTTGCTGCTGCCATCGGGTTCCTCGCTATAGTGATCGCGATAGTGATCGCGCCCGTTGCCGGGCAAACCAGGGCCGGACAAACCAGGATTCCACGCGCCTCCGACGGTCATCCGGATCTGCAAGGCGTCTGGACCAACGCCACGCTAACTCCGCTCGAACGGCCCGCCGATCTGGCCGGGAAAGCCACGCTGACAGACGCCGAAGCGAAGACCTACGAAAAGAAGGATCTGCAAAGCAATACTCTGGACAGCGACGTCGAAAGTAACTTTAACAAGGCCACCGGCGGTCCCGGCGTGGGCGCCTACAACAACTTGTTCGTCGACCGTGGATCGGAGCTCGCTCGAGTCGACGGCCTCAAGCGGACGTCGCTGGTTATCGATCCGCCCGATGGCAAAATTCCGCCTCTCACGGATGCGGCTCGCCAGCAGACCTCAGGCGCCTTACGCGCGTTCGCCCGCTATGACAGCGTGAAAGATCGGCCTTTGAGCGAGCGCTGCATCATCGGATTTGGCTCCACCTCCGGACCGCCCATGCTCCCGGTCCTCTACAACAACAATTATGAAATTGTGCAGACGCCCAATGCCGTCATGATACTGGTTGAGATGGTCCACGATATTCGCGTGATCCGCATCAATGGAACGCATAAGCCGGCCGAGATCCGCCAGTTGCTGGGCGACTCGATTGGGCATTGGGAAGGCGATACGCTGGTCGTCGACACCACCAACTTCACCGGCAAAACGAGGTTTCGCGGGTCATCGGAAAACCTGCACGTCATCGAACGCTTCCGGCGCGTCGATGCTCACACCATCCTGTACCGGGCGACTATTGAAGATCCCGCGACGTATACCAAGCCATGGACGATCGAGTATCCATTCCTCGCCACGGCCGGCCCGGTTTACGAATATGCCTGCCACGAAGGCAATTACGCCATGCCTGACATCCTCGGCGGCGCTCGCAAATTAGAGACTGAAGGCCGGCAATAATCCAGATGTCGGTCCATTTTGTCGTCCGGTTTGAGCCTAAGCCGGGGCAGGAGGCGGCGTTTCGCGAGGAACTGTTGCGAGTAGTTGGGCCTACGCGCGCTGAGACTGGTTGCCTGGCGATCCATGTTTTTGAGTCGCTTCGGGAGCCGTTCTCATTCGCGATTCATTCCGAGTGGGCCGATGAAGCCGCGTTCGAGTTGCACGCGCAATTGCCCCACACCGTTCGATTCCTGAGCGCCGCGAAGGAGCTGTTGACCCACTCCGTGCAAGGGTTGAGGTCGCGGGAGATCGCTGGAGGCGCGGGAGCGGGCGCTTCTAATGCGGGATAGGTTCGTCAACAGCTCCTCCAAATAGAAGCGCCTAGCGCTTATGAACTCCGTTTACCGGACTTTCAATTGTCTGGGCCCTCGCCGTTGTCGCGATCGTCCGTGTACACCTTCACACCCTCGTGACTTACCGGCACAAAGATCCGATTCAATTGGCTATCCGCGGCGACCGAATGCGTGGTGTGATTGGGTGCAGGCGGAGTGGCGATCAAGCCGACCGTTAACGAGGTAATCACGTTGAACGGGCTCAGGGCGCTGACCACATTCACGCTGATCCGGTCGAGGCCCCCAGCGAAATACACACGGTCGTCCCCGGAGTTGAACCAGATCTCGTCGCCGCTGACGCCGGCAACGTTCAGCACCGAGCCACTGGCGATGTCGAGAACATCCCCGCAGCTCGCGATCAGGTGCTGGCCTGGAATCAAAGCCAATCCGGCGGGACCGCCCCTGGCGCCGCAAGCCGCGCTGGTCGGGAAGACCTTAGTGATCGCCATTGTCGAAGGGTTGATCTCATCTATTTCACCATTCGCGTTAGCAGCGGTTTTCGGAATCGAAATATAGAATCGTCGCGTTGCTGCGTCCCACACCGATTGCTCGATGCCGCCAGTGGACTGTGGATTTCCTAAGGTGCCGTCGTAAACTATCTTGCCCACGACTGCGTGCGCCTCGGTCGAAATGAACGATACATACGGAGCAGGAACGTCTTGATCGTTGGCGATCAGGATGACTCGGTCCAATGGGTCGTAAGCGAGTTCGTCCGCGCGATGATTGCCATTGGTGCTTACCGCGATCGGAGCGGCTTGCGGATGGGCCAGATCAATAAAGAGCGCGTGGCTGTCCGCGGTTCCTACAACCAGTACGCCCGGCTGGTCCGGCTCCTCAGTGGATCCGTTAATCGCGACAACTCCGTTTCCGGCCGATGTCAGTGGAATGCTATACAGTAACTTATTGTGTTTCGTATCGATCACGTCAATTTCGGGTGGCACGGGCGGCGTCGCGGTGGCATTGCCGCGATTGGCCAAATAGTAGCGCGCATTCGCAGAGTCCACCCAACTAATATCGAAACCAACTAGTCCGTTCGGAATGGTGATCGTTGTCAGAAGCCGGTAAGGCACCAACTTATCGTTGTCGGCCGCGTAAGCGATGACGACTAGACTGAGGAGTACCGCTAACGTCAACAGGTATAGTCCTTTGAGTTTCATCGTGGAAATCCTCCTGGCCCACTATCCTTGGGGCCGCATTGCAATTTGGTTTAAAAGCATCCGGGCGCAACGCGCGCTGCGCAATTGAAAAGCGCTAAGTAAGATTGCTGGGCTCCAGAAATGTTTCAGGTTAACCGAACAAAGAGCGGAAAAGTCGCAATCAAAACTCGCGTAAGTCGCTGATTTCGGAGTGACTTTCTGGATTGCTCAGAATTAGGGACGTGGGACCAGGCTAATTCGATCATGTTCTGGCGACCGCGCTTCATCGGGGTACGATGTCATATCGGGGTACGATGTCATATGGATGGGCATGTCCGTGGTCATGCGAGCAGAGCAAAGTTCGCCTTCTAATCACTCCTCGAATCCTGCTGGATCACCGTCATCGTGCCGATGCCATTGGCCGGGTGCAACTTTCATCGTAAATGATGGCATCGGGATCTGTGCCGGCTGGAATTGTTTTCACAAGATGGTTATCGGTGAGATTAAAAACGCCCAGCACGTTTTCCTTTCCAGCACTCGCAAGACCTAAGCCGTACTCGGGCGTCAGCGCCACCCCGAGAACACGTTGTAAGCCCTAAACAGCACCAATGGCCCGGTTCGCCGTTGTATCGATTACTCCCACCAGATTATGACTGGCGAATGCCACATACAGCCTCTGGCCATGAAGTTCCATGTAATCGATGAAGAGGCGCTAGGAGGTTGCTGAAAAAGTCTTTCAAGAGCTCACATTGGCAGGTCGGGGACCTGCTCCACAACTCCAGGTCAATGACTTAGCTCTACACGTGGCGCAGGTCTCCGACCTGCGAGAGACTTTTTCAGCAACCTCCTAGA
>DATHOT010000350.1:0-17756 GCA_035484655.1 Bryobacteraceae bacterium | reverse complement strand
AATATCCGTTGCGTGACGCTTGCATCAACAGCTTGCGTGGTTGGCCGCGAAAATTCGCGTCTGCCAGCACGGGGACTTCGTTGGCATCCCAATCGTGCATATCGTGCGGCGAGACTTGGAAGCCCCAGGCGAGTTTCCCGGTGTCCGGGTTGAGCGCCACGATGCTGCACGTCCAGGGATTGTCCCCCGGCCGGACTTCGCCATTCAGCACCGGAGTGGGATTGCCCGTGCCAACATAGACGAGATTGAGATCGGGATCGAAGGTGCCGGTAGTCCACATCTGCCCTCCGGTCGCGCCGCCGCTGGCCGGCTCATGCTTGCCGGGAGGAGGAGTGCTGTAAAAAATCCACTGCGTCGCGCCTGTGTCGGCGTCAACCGATTTCAGCTGTCCTGGCAGGTTATCGAAGTCACCAGAGACGCCGACCAGCACATGACTCCCCACGATGAGCGGCGCATTGGTTGACCAGTAACCTTTCTTGAAATCGGCAATCACGACGTCCCACTTGACCTTCCCATCCTTGGCATTCAACGCGATCAAGTGGCAATCGGGAGTGGTCAAATAAACCGAGTCTTTATACACCGCCGCGCCTCGATGGCCGATGTGGAACGCGTTATTAGGAAGATTTTGGTAATGCCAGAGTGCCTTCGCCGTGCGGGCGTCCATCGCCCAGATGTTGTCCGGCGTAGTCACATAGAGGATGCCGTTCGCCAGAATCGGCGACGCTTTGATGGACTGATTCTGGTCAGTCTGGAAGCGCCAAACTTGCTGGAGCGTGCCGACATTCTCCGGTGTAATCTCGGCCAGATTGGTATGCCGCTGACCGGAGTAAGTGCCGTGAAAATTGAGCCAACTATTCGCGGGCGGGTGCAGCAGATCTTTCGGATCGACGCCTTGCGCCGCACAGACGGCCCCCAGAACCAGTCCCAGGCCGAGAGTCAATGAGTTTCGCATTTACTTGAGTGTGTCTAAATAGGCGAAGACATCATGCATGTCTTGGTCGGTATATTTGCCCAATTGATCGAAATGGGCGGACATTGGATCGTCGATCTTAAACTCCACCGCAAGTTTTTCGAAGGTCTTCCGCGCCCCTGCCGGATCGAGAACCACGATCGTGAATTCATCCTCGCTGGCCAACCGTCCACTGATTTTCTTACCTGTTGTGAGCGTCACAGTAACTTTCGGCCGAGCTGGAGCAGGCTTGCCCGCGGTGGGATAGAGCATCCGCTGCAACAGCGTTAATCCTTGATAGCGGGTGGCAATCCGAGCGAGATCGCCCGTAACGGAATGACAGCCGGAGCAGCCACCGGCTCCGTTGAAATAGAGGCGGCCGGCTGTGGCGTCTCCGGTGGTCAGGTCCGCTGTGTCAACAGCGCGGCGACCTCCGCCAAGCGTTTCGAACTTGGTCTTTTGGTCATGCAGAAAAGCTACGATCGCGCTCGCATCCGCCTCGCTCAGAGCAAAGGCGGGCATCCCCTTGTCAGGACGCCCCGCACGAAGAACAGGTCCAATCTTGTTTCCCCGCACGTCTTCGGCGACAAGCTCGGAACGCGTGAGGTCTGGTCCGGTCTCGCCCCCTGTCGCATCGCGTCCATGGCAGAAACCACATTGCGACGTAAACCGCAGCTCGCCGGCTTGAACCTGCTCGACCGGGTAGCTCTGCGGCGTCGCAGTTTTCGGCCCGGGCTGCGACGCCGGGCTCTGTGCTGGATTGCGCGGTGCACCTTTCGCTTGACCTTTGGGCTGTGCGATCGCGCTGGCCGCGGCAATCAGAGCCGCGGACCAAATCAAGATCGTTTGTCTCATGCTCTAAGCCATACTGGCGAAATCCGCAGCTGAACGCAACTCATGGCGAGACCGCTGTCGGCGGCTAACTCGCCTATTTCACATCGCCCATGGGCTTTGCGAACTTCGCGTCATCCAGCGGAACGTTACTCTTCACGTCTGCAATCTGGATGGTGAAGCGTCCATTGAGTCTGGCAAGTGTCCAGCGGAACGGAATCTTAACGCCGTCTGCATCCCGATAGTCGGCATAATCGATCTGGGTCGGATTGCGGCCCACGGGCGTTTCGGCGTAGCGCACCAAGCGGATCAGCAGTCCCGAGCTCTGGTCGAAGTAAAGCCGCACCGGTAAACGTCCGGGCCGGGTCCCGATCAGCGACTCGCATATAACACCATTGATCTGCTCGGGACGAGCGCGGCGAATCTGCGGAAAGATCTCCTTCAACCTAACGGCAATCGCGAACTCGGCATCCAACGACGATGCTGCGGATTCAGCCGGCAACATTTCCCGCGCCGGGCGGCCCGAGTTGCCCATCCAGCCGGCTGTGCCGTCAAAAGCGGTAAAACTGTCGCCGTTCGCTGAGTGGCTGATCGTAACGCGCTTGTTCGGCGCCTTGGTGAACACTTCGATCGGCGTCTGACCGCCGCCCACGAGAATCACGCCCGTTTCAACACGGCTAGTGATTTTGCGAATCGCGTCGGCGCCGCCCATTGCCGTCACGTACTTTTGGATCACATCATCGGCAGTCGGAGGGGCAGTGAGAGGGGCGCTCGCCGGCGGACCCGTGTTTGTTCCGGCGCGCTCGGCGTCGGTTTCGAGGACCGGCGGGACGCTTACTGGGTTGGCAACGCCATGGTGGCAGGAGTAGCACGACACTTGTTGCCGGCCTCCAAAGCTTCCTTTATTGATCGACGCCACCATCGCCATCATCTCCCGGGCGGTCTTCTTGGGCGGCTTGTCGTCGAGCTCCGCCTTACCTGCCACGTGGCAGAAAGAACACTCGACGCCGAGCGAAGAGGAAATGACCTGCATTGCCGGCATTAACTGGTCGGCGGGCGTGCCCTTGAGCTGGACTATATTTTTGTAAACCTGGTCGGCGGTCTTGGATGCGGGCGCCGGCCCATCTAGAGAGTGCTGGGCGAGGGCGAGCGGCGCGAACATCATAATCGCGACAAAAAGCACGCTGTGAAGGCTGTGTTGCATTATTTGGCGTTGCATTCGAGTCACCTCGGCTCCTCTGGATTGTACCGAGCGAGCGGCAGAAGCGCCATCATGGCCCAGTTGGTGGCCGCGGCCGAGATGAACTGGTCGGGTCCATAGGGAAATCCGCTCTCGAAGTAGGGCTGAAAAGGGATGGACCGGCTCCTGACGTACCAGGATCCGTCTTCGCCCTGGGTGTTCATCAGAAACCGCGCGCCGCGATTATAAGTGGCGTCGGCGGGTGTCACAACCCCGGCTTCTTTTAGCGCGACCAGTGCCTGGCCGGTTGCATAAGCGTCGCTCGGGAGCGAAGAAGTTTGGGCCCATCCGCCGTCGGAGCGCTGCTCTTTGAGTAAATCGCCCGCGGCCTTCCGCACGATCTCCCGGTTGCCGCCAGCCCAGATGAGCCCGAAAAGCTGGAATGCACGATCCTCGGTGGACTTCGGCTGCGCCTGGGCGAGCCACTCGGCAGCGAGTTGCACAGATTTGTCATACTCCGTCCGTTGCGCCTTGGGCATATACACTTGAATCGCCCGCAGCGCGGTAGCGGTGCCCTGGATATCACTCGATTCGATCGGCGGACGGCCGCCAAAGGTTGGCCAGGCTCCGTTCGCGCTCTGGCGGAACTTCAGGTAACGCGCCATCGCGTCCGTCGCCGGATCGGGGGGCCAGTTTTCTGCCGCCAATCCAAGCAAGATATACGCTGCGGTGTCGGAGCCGCCCGCAATCGGGATCCCTTGCAGATACCGCTCGCGATTGCCCTCGATGTAGGCTGCTATGGCACTGCGTTGCGCTCGCGCGACGCCATCATCGATTACAACGCTTTGCTTGCGGGCCGCCGCGACGGTCATAGCAGTCAGGTTATTGTTATGGCAAGAAACGCAACCGGATTTTTTCATAAAGCCCACGTCGCTTCGCTGTAATAGTGGGAGGCTGCGGTCGATTGCGGCTCGCACGGATGGAGCCGGCTTCGGCTTGAGGATGAATTTCGGGGAGGCATCGCCTTCTTTCGCCCCAGCTTGCCGCAATAGCTTGACGACCTCCTGGTCGCCTTGCCGCAACGCGAAATCTAAAGCCGTTGTTCCGTCCGCCGTCTTTGCGTTGACTTCGGCATCGCGCTCGATGAGGGTTTTCGAATTCTCCAAGGGCGCGCCTTCTGATATCGCGGCGTACATCAAGGTGGTGAGCCCGAGACCGCTATCGGCGAAGTTTGCGTCCGCCCCGCGGTCGAGAAGAATTTTGAGCGTGCGCGCATCTCTGCCGCCGGCCGCCTGGAACAGGCCGGAATTCAGAGCCGGTTTGCTCGCGGATTTAATTAGCAACTGGATGCAAGCTTCGCAGCCGGCATCCAGCGCCCTGGACAGGCCGGCGGATAGACGAGCAATGTCGACGCCGTGTTGAAGGAGAGTCCGAAGAAGCGCTTCGTCGCCACCAGCGGCGACAAACGGATTCCGGCCCCGGTACGACTTTACATCCGCGTTCGCCCCATGATCGAGCAAGAGATTCACCACGGCTGCAGGCGCCTTGCTTGCCAGAGCGATCGTCAACGGTGTCTGGTTTTCAGCCGACGTGGCGTTGGCGTCGGCGCCGTGCTCGAGCAACAACAGCACCTTGTCAGGATCATCGACGGCCCACATGAGCGCGGTCGCGCCAACATCGTTCGAAGCGTTGGCATTCGCGCCGCTATCGATCAGTTGCCGAACCACGGCAGCATCGCCGTACAGCACGGCATACATCAAGGGCGTCGCGCCGCCGGTGCCTTTCAGATTGACAGCGCCGGTATCCTCGCGAAGCAATCGAGCAAGAGTTTGACGCGCTCCACTTCGCAGCGCCTCCATGATGCGCATAGCTCTCGGATCGGGAGGCCCGGATGCCTTGTCGCCGGAGAGATCGTCGGGCCAATCGGCCCCTTGGTCTATCCAAGTCTTGACGAGGTTGATTTGCTCCGGCGGCAACGGTCCGGTGGGAGGCATTCGGGTGCCATACTTGGTCCCGACGAGCTTGAGGTATAACCGGCTCCCGGCGGCATTCCCGGGTCCGATTGTGGTTCCACCGCGAATCGCCATAGCGGAGCTGCGCCGGTCCAAGCGCATGCCTCCCATTTGTTGGGACGGTCCGTGACAGCCGATGCAGTGTTCCTGAAACAGCGGTTGAATGTCGCGTCTAAAGTCAATATTATTAGGCGTTTGGGCGGCCAGGAGCCCGGCGAATACGTACCCTGCGCCAATTACAAAACTGGCAAATGATCGCAACGGTGATCCTCCAGCCGAAGTTATTAATTTGACTTGTGGCTCGTATGATAAGGTAACACGGTGGCGACGTCGTGCTAGGGCGGACCAGCACCGGGCAACTGCCCGTCTGGTATACTTCCATCGTTTCCTGCTAATGAAATTTACGGTTTACGCACTCCTGGCCCTTCCCCTTTTCGCGCAGGAACCCGTCCGCTACGAGCTTCGCTTCCCCAACGCGGTACATCACGAGGCCGAGATTCGTGCAACGTTCTCGAACGTCCGACAGCCCACCCTCGAAGTTGTCATGAGCCGATCCTCGCCCGGCCGCTATGCGCTCCACGAATTTGCCAAGAACGTCTACAACTTCCGTGCTTCCGATGGGCAGGGTCACGCCCTGAACGTTTCCCGGCCCACGCCCTATCAGTGGAATGTGTCGGGTCACAAGGGGACGGTCGTAGTGGAGTACACCCTTTTCGGCGACCTCGCCGACGGCACCTACAGCGCCATCGACACCACCCACGCGCACCTCAACCTTCCGGCCACGCTCGTCTGGGCGCACGGTTTCGAGAAGGTCCCGGTCTCTCTGAAGTTCGACATTCCCGAAGGCTCAGGCTGGACCATCGCTACTCAGCTTCAGGCCCACGATGACGGCACCTGGACCGCGCCTTTCATGGACCGAATGATGGATGGTCCGGTCGAGCTCAGCCAACACTACCTTGCCACCTGGAAGATCGGCGACTCGCAGTTCCGCCTGGCTCTGCACCACAAAGGCACCGACGAAGAAGCCGCCGCATTGGCCAAGATGGCCGAAGCCGTCACCGCCGAAGAGGAAGGTGTGTGGGGCGCATTCCCCAAGTACGACACCGGCGCCTATACTTTCCTGATTGACTATCTACCTTATGTGGATTTCGATGGCATGGAACATCGCAATTCCACCGTCATCACCGGCAAGCGCGACCTCGCGAGCGCTGGCGCGCAGGTCATTGGTGCCATCTCTCACGAGTTCTTCCACTCCTGGAACGTCAAGCGTGTCCGCCCGCACGATCTCGAACCCTTCGACTACGAACGCGCCGATATGTCCGACTCGCTCTGGTTCGCTGAAGGATTCACCAACTACTATGGCGATCTCGTGTTCAAGCGCGCCGGCCTGGAAAGTATCGACCGCTTCGCGCGGTCCATGGGCGGTGCCGTGAATGCGGTGCTCACCAGACCGGGGCGCACGGTCTTCGACGTGATCAACATGAGCCGTCAGGCGCCCTTCGTCGACGCGGCCAAGTCCAACGATCCGGTCAACTACACCAACACCTTCATCTCCTACTACACCTACGGACAGGCCATCGCGCTGGGCCTCGATCTGGAAATCCGCTTTCGTTTTCCCGGCAAGTCGCTCGACGATTGGATGCGCCAGATGTGGCGCCAGCATCCCGATATCAACCAGCCCTACAGCCTCCAGGATCTCGAAAGCGCTCTCGCCAATGCGACGGGTAGCCAGGAATTCGCCGCGGAAATCTTCCAACGACACATCTACGGCAAAGAGCCGATGAATTACGAACAGCTACTGACCCGCGCTGGATTCGTACTGGAGAAGCGTAGCCGCGCCCCAAAACTTTACCTGGGAATCGGCGACTCCAATTGGACCGACCACGGCGTCGAGCTCACCGGTCCCACGCTCCGCGATTCGCCAGTGTACGCCGCCGGCCTTGATCGCGGTGACGTTATTACCGAATGGGACGGCAAGACCCTCCCTAAGCAGAGCGATCTCGATAACTTGCTCCAACGGCACAGAGCGGGCGATGAAATCCATTTGAAAGTGGAAGGGCGCGCTGGAAAGCGGGAGCTGGATGTGATCCTGGCCGAAACGCCGGCGCTCCAAATGACGCCTTACGAGTTCGCCGGCCGGGAGATCACACCCGAGATCGCCACTTTTCGTGAAGGGTGGCTCTCATCCAAAGCTATCCATCCGCTCCCGAAGCTGGTGAAGTACTGCGCCACCTGCAAGCGCAGTCTGCAGTTCGACTACGAAAAGTGCCCGTACGACGGCGCGGATCTCCGGCTCACCCCTGGCAAGCCCGGCGAAGAGACGACCAATAATGTCGTGGGAACCGGTAGTTCTGTAGTTCGCAAATGACCCCTCCATGCGCTACAGCCCCGTATCATATTCTGGCTCAATCTCCACAGCAAGACTGAGGTGGACAATCTCTTCGCACAGTGGCAGGCCGCGCAAGCGAAGATCGTTTCCGAGCCCGAGGACAAACCGTGGAACCTGCGCGAATTTATGGCCGCCGATCTTGATGGCAACTTTATTCGTGTCTTCTATGATTTCCGGGGCGACATATACGAGAACCACTAACCGCCGCGATCCCGAAGCTACCTTCAAGAACAATCTGTGCGAACAAATGCTCACATTTGATCGGCCGAGTATCAATCGCGTCATACTGGTGGTTTGCCGGAAACCCTCATCAAACGGCCCCGCGACGCGTGGGCTCAGTGGATTTCGCCGGAGACTCTCATCGCGCAGGTCCGGAATACCGCCCCATTTCTAGAAGCGCGTCTACCAGTGGCCGAACCTGGCCCCCTCATCGAACTGGGCCACTCGCTGGATGGTTTTTTACGAATTCTCGCCAACTGGCAGAACATACTGCGCCCCAGTCTCACGCCCGAGGAGCAGATCCAGGATTATTTCGCACTCTGCCTGGCTTGTCATCACGCCACAGTCGCTACCTTCGTGCCCACCGATGTCGATACCAAGATCCGCGGGATCGTGTGGCGCGAATCGCGTGACTCGGATGTCCTCAGGCTCATGCTCCGGCTGGCCCTCGCGTCGCGCTACTGGACCGAGGACGGCATCTCAGTCCGCTCCGTTCGCGGGGTCAGCGGTCACAACGGCGAGCATTGGAGCGCGATCGCGGCCGGCCTCGGAAGAATGCTTGAAGTCGGCGACACAGCGTCCGCTGAAGAAGCGCAGGCCGCCATCGAAGCAGAAATCGATCGCGAACAGGCAATTTTCGATGAAGTGGCCGCCGAACGCGACGCTGAGCTCGACCTGCTACGCCTCTCTATGACTTTGGCACACAATCGCGGCGATCTCACGCAAGGCATGAGCTTCTGGAAGAAGACCCCACTCACCACACCGCTCGTGGCACACTTCGCCGCACGGGGCCGTTTCGCTCTTGCGGTTCGCATCTATCAACACACCGGGCTCACAGCCGAAGGACACCGGCATTATCCGCTGCGTCCGGTGAAGGCGCTACGCCGCTCGCCTGTTACGTTGCTGCCGTTAGGCCCGTTTCTGGATAAATGGGGAAGCGTAGTGGTGGAAATGGAAGAAAGCCCGGAGGTGCTAGCGGCGCTGCTGATGGGCTGCAAGAGAGTGCAAGGTCAACAGGGCTATTATCGCGCCATCGCAGGCATGCTCGCAGCATCTTCGGGCGCTTTCGAGCGCGCCGCCGCCCGGATGCCCAATACTGCTCGGACCATATTGCGGGACGCCGAAACGCGCAAGCTCATCCAGGTTCCGCGCATTTCCTTCGAATCCATGATGCGGAAACGAGCGCGCACCGCCTTGGCGATGTTTAGTGAAAAGAGTTTTCCGCATGAGCTCTGACTTCGCGCTGGTCCAGATTGTCGACCGAGCCCTCGCGGAGGCTGCGCGCAGGAGCGGGTCATGGCTGGTTTGCCGGAAGGGGTGCACGCAGTGCTGCTATGGACCGTTCGAAATTAGCCAACTCGATGCGCAGCGCCTCAGGAAAGGCTTGGCCGAGCTGGAAAGTCACGATCCCCAGCGCGCAAATGCCGTTCGCGATCGGGCCCGCCACGCCGCTCAACAAACGAGCTTTAGCGATGACGACCCATGTCCGGCGCTCGACCCGGAAACCGGAACCTGTGATCTCTATGCGTCGCGACCGATCACATGCCGGTGTTTTGGTCCCCCGGTCCGCTGCGATTCTGGTGCAATCGGCGTCTGTGAGCTTTGTTTTGACGGCGCAAGCGACGAGGAAATCGCAGCTTGCCTGGTAGATTTTGATCCCGAGGGATTGGAATCCGTTTTGATCGATGATTTGGAGCGAACGACGGGCGTGCGCGGAATGACCACAGTCGCGCTCAGTCTGGTTTCCTGACGCTGGCGGAGGCCTTGCTACGCTGGAGAAGGTAGTCGTACCATGCCGTCCTCAGCCCCACGCAAGCCGGAGATTATGAGCCCTGCCGGCTATTGGCCACAATTGAATGCCGCGATTGAGGCTGGCGCGGATGCAGTTTATTTCGGTCTGAAACATTTTTCGGCGCGAGCGAAGATGGGATTTTCGCTCGATGAGCTGCCGCAAGTCATGCGTACTCTGCACGCGCGAGGCGTGCGCGGATTCATCACCTTTAATACGCTGGTTTTCGAGCACGAGTTGCTGGAAGCTGCGCGAACGATCGCCGCCATCGTCGAGGCCGGAGCGGACGCGATGATCGTGCAGGATTACGGCATCGTGCGGTTGATCCGCCAGATTGCACCGGACATGGAGCTGCATGGCAGCACGCAGATGAGCATTACGAACGTCGAGGGCGTCGAGCTGGCCAAGAGCTTCGGTATCCAGCGCGTCAATCTGGCGAGGGAGCTGTCGCTCGACGAAGTCCGGACCATCGTTCACAAGACCGGCTGCGAAGTGGAGATCTTTGTCCACGGAGCGCTATGTGTTGCCTACTCAGGACAATGTTTTTCATCCGAAGCGTGGGGAGGTCGCAGCGCGAATCGGGGACAATGCGCTCAGGCGTGCCGGCTGCCCTACGAGATGTTGGTCGATGGCCGGATCGAACCTTTGGGTGACGCCCGCTATCTTCTTTCACCCGGTGATCTTTTCGCGTTGGAGCAAATCCCGGAGATCCTCCAAATTGGCGTCGCTGCGTTGAAGATCGAAGGTAGATATAAGGACGCGAATTACACGGCATTGACTACGCGTGCCTACCGCCGAGCTGTAGACGACGCTTGGGCCGGCCGAAAAGCCGCGATTACTCCTTCACAAAAACTGCAACTCGAGCAGGTGTATTCGCGCGGCCTGGGTCCATTTTTCATGAGCGGGACCAATCATCAACTGGTGGTCAATGGCCGCGCGCCGCGCCACCGGGGTGTCTTTATGGGACGGGTTGAGCGTTTGGAGGACAACCGCCTGGTGATTCAAGCCAGTGACGCTCATGCCATCGCGCCCCTGAAGCCGGGCGACGGCGTGGTCTTCGATGCAGCCGATTGGCGAAGCCCCGAGGAGCCCGAGGAGGGCGGCAGGGTGTACCAGGTTCTTCCGGGACTGGATGGCCGGCTGGAGCTTCGGTTCGGAAATGGCGCGATCCGTTTCGAGCGCGTCCGTCCGGGCGACCGGATCTGGCGGACAGACGATCCCGACTTGGATCGGGCGGCACGAGCCTATACGCAAGCTACGTCGCCTGTCGCGCGACAGCCGGTTGTAGTGCGAGTAACTGCGATAGAAGGCGAGCCTCTAGTCACCGAGTGGTCGCTTGCCAAACAACCACAAACAAGCGTGATCGTGAAGTCTACTGGTTCTCTGGTCGCTGCTCAGAAGCGCGGTCTTTCCGTGGAGTTATTGCGCGAGCAATTAGGCCGTTTAGGGAATACCGCGTACGAACTGGAGGACGTGACGCTCAACGTGCAGGGTGCGCCGTTTGTTCCGGCGTCCGAGCTTAACCAGGTGCGGCGCAGAGCCGTCGAGCAATTACAGGCACTGCAGAACCAGGCTCGGCCAGCAGCCGTTGTTCGGGATCCTTCCGATGCCGTACGTTTCATGCTGGATCAGATGACACCGTCACCTGCGCGTGTCCTTGCATCGCCGGAAATTCATCTTCTGGTTCGCACTCCAGAACAGCTGGAAGCTGCGCTATCGAGCGGTCCAGCAAGCATCACGCTCGACTACCTCGATCTTTATGGGCTCAGGCCTTCGCTCGAACGCGTGAAGTCGAGCGGTATCGCCGCGCGGGTTGCGACTCCTCGAGTCTCGAAACCAGGCGAGGAGCGCATTCTGGACTTTCTCCTCAGCTTAGGATGCACAATAGTAGTGCGATCGAGCGGCATTCTGAAGGCGCTGCGCGAGCGCCAGCATCCAACGATGATCGGCGATTTTAGTTTAAACACTGCCAACTCGCTGACAGCCGCGATGTACTTAGGGCTCGGCCTCGTTCGGATCACTCCCACTCACGACTTGAACGGCGCGCAGATTGGAGAGCTCACCTGCAGAATCGACCCTGAAAGCATCGAGGTAGTGGCCTACCATCACTTGCCGGTTTTTCACACGGAACACTGCGTGTTTTGCCGTTTTCTATCGACGGGCACCAGTTATAAAGATTGCGGGCGCCCGTGCGAAACTCATCGCGTCGAGCTAAGGGATTCCTCCGGCCGCGACCACCCTGTAATTGCCGACGTGGGATGCCGCAATACCGTTTTTGGCGCCGAGGCGCAGGAAGCGAGCGGTTACCTCGAGCAGTGGCGCGCTGCGGGGATTCGTCATTTCAGACTGGAGTTCGCCCACGAATCCGCGCCGCAAGTACATGCGGTTGTTCAAGCCTTCGATCTAGCTCTCAAAGGAAATATGACGACTGAGAAACTCGCCGCGGAATTGCGAAAGGTCGCGCCGCAAGGGACCACCGAAGGCAGCCTTTTTGTTTCGAACGACTATCTCAAACTACCCATTCTGCAATAGCCCTCATGGCTGACATCGGCGTTGACTTTGACAAAGTCGGGCTTCTCGCGGTTCGCGACGGAAAGATCCTGTTGTGCCGGAAGAAACACGCGACTTCTTTGCTCATATTGCCGGGAGGATGCCGTGAGCCTGGCGAATCTGCCATGGAGTGCCTGGCTCGCGAATTGCGTGAAGAGCTGGGAGACGTGGGCATAAGCGCAGTCGAACTACTTGGAGTTTACACAGATCGAGCGGCGGGACCGGAAATAGAACAACCGAAGACCGTTCGAATCGAGCTTTACCGCGGCGAATTAATTGGTGAACCTGTCGCTAGCTCGGAAATCGCCGAATTAGTTTGGTTCGGTGAATGGGACGACCGTTTTCAGCTCGCTCCAAGCATTGCCAATAAGATCCTTTCCGACTTACTGGCGCGCGGAATTCTTCCGTGGGGAAGGCCTGCCTCATAATCGAATTTTGCGAAATCAGCCTCTATCAGATCGCCGCCCGCCTATCGTATCGCGCAACACGAGATAGAAGGTATTCGACCTCCGCCTTTGCCGTTGGGCTGAGATTTGAACCCGGCTTCCGCTGCGCATCCGACGACAGGATGCCGCGACGTTTCATCACGTACTTGCGGACCGACAGTCCCACGCCCTGCTGCTGCTCGTAGCGGATGAGCGGCAGGTGGGCGTCGAATAGATCGTGCGCGGCGTCACGCTGACCTTCCTTTGAAAGGCGCACCGTGTCGACCAACATATCCGGGAAAGCGTAGCCCGTCATCGCACCGTTTGCTCCGCGGTCCATCTCGAAGTCGAGGAACAGGGCGCCATTGCCGGTCAGAATAGAGACCGGCCGCATCGATCCCTCTTTCTCGAAGCTGCGCAAGGCCGAAATTTTTTCGAGTCCCGGCCAGTCTTCGTGTTTGACCATTACGCACGACGGGCTTTCCTGGATGACGCGCCGGATCACGCCTGGCGTCATCACAACGGAGAGAACCAGCGGGTAGTCTTGTAACACCCACGGAACATCAGTGCCGATGGCATCCACTGCCTGGCGGAAATAAGTGACAATCTGGTCGTCTGTACGCAGCGACGGCGGCGGAGCGATCATCACTCCAGCTGCACCGGAATCCATCGTGGCGCAGGTGAGCGAACGCATCGCTGCGAACCCTGGCGCCGACACACCCACGATGATCGACAGATCCTTGGCCCGGCGGATAACACGAGTGGCGACGTCAATCGCCTCCTGTTGGTCCAGTTTCTGGGCCTCGCCCATGATGCCGAGCACCGTGATGCCGGTGCAGCCGGCGGCCCCATAGAAATCGGTCATCCGATCGATCGAAGTTTCGTCAACGCGGCCATCATCGTGAAACGGGGTCGGTGCGATCGCGAATGTTCCTTGCGCCTCATGCGTGAGCTTCATTTATTTGTGTACTCCTCTCGGCCGGCCGGGGCGCTGATCTTACGACCATCAATGTCACGATAGCGGCCGCGATACCGAACCCAGCCAGGACGTAGAGCCCGGCTTTGAAGCTGCCCGTCGCATCTTTGACCCAGCCCATAATGTAAGGTCCGGCGAACCCTCCAAGATTGCCGACGGAGTTGATCAGAGCGATGCCACCTGCGGCCGCGCTACCGGTTAAGAACATCGAGGGCAGAGGCCAGAACGGCGCCTTGGCCCCATAGATGCCGATGGCCGCTACCGACATCCAAGCCACCGCGGGCAGCGTGTTGCCCAGGAACCCTGCGCCCGCGAGTCCAACTGCGGAGACCACCAGCGCGAGAAACAAGCTGATCCGCCGCTCATTGTATCGGTCTGAAACGTAACCCCAAGCGAGAGCACCGATCGCCCCTAGAACATACGGGATCGAGGTCACCAGGCCACTCTGAACGGTCCCGAATCCTATTTCTTTGATCATCTGTGGCAGAAAAAACGCGAGTCCGAGATTGGTCGTCAGATTGGCGAAATAAATGAAGGAGAGCCCGAGCACTCTCGGATCGATGAACGTGCGCCAGAATGACACCCCATGCGTCGACTGGACGGCCTTCTGCTCTCTGTCGAGCGTCTCCTCGAGCCATTGCTTCTGATCTTCGGCCAACCAACCAGCATCCCGAGGGCGATCGGGCAGGACCAGCAGCACAATGACCGCCAGGAGAATCGTTGGCGCGCCCTCGATCAGAAACAGCCATTGCCAACCTTTGAAGCCGGCGATTCCGCCCATCGCCAGAATGGCGGTCGAAATCGGCGATCCGACTGCGAGCGACAGCGGGATCGCCACCATAAATGCTGCAATAATACGGCCGCGGTAGATGGCTGGAAACCAATAGGTCAAATAAAGGATGACTCCCGGGAAGAGGCCCGCTTCCGCAACACCCAGAATGAACCGCAGCGCCAGAAAACCCGCCCGGCCTTGGATGAAAGCTGTGCCCATCGAGACTAGGCCCCAGGTCACCATGATGCGCGCGATCCAGCGCCGCGCGCCAAATCGCTCCAGCATCAGATTGCTCGGTACTTCGAAAAAAAAGTAGCCCCAGAAGAACAATCCTGCCCCAAGTCCGTAATAATAGGCGTCGAGATGCAGATCGTGGTTCATCGTAACCGCGGCGAATCCGATATTGATGCGATCGAGATAGGCCAGAAGATAACAGGCCATCAACAACGGCATCAGGCGGATAAAAACTGTTCTGATTGTCTGGGTCTCTAGTCCCTGAGTCATAGCGTTATCCCGCGGCTCGCGCCCCATCGTGTGATCTGTTAGTCTACATCAACGTCAACCGCCGCTCTTACTTTGCTGCCGCCAGTTTCCTGAGTCTTCCACGGAGCTGATCGATGTCCGCCTGTGACATATAGTGCCCGTCTGCGACCACGCCGCTGATCGTACGCGTATTGGCGATATTATCGAGCGGATTCGCTCGTAGCAGCACCAGGTCGGCGATCCTCCCCTTCTGCACCGGCCCGTAATCGACGAGCTTGTTGTAATACTTGGCCGGATTCAGCGCCGCCGTCTGCAGTGCCTCGAGCGGAGTGAAC
This sequence comes from Bryobacteraceae bacterium, assembly GCA_035484655.1. Lineage (GTDB taxonomy): Bacteria > Acidobacteriota > Terriglobia > Bryobacterales > Bryobacteraceae > Palsa-89. The sequence goes on along the minus strand of DATHOT010000350.1, from coordinate 2,846 downwards.
CCCGCCGCCACAAAGCGCTGCAGTTCCAGGTGCAGGCTGAAGCCCGGAATGACATCCACTCCCGCGGGAGTATCCGTGCCCGCCAAGAATGGCACCTTCGCCCTATGCAGCTTCCGGATGATATCCAGCTCATGTTCAACGAACTTTTCGCGCACCGGGAGTGGGTCCGTATCGAGCGACTTCAGAATCGACTTCTGCGTCGCCGGCCACTGCTCTGTCACCCACGTTCGCGCAGCAAACCCGATGTCCGGATCTTTCGTGTAATCGATCGCGTCCACCAGCCACTGCCCGCGCTCCCAGAAAAGGGTGGGACACTGCCACACGCCGTGCTTGGCGAGTAACTGAATAATGGCGGCCTCGCGCACCGCATCGTAAGTTTCGAGGAACGCTCCCGGGCTCTTCTTCCCGCTCAGGTACTTGTCTTCATCCGGCGAACTCGCCTCGAAAATTCCGATGAAGTGCTCGAAGCTGCGCTGACCCGCGGACACCGCCTCCGACGCGCGGATCGCGTCCGGCACATGTCCTTCGAACTCGATGCTCTTCTTTGTCGCTTCGTCCGCGATCGCGAAGTAAGCTTCGCGCGGCACCCCCGATTGAATCTTGATAAAGTCTGCTCCACGACTCTTCAGCATGTCGACTGCTTTGCGTCCATCCTCCGGCGTCGCGATCGCGATGGCCGATTTGTAATGGGATTTTGGCCCGTCCAGCATCGGGCCGGATACGATCATGCGAGGGCCGGCCATTCTATGCGCGGCGATCTCCTCTCTCGCGCGCAGCACCGGGTTAAGCTCGCTCCCCATATCCCGCACGCCTGTGACGCCGTTAACAAGAAGCAGCGGCAGTACCAGATCCGTGCCGTCCGCGGCTGTTTTGTCGAAGTACACGTGCGTGTGCATGTCCCAGAGACCGGGGATGAGATACTGACCCCTGCCATCAACGACGATCCCGTGTTGCGGATGGCCCGCTGTTGACGGTCCAACGCTAACGACGCGATTTCCTTCCACCATCACGGTAGTGTCGGGCCGCACCTGGCCGTCCGTAACGTCGACAAGGTTGACGTGAGCAATCGTCAGCGTCTGAGCAGCCGCGAAAGATGTCACCGTCGTCAGTACGGCCAACGCGAAAAAAGACTTCGGACGGATGCGCATAGGTCATAATACTCTGACGCCGCACCGCAACGAGCTGACGGCTACAGGGATGGCTTGATGACACCCACGCCGTTTTCGATCTGCACTAACGTGCCAAACGGCATCGCCAAAGCTTTCATCCGTTCCAGGATTCGGCGCGCCTGCTCGGGTGAAGCGGGAAACGGAGAGCCGGCGGCGGGCCCCGAGCCTGTATCGATCGCGACCGGGTAAAGCCGAATCTCGCTCACCCGCCCATGTTCATAGGTAGTGACCGGAACCACAGATTCAAAACTTTCGTCAGGGAGCTTCAACGTCTCGCCGGCAGCCGTAGTGAAGGTCCGGCGCTGGCCGAAAGGGAAGAACAAACTTCCGAGACTGTAGAAGATCGGCTTCCCTTTATAGATTTCGATCCCGTTCAAAACATGAGGGCCGGTGCGAACCACTGCGTCCGCTCCCGCATCTATGGCCGCGTGGAACAGCGCCGGTTCGAAATCGGCGGGCCGGGGATCGTTGGGCGACGCTGCTTCGTTCGCGTAGTGCAGCACCTCCGGCTGGTATGGAGCGGGCCCGTCATCTTCATCTCCGGCCGTTTGGTGCGCATGGATCGTGAACAGCACGAAAGCCGCTTTCGCGCGCGCCTGGCGCACCGACGCGAGCACGGCTGCCTGGTCGGTTTCGGCCATCTCCCATGTCGAGCCGGGAGAGTTCGACTTCCTGAACAGCACGTCGCCGATACGCACTTCATCTTCACGTCCCGGGGTCGGGTAGGCCAATCCCCCGGTCGCCCGGCGCAGGGCGGCGAAATCTTCCGGTGACACGCGGCGCACCAGACGAACATGCAGGGCGCTGATGCCGGGACGCGATTGCAAGGTCATGCCGCGGTACTCGATGGATGGGGCTGCGACCGACATCGGTGGAAACGTCGAGGCGACACTTACGAGCGCCGCCATACCGTGCCGCGTTTTTACATAACCCGGAGCTCGCGCTTCATTGAGACCCGCACCGCTGCCGGCCTGACCGATACCCACCTCGGCCAGTGTTGAGAGCGTGGCCTTCAACCCTTCGGCGCCCCAGTCTGTGGCGTGGTTGTTGGCCTTAGAGACGATCGATATCCCCATCGATCTGAGATTGCGGGCGACCTCGAGGGGCGACACAGGAATTCCGCCACCGTTCTCGGCGGCCGGCCATCCCTTGAAAGACTCGGCCTCGAAAATCGCGCCTTCCTGGTTGGCAAATCCGAGATCGGCATGCAGGAACAGCTCGGCGATACGGGCCAGGGCCTGATCGGTCGCAAGATTGAACGGCTTAGGTGAGATGAGGTCGCCCGCGGCTGTAAAAATAAACCCGTCAGGAACGCTGCCGCCAGAGGACTGTGCGAGCGCAAATGCCGGCGAGAGCGCGAGCGCGACTGCGAGGATCGACATGCCGCTCACAAATTTCCCATTTCGATTATTTCTTCACGTATTTCTTGACGTCCTGCGGGCCCACTTCAGCGCCGTAAATGTTGCCCTTCGCGTCAACCGCCACGCCTTCGGCCGCGCTTGTCCCAGTGGCCTTTTCGTTAGGATCAGGGATGAACGCGGTCACCTTGCCGTCCTTCAGGCTGCCCACCCGGATGCCACGCTTCCAGCCGTCGTGATTCCTGGAGACCGACGCCGATTCTGAATCCGCTACATAAATATTGTCGTGCTTGTCGATGAAGACTCCGCTCGGCCGGCT
>DATHOT010000349.1:0-4540 GCA_035484655.1 Bryobacteraceae bacterium | reverse complement strand
CTTCGACCGCTTCCTGATATGACACCGACCGCAACCGCGAGCCTTTCTTCGCAATCCTAAGCCACAAGCCGGCGCTTTTGCGATGGTTCTTCTCGAGCCACGTAGCCCAGTCTGGTTTGGACTTGAAGTGCTTTACCGGAGCAGGATTCAACGTTTTTTCGCCTCGGCGTATGCATCCGCGCCCATCAAATGAATCGACGCGTAAAGCTCATCTCCCGCCACCCAGCTGTCGTGCCCCGGAGCGATGTAAGACACGTCGCCGGCCTTCATCTCGACTACCCGGCCGTCATCCATGGCCGCTGTCGCGCGCCCGGCGAGCACCATGCCGGCGTGCTCCACCGCGCAACTCTCAGCCCCCACCTCATCAGGCTGCTCAAATCGCTTCAAGATCACTTCCAGCATCGATTTCCCATTATCCGCTTTTGATTAGGTTTAGATTTCGAGGCGGCCCTAGCTCACATGTAGCCTTTCCGAGGTAACATACGTCTTTTAAGGGTGTAACCGGGTTAATTTTCGAGTGTCTTAAGTCACGGGAAAAGGTCAACATGTCCATGCAGTCCTTTAGTGCACGTTCAACGCGGTCAATCCCGATTGTCTTGTTGTTCACGCTGTTGGTTCTTGGAACCGGGTTTCTCGGCGCGCAAGATCAGCCGCCACCACCACCCCCGCTTCCGCCTCCCAACCAGCCTCTCACGCCCGACCAACTGAGTGACTTAGTGGCGCCCATCGCGCTCTACCCTGACCCATTACTTAGCCAGATCATGGTGGCCAGCACCTATCCGTTGGAAGTAGTGGAGGCTTATCAATGGGTCCAGCGGAACCCGGGCCTCACCGGACCAGCTCTTACGCAAGCTGCGCAACAGCAGAATTGGGATCCGAGCGTTCAGGCCCTGGTGATTTTCCCCGACGTTCTGAAACGCTTGAATGACGACGTTACCTGGACCACCAATCTGGGCAACGCTTTTCTCGCGCAGCAGCAGGACGTGATGGATGCTGTACAGCGCATGCGGCAGCGCGCCGAGCAGGCCGGGAAACTGGCGCCCACACCACAGGAAAACGTAATCGACACCACGGACAACGGCCAGCCGGCGATTGAAATCATGCCAGCGGACCCGGCGGTGATTTATGTCCCGGTCTACGACCCGCTGTGGATCTGGGGACCGCCGCTCTGGTATCCCTATCCGCGCTGGTATTGGCCGTCCCGCGGCGTCATCGTAGGCGGAGTGGGGTTCGGCTTCGGCATCGGTATTGATGTGGGAATATTTTTTGGCGGTGGTTGGCATGGATGGGGCGGATGGGGCTGGCATCCAGGCTGGCGTGATCATGCCATTATCGTCAACAATACTTTCATTCATCAGTACGGCTTCAATGGCAGTCACATCGCCAACGTGCATGGAAATGGCGTCTGGCAACACGATGCGGCGCACCGTGCGGGCGTCCCGTATTCACGCCCGGAGCTGAACAGCCAGTATCGGGGTAATGTGCGCCAGAGCGTGGAGCCGCGTTCGATTCCGGAAGGTGCACGCGGTGGATCCGCGGAAACGGAGCGCTTCGGCAATCGCGAGATTCCTCGCAGTTTCTCGCCCCAACAGAACAACCGCGGAGCATTCGGGGGCATGGACCACGGCTCGGCGGCTACTACTCAGGCCGAACATGGCTATTCGAGTTTGGGCGCGGCGAGAAGCTCTCCGGGAGGATTTCGAGGAGGCGGCGGTGGTGGTGCGCCCGCGCGCGGCGGCGGTGGGGGAAGACGGTAGGAGGCAGACATGTCGAACACGAAATCTCTGATTTTGCGAGCCTCGCTGCTCACGGTCGCGATGGCGCTGACTCTGCGCGAGGCGGCTTCCCAGAACAGCCCGCAGACTTTCCCGACGCCCCAGGCTGCCGCGAAGGCTTTCGTGGACGCGGCCGCGCAGAACGACACCGCTGCCCTGCTCAAGCTGCTCGGACCGGGTGGCAAAGACATCGTGCAGTCTGGCGATGCAGCCGACGACCAGGCCGCGCGCGCGCAATTCGCCCAACGGGCCCGGGCTAAGTTGCAGGTGGAACCGGACCGCGATAATCCGAATCGCGCAACCATAATCGCTGGCGATCAGAACTGGCCTTTCCCCGTGCCGTTGGTCCGCAAGAACGGCCAGTGGTACTTCGACGCCGCGCGTGGGCGCGTTGAAATCCTGGCGCGTCGCATTGGCCGCAATGAACTCGCCGCCATCGACGTCTGCCGCGCCTATGTGGAAGCGCAAATGGAATACGCCTCGCGCGATCGCGACGCTGATGGCACACTGGAGTATGCCCAACGAATCATCAGTTCACCGGGCAAGAAAGATGGCCTGTACTATGAGGGCGAGCCGCAAAACCTGGCCCCCAAATCGTTCGCCGATGCGGCCGCGGTGCTCATGCAGGGACAGGGCAAGAAGCCGGTGCCATATCACGGCTACTTTTTCCACATCCTGAAGGCGCAAGGGCCCGACGCGCAGGGCGGCGCAATGGACTACGTGGTGAAGGGCGAAATGATGGGCGGCTTCGCCCTGATCGCATGGCCCGCCGAATACGGCGTTTCCGGGGTGAAGACCCTGATCGTAAACCATCAAGGGATTGTTTACGAAAAGGACCTAGGCCCGCAAACTGCGGCCCTGGCTCGGCAAATGACACGCTTCAATCCGGACAAGAGCTGGAAGCCGGTGGTAGGCGAATAGGCAGGTCCCCCGACCTGCCCTATGAGTCTCTCGACGCAGCAATTACCGAACCGACGCCACCGGCGTTCCGATCGAGGTACCAATGATTTCACCGGAGATAACCAGTTCCACGCGGCGGTTCTGTTGACGGCCTGAAGCAGTGTCATTCGAGGCCACGGGCTGAGTTTTTCCAAAGCCTCTGGTCGTAACCGAACTACCCTGCATGCCCTGTTGGGTCAGGTAATCGCGCACTGCCTCGCCGCGATGTTCCGAGAGCCGCTGATTGTAATCGTCGCCACCGACGCTATCCGTATGGCCCTCTACTTCAAGTCTCAGGCCGGGGTGGCCGGATATGATGCCGCCGACTCTGGCGAGTTTCTCGCGAGCAACTGGCCGCAAAGAAAACTTGGCGGTGTCGAAGAGAATATCCGGAACATACACGATAAGTCCGCGAGCTGTATCCCGAGTCTGGAGAATGGCGTTGAACTGCGCCAATAACTGAGCGCGCAGTTCCGTTTTCTCAGCCTCCGCTTGGGCCTTCTCTTTCGCAGCGCGATCGAGGTCGGCTTGGGTGTTCGCCCTTTGTGCGTCGTTCTCTTGTTTCAGACGGGCCGCTTCCGCTCCAGCAGCAGCTAGACGTGTGTCGTTTTCGGCCTTCACCCGATCCGCCTCGGTCTGGGCAGCAGCCAACCGCGTGCCGATTTCGGCTTTCAATCGGTCGGTCTCCGTCTGCGCGGCAGCCGCCCGCATTTCGTTCTCGTGTCTCAAGCGATCGGCTTCGACCTTACTGGCCGCTACCTGCGCCTCATTTTCCGACTTGGCATGCTCCGCGGCGGCCAGGGCGATGATTTGCGCCCGGTCTGCTTCGCGCTTTACGCGATCGGTTTCCGACTGCGCGGCGGCCCGGTCGCCCTCGGCGCGCGATTCACGCTCCGCTCCCAACCTGCGTTCGGTGGCCAGCTGCTCTTCGTCGATCTTCTTGACGGTGATGATCCGGGCGTCTTCCGCCATTTGAACGGATTCGCGCGCCACAGTCCCGATCGGCTTCCTGCCACCCTTGCCTTTTAGATATCCCTCGGCATTCTCGAGGCCCTGAGTGGCTTTCAAGAAAGTGTCGCCGGCATAGTGCTCGGCGCCGGTCCAGCGTGCGATCTGGACAGCGTTCCGGGCTTCGTAGAGCTCCAGGGGCACCTTCGGGTCGAGGCGTCGCAGCGCGATCTCGGAAGGTTTCACATTCAAAACGTACTGGCCGCGCTGTAGCAGCTCGTATTTCGCATCTACTTCTTCAATGGTGCCAGTGGTGTCATTCCTGACGAAGTTTTCCATCACCACCACGTCACTCGGTTGCGTCACGGCGAAATAAGGCTCTGCAGTCACGATCAGGCCGAAGGACTGCAACTCGGTGGTAGCATCCAGCTTTGTCTTCCCTCCGTGATTGACCAGCACTTCACCCACGTTGGTTGCGCGGCCCTCGGGAGTGATGGCCCACATAACATAGGTCAAATACTCTTGGCCAAACTGAGTAGCCGGCCCGAGCTTTTCCATGTCTACATCCATCTTGATGACGCCTTGCTTGCTCTCCATCTTCGCTTCACCGCGAGCGTCCGGCATTAACGCAGTCCCTCGAAAGCCAATCTTTGTAGCCCCGCTGCGATGGTTGTAGTTAATCGCCTTGGTTGTCCTGGCGACCACGGTAATTCGATAGATGGGCGTCGACACGCCGTTATCAACCGCTTGTTGGGTGGGGTTGGGAGCCTGTGGCGCCTGGGCCAACGCTAGTCCGCACACCGTCAGGAACACGCTTGCAAGTTTCATCTTTCAGAACCTCGATCCGTCTTCTGGCTGCACGAACCGAACCGAAGGCG
>DATHOT010000348.1:0-6019 GCA_035484655.1 Bryobacteraceae bacterium | reverse complement strand
TGGCCGAGCTGACGGCGTCCCTTGAGCGGGCGCGCGGCGCCAAGGGTAAGCCCAGCTTGGTCGTGGCCAACACCGTGACGGGGTCAGGCGTTCCGTTTCTTGAGGGCCAGCTCAACCATTTGACTTTCATTTCCAAGGACGATGCCGCGCGGGCGCTCCACATCCTTGCGGGAGTAGCGGCATGAGCGGGAACATCGCAACCGTCGGCGGATTCAAGGACCAACGCTACCGGGACGAGGTGCTGAGCGCGCGATCGTACGGGCAGGCCTTGCTGGCGGCCGCCAAGGCGAATGATCGGATCGTGTGCCTGGGCGCCGATCTGTCCCAGCCCACGGAGACCTACCTTTTCCGTGATGAGCTTCCCGACCGGTTCTTCATGCTCGGGATCCAGGAAGCCAATATGATCGGCGTCGCCGGCGGCATGGCGCGCTGTGGCGATATTCCCTTCGCCCACAGCTTCTGCGTCTTTATTACGCGGCGCGTGTACGACCAGATTGCCATGCAACTCGCCTATCCAAACGCGAATGCGAAGATCGTCGGATTCATTCCGGGCCTGACGACGGAACTCGGTGTCTCTCACCAGGCGATCGACGACATCGCGCTCATGAGGGCCCTGCCCAACATGACCGTGTTCGAGCCGTCGGGCCCTGAGCAGGTGGGAGCCGCGTTTCAGGCGGCGCTCGATCACGAAGGGCCGGTGTATCTGCGCCTCTCGATGATGTATGGCGCACCTGCGCCGGATGAATCAACGCCGCTGGTGCCCCTGAGGCGCGGCAAGGGACTGATTATCGCCGAGGGCGCGGATGCGGCCATCATCGCGTCCGGCATCATGGTCAGCGAGGCGCTCAAGGCGCGTGCGCTGCTCGCCGAGCGCGGCATCTCGGCCGCTGTGGCCAATTTCGCGAGCCTTAAGCCGCTCGACTCTGCCTTGGTAGAAGAGCTGGCCCGCACGCGGCGCGTTCTGGTAACGGCGGAAAACCATTCGGTGATCGGCGGTTTGGGCGCTGCGGTCGCCGAGACCATCGCGCTTTCCAACACAAGACCGCGCTTCGGCATGATTGGTGTGAAGGATGTCTTCGCCGAAGGTGGATCGACTCCTTTCCTGCTTCAGCGCTACGGTCTGGCGGCGTCGGACATCGCCAGAAAGGTCGAAGAGCTGCATCGATAGGGGTGAATGGGGGTGATAGGGAAGGGCATCGGCGTCTCTTCGCCTGCGCTATCCCGGCGGAATAAACTCCACTCTTTGAGATCAACCGATTCGGGCGCCTTCGCGGCTCTCGGCGCCCAGGCGTTCAGCATCCTAGTTGCCGATGATTTGCTCCTGGGTGTCCAGCGAGAGCTTGAGCGATGCGCCAGCAGTAACAAAGAGTTCATTCGCCGACGGATCGAGCTGATTACGAAGTTCGCGGTAGTCCTTGGTCCAAAGGACCGGCCACCCACCATCAAACGTGTGGATGGAGTAGTACCCGAGCATGGCCTTCACGCGCTCGGAAAAGTGTTGAGCAACAGACCATGGTACGGTCACTTGTAAGGCTTCCTCGGGGGTCAGTTGACCGAGCACGAAGCTTAAGTGAACGCCGAAACGCCACTGGTCTTGCGTCGTATTCGCGCCTGCGGCGTGAATGACCTTGCCTGTATAGAGAAGGGCGGATCTGGCCGGCATGACCGCCTGGACAACATCCGCTGGATCAGCCGATACCGAGTAGTCCTCCCACTTATGGCTTCCGGGCACCACGCGGGTCGCGCCGTTCTCAGCCGTGAAATCGGACAGCGCGAGCATCATGCTTAAGGTGGCCTGCGGGCCGTCTCTGCCGAGATCGTGTACGATCGGCCAATTGTTGCAATCCCGGTGCAGAGGTTGATCGACCGACCCCGGGCCGATGATCATCGCTTGACCCGTGTTCATCCAGTAGTCGTTCTTGAAATCACTGCTGGCCCACGCATGCAGGAGGTCGTGGTCGATCACCTCAGCGAATGCGGCCGATTTAGCCGCAAGTCCTGTGAACCGCTTAGTCTGCGCCCCACAAAATATGTCTTTGATTCCTCCGTCCGTCATGCCGGGATTGAAGCCCAGCGCATGTTCCGTGAGCTCCGAAACGAGCCGATTGAGCAGATCCTTTGAGACGAAATTCTCAACGATTGCGCCACCGTCCTCGTCGAGGATCGCAATGGCCTTGGAAAAATCGTCTGAAATGTCGACTCGTCTTAGTTCTCGCGTCATGTTTGGCTTCCTTTTGCTCGTCAAACGAGAAATTTATTCATAGGGTAGGCAGTCGGGTTCGAAAAGCCGGACGCGCCAACGAGGTAACTGCCTCTGGTCGTCTCTCCGACCCCACCTGCCGGGTTGTCCACGGGGTATCCAATTGCCTGTGGCCTCGCACCGCCATTCCGAGAACCCTTCAAGCCACCAACCAAGGGTCCTACGAGTTTCGTGTGCGGCCTTGGCTCTATTAAGTTACAAATGTAAATCATGTTGGCAATGACGGATAGGCTATCCCATCAGAACACGTTGGCATGAGGAAGGCGGCCAAGGACAGTGGTAACCAGTCGCTTTCGCCCGTTTTCAGTGGACAAATCCCTGTGGGATTGCTACGCCGCGATTTGCGCTGATCCGTCTTCCACGGCATCTGATTCCGTCCCCTTCACACTTACATTGACATTTGTAAGATAGATGTTCAAGCTTACATTTGCAAGGCCGTATTTGACCGTACCAAGCGAGCCGGCCTCAAAGGGGGATAGGGGAATGATCAGTCGAGCCGAAATAAACCGCGTTTTCACGCTGGCCAAGAACTCCCGGTTACGTTGCCTTCTCCTGGCCGGCGCGGGGCTCGCCGCGGTTTCATCTGGGCCAACTTTCGCCCAATCGGCCGCGGCCAGTTCGGACAGCGAGGCGACGTCCTTGCAGGAAATTGTTGTCACGGCCGAAAAGCGTGAATCAACGGTGCAGCAAACGCCGTTTAGTATTACCGCCATCAGTGGCGATCAACTGCAGCAGCGAGGGTTGAGCAGTCTCGAGGACGTGGCCATTCAAACGCCAGGCATCTCGATGAAGCAATTCGCGCCGGGGGAAACCGAGTACGAAATGCGTGGGCTACCGTCCACGGGCGGCTCCTCGGCGACTGTCGGTCTGTATCTTAACGAGATCCCGATGGCGGCTCCCGCTAATTCCTTTCAGGGAAAAGCAATGATCGACCCGACTCTGTTCGATCTACAGCGCGTCGAGGTGCTCAGGGGACCCCAAGGAACGCTGTACGGAGCGGGCTCCATGGGCGGGACGATCCGAATAATTACCGCTCCGCCGGTCTTCAATTCGTTCCAAGCTGCATCACAGACAACTCTCAGTGGAACGGCGAATGGTGGTTTCAATTGGGGCCAGAGCGCGATGGTCAATCTACCCCTCATTGACGACAAATTGGCGCTTCGTTTGGTGGGTACCGACAGTTACGATGACGGATGGATCGATCGCATTGTAGTGAATCCGTTTCCCACCGGAGCGGGCGGCACCTGCGGATGGATCGAATGTACGCGAGGAAACGTTCAAGGTGCACCGGTTGTGTCGAGGCAAAACGATATCAACTGGGAACGGTTGCAGGGTGGCCGCGCTGCCCTGAAATACCAACCAATCGATACTCTGACATTAGATATGTTTTTTATGTACCAGGGAATGCATACGGGTGCGTTCCCGCAAGTCGATGCTTCCGTAGGCATCGATAATCTTGACCACTACCAACCCAACAACATCGACACCCCCTTCGTCGATACGTTCAGGATATGGGGGCTCACCGTCAACTACGACATGGGATTTGCGCGCCTTACCTCGGCATCTGCGGCGTGGAACCATACAAGCACGTGGATCGGGGAGGATACCGAGGCAGGTCGGGTATTAGTGTCCACTTTTTTCGGCGACACCACTCCCAACACCTACCAGCAGCTGGAGTCTGACCATACGCAACAAACCAGCCAAGAACTACGTCTGGCATCCGAGGGCAACGGCTCTCTACAGTGGCTCATCGGCGCCTACTTTTCGAACTTTGAATCCATTTCCAGGTCGTATACGGCAAATCCCGAAGTGGCTTACCTATCAGTGGGCGGCGCCGCTGCGAATCCGCTGGGCATCGGGTTTGACCAGCGAAACCCGTACTTCATCAAGCAGTACGCGGCCTTTTCAGAAGCCTCTTATCTGTTTACCCCCGCGCTCAAGGCCACAGTGGGTCTTCGATACTACAAGTACACCAGTGAGTTGGATTCATCCACAGCGGGACTTTTCGGGCCGTCGGGGAATGCAACACCCGTATTAGCCTCGAACACGACCAGCGCATCGGGTGTAAACCCGAAATTCAATTTGTCTTATGAGCCGTCAAAGGATCTAACGCTCTACGCGCAGGCCGCCAAGGGATTTCGGCCCGGCGGCGTAAATTATCCACCCCCAGCCAATCTGTGCCCGGGCAAAAATGTCACTTACGTTCCCGATTACATCTGGAATTATGAGGCGGGTGAAAAGGCGAGGTTCGCGGACGGTCGGATCACCGTGAACGCGGATGTCTATTACATTCGCTTGTACAACGCGCAGCAGTTGCTCACGTTGCCATGTTCCTATGTTTTCACCACCAACGTAGGCACCGGCGAATCGTACGGTCCGGAACTTGAAGTTTCCGCCCGAATCACAAAGCAACTGTCGGTCTCGGTGAGCGGTACCTACACGACCGCCCATATCGTCTCCGTGAACTCCTCACTCGCCGGTTCGACTATCGGCTCGACCGAGAATTTGGTGCCTGGCATTCCCCTGTTGAATGTGCCGGAATACAGTTTTTCTGAAGCAGTCGATTACGCCGTTCCTCTGAACGAGGCGGTGACTCTCACCGCCCGCCTCAATGCCACGACGACGGGACCCAGCTACGACTTGAACTATTATGTGGAGCGACTCCCTTCCTATACAATCGTCGACGCGCGGGTCGGACTCAGCAGCGGCCGCTGGGAGGGTTACCTCTTCGCCCGCAATCTGACCAATAAGATCGCTGAATTGACGGTAGACACCATGGCGTATTTTGCCGCGACACCTTCTCTCGATTTCCCAGCTGTCACGACCCCGCGTACGATTGGGGTCCAATTGAACTACAAGTATTGATATGGCCCGTTGCGTAAATGGCGCTGATCTCGAGATACGTGAAATGCAGGCGTCATCGACGTTAGCGCGACCGGCGGTATACGGTAGCCGTCCACGGGCCTTCGCTAATCCGGACAGAAACAGCTGAGCGCCGACACAGACATAGCGATCGCGCCCCCAGGCGCCTCGGCGGCCGGCATCACACTCGGATGCGTCGGGCTATTGATGCTCGGTTTACAGCCCCTCATCCTTGGCGCGCTACTGGACGAGCATCGGATCTCCGTCGCTCAACTGACGCAGGCAGCCACCATCGAGCAGCTGGCGCTGGGTGCGGTAGCCGGCGCATTGGGTGCCTTCGCGCCTAGGAGGCATTTGCGGCTGTTCGGTTTGATAGGCTGTGCGGTGCTCGCCTTGGGGAATGCGGGATGCCTGGGCGCTGCGGGATTGGATTTTGTCTGGTGCCGCGGAATAAGCGGGATTGGCGGCGGCGTATTGGTCTGGATCGCCACCGGCATCATTACGTTCAGCCGCTCGCCGGCGCGCCTTTCCGCGGTGTTCGTCGGAGCGCAGGCCGCTTCCCAGTGTGTGCTTGCCGGACTCTTACCGGTCACGCTGATGCCGTCACTCGGCGGCAACGGTGGGCTGGCATCGCTGGCAGTTATATCGTTGCTGGCAATGATACTGCTGGTGCGCTTGCCATCCCGTCTCCCGAATCCAGTCGCGCAGGACGTCGGCGCCGAGAAGTTTGGGATTGCTGCCTATGCGGGCCTGTTGGCAAGCTTTCTTTTCATGGCGGCAATCGTTGGATTTTGGGTCTTCGTGGAGCCCATCGGTGCAGCAAGCGGCGTTACACCTTCGGTGGCCCATTTTGCTGTAGCGTCCAATCTGGCAGCGCAGTTCGTAGGCGCTGTGTTG
>DATHOT010000347.1:0-3998 GCA_035484655.1 Bryobacteraceae bacterium | reverse complement strand
GACACGGCGGAACGAGCCGCGCGATACCTCAGCGAGATCGACCTCCGCCCGGTCGTGCCGTCAGTTGAAAGCATCGCGCGGTTGCAGGCCCTTGGAGGGACTCTGCCGGAGCATCCGACAGGTCCGGCGGAACTCCTGGCGCTGCTTGACGAGATTGGCTCGCCCGCCACGGTGGCCACAACCGGGGGCCGGTACTTTGGATTTGTGGTTGGTGGAACGCTGCCAGCGGCCCTGGCTGCGAACTGGCTGGCTGGAGCCTGGGACCAGAATGCAGCGATGCAAGTCATGTCCCCTGTCGCGGCGAAGCTGGAGGAGATTGTCCGCGAGTGGACTTTGGATCTACTTGCTTTGCCTTCGGGCAGCGGCGTTGGCTTCGTCACCTGTACGACGATGGCGAACTTCTCCGGGCTTGCGGCCGCTCGCTCAGCTTTGCTCCAGCGCTCCGGCTGGAATGTGGAAGAAGACGGCCTGTTTGGGGCTCCACCGATCCGTGTCGTAGTCGGTGAAGAGGTTCACGTTTCGGTACTGAAGGCGCTAAATATGCTGGGCCTTGGCCGCTCGCGCGTTACCACCATTCCAGCCGATGGGCAGGGACGGATGCGCGCCGACGCCCTTCCTGGGCTTGATGAACGCACCATCGTGTGCATTCAGTCGGGCAATGTTAATACTGGAGCATTCGATCCCGCAAAAGAGATCTGCGCGCGGGCTGGCGACACGGGAGCCTGGGTTCACGTCGATGGAGCGTTTGGATTATGGGGCGCCGTTTCACCGTTCTACGCTCCTCTGCTCGATGGCGTCGGTGGGGCTGATTCGTGGGCAATCGACTGCCACAAGTGGCTGAATGTTCCTTACGATTCGGGGATGGTGGCGGTGCGGCAACCTGAGCATCTGCAGCGAGCACTGTCGGCGGGAAACGCCGCCTACCTGACGCAGAGTTCCGGACGCGAACCCTGGCAGTACACGCCCGACTCCTCGCGCCGCGCACGAGGAATTGAGTTGTGGGCAGCGATGCGGTCGCTCGGGCGAAGCGGCTTGCGGGAGATGATCGAGCGCAACTGCCGGCAAGCCAAACAGTTTGCCGACGCCCTGCGCGCCGCCGGTTTCAGCGTGCTCAACGAAGTGGTTCTGAATCAGGTGCTGGTCTCATTCGGCCCTCCGGAAGAGACCCGGCGCGTCATCGCGGCTCTTCAGGCTAACGGTACCTGCTGGTTCGGCGGCACCGTCTGGAAGGGACATACAGCCATGCGAATTTCGGTTTCCTGCTGGGCTACAAGCGATGACGATATCGAGCGCAGCATTTCCGCCATCGTGGGGATCGCGAAAGCTGGGAAGAATTGCTAGTCAGTGTGCCCCAGCAGGAACCCAATCAGCTTTCCGCCGCATCTGATAAACAGCGGCCTCCGGGGACGCGGTTACCAAGGTGACAATGTCGGTTCGGGGCAGTCGAAGGAGTGGTATACTGTTTCAATTCAGTACGATAGCTGGGGTGGAAGTAAGCCCTCAACGAAGGAATTTCAGATGGCACGTAGTTCACGCCGATCGCTCTTTCTGGTAGTTTTTTTCCTGCTTGCCTGCGGATTCCTGGGAATTCTGTTTGCCCAGCGGTCCGGTCAGCAGTCGTCGATGACTGGTGATTCCGAGGTCAAGGACAGCCTGAAGCAGTTCACCGACGTCTACGCGCTCGTCGAGGACAACTACGCCGAGCCAGTGAACGCAGACAAGGCCATCTATAACGGGGCCATCCCCGGCATGTTGCACGCACTCGATCCGCACTCCAACTTCTTCGATCCCAAATCCTACGCGCTGATGCGCGAGGACCAGCGCGGCAAGTACTACGGCGTGGGCATGACCGTGGGTCCGCGCAACAACAAAGTGATCGTGATCTATCCTTTCACCGGCACGCCCGCCTACAAGGCCGGGATTCATCCTGGGGACGTGATCATTGCCGTGGACGGCAAAACGACCGAAAACATGAGTACGGGCGATGTGGCCGACCTGCTGAAGGGGCCCAAGGGAACGACCGTACACATCAGCATCTCGCGCGAGGGCGTGGAGAAGCCGATGGAGTTCACCTTGGTTCGCGACGAGATTCCGCGCTACAGCGTAGATGTTCATTTCGTGATCAAGCCGGGCGTCGGATACATGCACGTCAACGGTTTCAATGAGACGACGGAGCATGAAGTTTCGGATGCGCTCGATTCGTTCGGCGATGTGAAGGGGCTAATCCTCGACTTGCGCTCCAATCCGGGCGGCTTGCTCAGCGAAGGCGTGGGCGTTGCAGACAAATTCCTGAAAAAGGGTCAGCTCATCGTCTCTCACCATGGACGCGCCTCGGCCGAGAAGCGTTACGTGGCTCAGCACGGCAATGGCGGTAAGGATTACCCGATTGTTGTTCTGGTGAATCGTCAGACAGCGTCAGCAGCGGAGATTGTTTCCGGGGCCATTCAGGATCACGACCGCGGCTTAATCGCGGGCGAGGTGACATTCGGAAAGGGCTTGGTACAGACTGTGTATCCGCTCTCGGAGAATACTGGACTGGCGCTCACCACGGCTCATTACTACACGCCGAGCGGACGTTTGATCCAGCGAGACTACTCCAACATTTCGCTCTACGACTACTATTACAATCGCGATAGCACCGAGAGTTCCAACACCGCCAATCGTGAAGTGAAGCTCACCGACAGCGGGCGAACAGTTTACGGCGGGGGCGGCATTACACCTGACGTCAACATTCCTGCGGTGAAGAGCAACCACTTCGAGGATACGCTGCTGCAGCACTACGCGTTCTTCAACTTCGCCAAGCGCTACGTCGTGAGCCACAAGCCGACGAAGGGCTTTGAAGTTGATGACGCAACCCTGCAGGAATTCCGCAAGTCTCTGGATGAGGTCAGCATTCCTTACACGCAGGCGGATCTGATCGATAATAATGATTGGATTCGATCCAACATCAAATCAGAGATTTTCACCGACGCTTTCGGTCAGGATGAGGGCATGAAGGTTCGCGCTGAGTCCGATCCGGAAGTAGTGAAAGGTCTTGAACTGCTGCCTCAGGCGAAGGCCTTGGCGGACAACGCCAAAAAGATTGTCGCCGAGCACAATGCGGCGCCGGCGTTTAACCGGTAATTTATTCAATATTTATTCTGAAAGGCCCGGACACGCTCCGGGCCTTTGTTTTTACTTTGGGCATCTGCTGACGGGGTTGGCGGGAAGCGGTAACTGGTTGACCACACATTGCTGACTACACATTCGTTGACTTCGGCATCCGGCTGTGTGAAAATCCGCGCCAGAGGCCGCTGTTTTGGCGAGGTAATGTGATCGCAGCGGGAGCCAAACGTCCCAGCCCGCCAAGTATTTTGAACGCCACCAAATGGATCCTTTTCAATATCAGGGAAACGATGCGGGACTCTGGCTTCGGTGCCGCCACGGCTTGAGGGGGTTTTGAAACCGGTGGCCCTTGTGGGCGCGATGCTTCTGGCTGGCGTCGCCGGATGGACGGACCTGCGCTGGCGTCGCATTCCGAATTGGCTGACCGTGGGATCACTGCTGATTGGTGTGGTTACCAATACAGTGCTTAGCGGCCTCTCGGGTCTGAAAGCTTCCCTGCTGGGCGCGGCGCTAGGATTAGCGTTGCTGCTGCCGTTTGTTCTGCTGCGCAGCCTGGGCGCAGGAGACTGGAAGCTTGCGGGAGCTCTGGGCGCTTTCACGGGCCCGGCGGCGCTGGTTGATCTTTTGCTGGCATCGATTCTGGTGGCCGGAGTAATGGCGGTTGTGTTGGTCGTTTACAAAGGACGGACACGTCAAACGATCCGCAACATCGGGCACATCCTGATTTCGCTTGTGACATTCAGATTGCCGGGGTCACGGGTTTCGCTCGACAATCCCGATTCGCTGAAAGTTCCCTATGGAGTCGCACTGGCGTTGACCGTTTTGCTTTACGGGGTTCTTTGGAAGCTGAGAGGGGAGCTTAGATGACTTCGAAACGATCCATTCTTGGAAGG
>DATHOT010000346.1:0-5873 GCA_035484655.1 Bryobacteraceae bacterium | reverse complement strand
GCTGCGCGCCCGATGCTCCGGGTCCAGCAGCGTGATGGCGTAATTCGGATCGTCCTGCGCCGGCGGCGGCTGCCCGACCGTCCATCCTGCCGGTAGCGTGAGTTCCACGCCGCTTGCGTTGTGGTGATAGACGCCATCGCGGAGTTCGCCCGCCGGACCGTTCAGCGTCCGCAGCGGCCGACGGGCGCGGGAAGGGGCCGAGTGACCTGGAAATTCACCATCTTCCAGCTCTTGCCTTTGACCTTCGCCCATACCTCGGTCACCCGAGTTCGTGGCGTGGCGGCATCGATGGGCCATGCTGAGCCGCTAAAGGTGCAGAATACGTGACAACCGCAGCCGTCCCGTAGAAGCGCGGGCGCGGATCGACAACGCCGTCCAGAGTGGGATTCTCTACTTTTCCTTTGGAATACTCTCCTGCCTTCAAAAGGAAAGAAACGTTGTCTTATCAACGAACGTCGCCGTTTGGGAGAACTGGACAAAATCGTCGGTAACCATAGTCGCCATGGCTGTGGCGTTGCCGGTAGCCCAGTCTTTCCAGAACTCACCACGGACTTTCTTCAACTCGACCTCGCGAGGGTCAGAAGCCTTAGCTCCGGCACCGCAAAAAACGGCGCATAGCATCAACATTAAAATGTGAAACCGGCTCACTTGGACCTCCATGGGCAGCGTGTGGACCTTGACATCGCCCCCCACCATTTGAGCAGTCAGCCCTATCCTATTAGGATGGCGATTATGGCGATCACGCCGCCGCCCTGGAAGACGGAGCCGCCGACGGCTACAGTGAGTCCTTCGACTGAAGTGCCTTGCACTTTGCCTTCGATCCGCACTGCCTGACCGACCAGGGCCGGTGCCTTCGATTCAGTGATGAAGCCGGAAATGGTGAGGTGATCGGCGTCGAGTGTGGCGGTGTAGATCTGGACATGCGAACCGACGCCATCATGGAAGTCGTCGCCGAGGGTGACAAAGCCCGAGACCGGTGGGCTCATTTGATTGCCGTTCGGGATATCGACCTTGACATCCAGGCGGATGAGCCAGTCGTTCATCGGACTGGGGAGCTGGCGGTTCCAGACCATTCCGTGGATGTAAAGAGATTTTCCCTCTGACTGGGAATCGGCTTGGGCTTTGGGCAGAGCCGATAGGGCCGCCAGAGCGCCTCCGGCGGCGAGAAATTCGCGTCTGTTGTTCATGAATAGCTTCTCCTGGTGGAAATCGAGAGACGGTTCTGATCCAAAGAATTATTTGCTACGAATGCCTCGACAGCGGTGACCGGCCTAGTTGATCCCGCCTACCTGGAGTGCGGTGACGCGCCCGATAGCCAGCCCCTTGGCTGAGCCGATGATGGCAGTATCGTTTGCTATACAGTTCACGATGAACAAGCTGCCATTAGGCACGGTCGCAGCGAAGGTGTCGATGCCGTTTTGGAATTTGGGGATCTCGAAACCGCTAACAATCGTGCCATTTAAAGAACCTGAACAAACCAGCTCGGATTGATCGTTGGCATTAGTCGGGTTGTTGAGAACCACCCACGTAAAGATGTAACTTCCAGCGGCAAGGCCGCTCAGTCCTACGACGTCCTGGCCTCCGGTACCTTCAACCTCATGCGTGTTGAATGCGGCCAACACGTGCCCTGCTCCCGCCGGCCCCTGTGGCCCTTGTGGTCCCTGCGGCCCTTGCGGCCCCTGTTGTCCTTGCGGCCCTTGTGGCCCCTGTGGTCCTTGCGGCCCCTGTGGTCCCTGTGGCCCTTGCGGCCCCTGTGGTCCTTGTGGCCCGGTCTGGTTCCACTGAATTGCCGTTTCGCCATTTCTGCAGGAGTCCACCGCCGTGTCGATGATCCGCTCATTACCGTTCGTGGTGTTGTAGCAGCCGTGTATTACCCCGTTGGCGTCCGGAATCGACGCGAAAGCCCAGGGAGTCACCAAACCAATCGAAACGATCAACGCGCTCGCACTAATATATTTGTTCATCGAACTTCCTCTCCTGTTCTGTATAGCGGGGCCACGCGGCAGATTTAGCGAACTTTTTACCGTCTTTCAGTCGAAGGGACGCAGGACTACCCGCCACCGGAGCCTGGAACGGCGATCGACGTTGGAGCGGGCAGCAAACAG
This sequence comes from Bryobacteraceae bacterium, assembly GCA_035484655.1. Classification (GTDB taxonomy): domain Bacteria; phylum Acidobacteriota; class Terriglobia; order Bryobacterales; family Bryobacteraceae; genus Palsa-89. Next base: position 3,768 of record DATHOT010000346.1, on the reverse strand, counting down.
AGATAAGCGGGGCTTAAAGCCTCGCGCCTGTGTGCTCGCGCCGCTCAGCGGTCAGTCTTTTGGATGAAGGTGGCTATCGAAATCTCAGCCTTGCGCTGCCAACTCCCGCCGCAGCCATGCATGGGCCAGACGAAGTTCGTGACGGACGACGTGTACGGAGCGGCCGACGACCTCGGCAGTCTCTTCCGCGGTCATGCCTCCGAAGTAACGCATCTCGATCAGTTCGGCCAGCGAACTCCGCTCCTGGGCCAAGGCGTCCATAGCGAGGTCCAGATCGAGGAGTTCCATCGGTTCGGCGCCGGCGCCGGCCTCGAACTCGATGGACGTATCCAATTGGACCTGTTCGTCGTTACGCCGTGCCGCCGCTCGCGCGCGGGCATGGTCCACCAGGATCCTGCGCATGGCTCGCGACACCACCGCGAAGAAGTGCGCCCGGTCCGCGAATTGGATTTCCGAATGGCCGAAAAGCTTCAAATACGCTTCGTTCACCAGGGCGGTAGGCTGCAAAGTGTGCTCCGGGCGTTCCTTGCGAAGCTGGGATTCGGCAATCCGGTGCAGCGTTTGATAGACGACGCTCATCAGTTCGCCCCGCGCGGATTCGTTGCCGGCGCGCATCTGATGCAACAACTCGGTGATGGGCGGATGCGATTCTGTGCCGATGGGTTCTATCATACGATCCGCTAATTCTCCGGAGATTTCTCGCTATACAGGCTAGGGGACTGCGAGTGATACCTTTCTACAGAGGCCGTTTGAAGCGGCAGGCTGCGCCGGCTAAGCCGGATGGAAATCCGACTCGCGGCCAGGAATAGCCGCCCCACAACGCGAAGCGCTGTGGCATCATGTTCTGAGCTATGCGAGACGAGGTCCTCGAGTTATTCCGCGAGGTGGATGACCTCACTCCCGCGGAACGCAGGCTTTATTTTAAGCAACACGAGGTTCCGCTGGATCTGCAGAAGGAATTGGAATCGCTCCTGCAATTCGACTCGCCGGATACCTCGGTGACGAACCTGGTCTCCGGGGCAGCGCAAGCCTTTCTGGAGTCTTTGGAGGAGCTCCCCGCGCCAGGGCTCCGCTGCGGCCCTTACCGGCTGGACCGCCTGCTCGGCCGCGGCGGCGCCGGCGAGGTTTTTCTGGCGGGGCGCGTCGATGGCCAGGTCGAGCATCGTGTCGCCATCAAGCTGCTCGGCCGCGGCGTGGCGCACTCTTCGTTGCGGTCCCGGTTTCTGCAGGAGCGACAGATTCTGGCCGGGCTGCAGCATCCCGGAATCGCCCGCCTTCTCGACGTCGGCGAGACTGCCGACGGCCGCCCCTACCTGGTGTTGGATTATATCGATGGCGTGCCCATCGACGTGTACTCGCAGAAGCTGGACCTGCGCGGCAAACTTCGCCTGTTCCTGGGCGTATGCGATGCGGTCGCTTATGCCCATCGCAACCTGATCATCCACCGCGACATCAAGCCATCCAACATCCTGGTCGATGCGTCCGGGCAACCGAAGCTGCTGGATTTCGGGATCGCCAAGATTCTCGCCGCCGCGACCGACCAGACCCGTACCCAGGAGCGTCTGCTGACGCCGGACTATGCCAGCCCCGAGCAGGTCCGCGGCGCGGCCCAAAGCACTGCAACCGATGTCTATTCTCTGGGCGCCGTCCTCTATCGGCTCCTTACCGGGCAATCGCCACATGCCTTTCCCGATCGAGCGCCGGAAGCCATCGAGGCCGCCATCTGCACCACCGATCCCACCCGGGCCTGCCACCTGAATTCCGACTTGCCCGCGGATCTCGATTGCATTCTGCTCAAAGCTCTGCGCAAGGAACAGGAGGAGCGCTATAACACCGTCGAGCAGTTCGCCGACGATCTCGAGGCCTTTCTCCAATCGCGGCCGGTGCGGGCCCGATCGGCCAACGTCTGGTACCGCTCGCGAAAATTCGCGCGACGCTGCTGGATGCCGGTGAGCGCCGCCGCGGTGGTGGTCCTCAGTCTCACGGCCGGCCTGTACATTGCCCATCGCCAGCGCGCGAATGCGGAGGGCCGCGTTGCCCAGTTGAGGCAGCTTTCCCTGCAACAGTTGGAATTCGAAAGACTGCTGACCGGCGACAATGCCGGCAGCGACTTGCCTTTGCACAACAAAATCGCCGCCTCCGCCATGCAGTATCTGGAAAGCCTGTCCCCGCAAGCGCTCCGCGACAAACAACTGGCGCTCGAAATCAGCGCTGGTTATATGCGCATCGCGCGTCTTCAGGGAGTCCCGGAATGGAACCAGATGGGCCAGTACGTCGAGGCAGAAAAAAGCCTGAGCAAGGCCGGGGAGATCGCCAACACCGTTCTGGCTGCCGATCCAACCAACCGGCAAGCGCTCTGGCTGGTGGCCAACGTGGCGCACGATCGCGCGGTGGTCGCCTATGCCCAACGACACCCGGAGGAAGTCATCGCCTGGTCTCCGCAGGTTGTCGAGGGCTTCGACCGGCTGGCGCGGCTGGGAAATCTGACGCGCCGCGAGATTAATGGCGCGACTTATATCTACGGAGATCTGGCGGAAGTCCACACCGGTATCCATCGGTTTGACGATGCCGTCCGTTACGCCCGCCTGGGTATTGACTACTCGCGAAATACCTCGACCGTGCCAGGGCCGCGGGCGCAAGCGTTCAACATGTTGGCCGGCGCCTTGACCTACCTGGGTGACTTGCAGGGCGCGCAGGAAGCCATCCACCAGGCGCGCCAACTCTGGGAACAACTCCTCCGCGACGAGGGAGATCATAAGTACACCCGCCTGATCCTGTACCAGACCCGTTGCCGCGAAGGACTCCTTCTGGGAGAAGATGGCAGCGTCAATCTGAACCGGCCCAGGGAGGCCGCAATCCTGCTGCAGGAAGCCTTCGATGCGCTCGAAATCTTCGCCCAGACGGCTCCCAAGGATTACGAGTCCCGCATCACCATCGCGATGGGTGGCCATTACCTGGGCGACCTTTTGCGCCGCTCGAATCCGCGGCGCGCACTGGATGTCTACGATCACTCTCTCATGAGGATTCGGGAGGTTCCCGACGATGTGGCCGCACGCCGTCTGGAAGCGGCCCTCCTGGCCGGTTCCTCCTATGCCGTTCGGTGGCTGCATCGCGAGAGCGATGCCATGGCGCGGATTGAGGCGGCTATTCGCCTGCTGCACAACACAGGCGATTATCCCGCCGCAGCCCTCAAGCCTGGAAGCGAGGTCGACATCACCGTGCGCGCTCTCGCCGACCATGAAGCTGAAACAGGTCGACTCGACCAGGCGATTGCGCACTACCAGGAATTGCGCCGCAGCCTGCTGGCGTCCCACCCCGACGCGCGGAGCGATTTGCTGGACGCTGTCTCTCTGACGGCGCTCGACGCGTCTTTGGCGTCAGTGCTCCGCCGCTCCGGCGCCGCGGACCAGGCTGCGTCTCTCCAGGAGGTCAACCGGGAGATCTGGCGCCACTGGAACCGCCAACTCCCCGGGAATCCGTTCGTGGGCCGCGAACTCGCGGCCGCAGAGAGTTCCGCTTTGCGGTTTTCACAGGTTCCGGCCATCCTGCTGCTCCCAACGGTCATAAGAGCGCTGGGTCTCTCAGCGAACTAAGGATCGGACTCAGTATCAACGCTGCCGCGCCGAAGGATGTCTGGTCGTATAACTGCCCTACCCCGGAAGTTGAGCTCCTTGACAACCGGATAGATCCTCCCTGACGGCGCAGTGTTTTAGGCATCCGCGTTGCCCCGACCACAATGCCCACCCGAGTCTGCCCAGCGATCTGGAG
>DATHOT010000345.1:0-2042 GCA_035484655.1 Bryobacteraceae bacterium | reverse complement strand
GCGTTTGCCGGATCGGTAGTCACGGTCACGGGGACCTTCTTTGATTGGATGGCCGCCATAAATTCCGACGAGAAGGGGCTGTTGGGATCAAGATAGGCAGTGGACTGGGCCGATTGGCCCCAGCTTAGAACCGAGACGAATAGAATGGCCGGAAGAATTCTCTTCACAACATCCTCCTAAGCGCTTCGCTACCAGCAATGGAGCGTGGATGAAGCTGATTTGGTTGGAATCGTATCGAAACCATCGAGAAACGTCACCAAATATCGGCTGTCGAACACATTTCTGTGCGATGAAAATTTCAGGGAGCGATGCTCTGATCGGAAGAGCCAGCCGAATTGTTAGACTCGACTAGTGATGAGTGATCCAACCTTAAAAGAACGAATTGATAAGTATTTTGCCTCGGGAACAGATGCTGTCGGCGATTCCGGAGCCTTTGTTTTTTTCCAGGAGCTGCGCGAGGGGCTTGAATCCGGAAAACTGCGCGCCGCCGAGCCCGATCCCGATGCTCCGACTGGATGGCGGGTAAATGCGTGGGTGAAACAGGGCATTCTGCTTGGCTTCCGGCTGGGTAAGCTCACGGCCTCGGGCGGCAGCGAGTTTTCGTTCGTGGATAAAGATACTTACCCGGCACGCAAATTCATGCCGGAGCAAGGCGTGCGCATCGTGCCTGGCGGATCGTCGGTGCGTTCGGGCGCGTATCTGGCCAAGTCTGTCGTCTGTATGCCTCCGATGTATGTGAATGTGGGCGCGTATGTTGACGAAGGCACGATGGTGGATTCGCATGCGCTGGTTGGGAGCTGCGCGCAGATCGGCAAGCGCGTGCATCTGAGCGCGGCGGCGCAGGTGGGCGGCGTGCTTGAGCCGGTCAACGCGAGTCCGGTGATTCTGGAAGACGATGTGCTCGTCGGCGGCAACTGCGGCGTGTATGAAGGCACGATCGTCCGCAAGCGGGCGGTGTTGGCTGCAGGAACGGTGTTGACGCGCGGCACTCCGGTGTATGACGTGGTGAACGGAACGGTGCTGCGGGCTGATGGCGATACGCCGCTCATCATTCCCGAAGACGCGGTGGTGGTGCCGGGTGCGCGGGCCGTATCGAAAGGCAAAGGACAAGAATGGGGCTTGAGCGTCTACACACCGGTGATTGTGAAATATCGCGACGAGAAGACGGAACTGAGTCTGGCTCTGGAGGACTTGCTGCGCTAGCGAGTGAAATTCTGACATTGATTTCGATTGCAATACCTTGAACTTCGAGGTATTGTGGGTTGTCCATGCCTGCGCGCGAGACCAATCCGAATTTCATGAATGGAGTTCCCGAGCTTCTGATTCTCAGGCTGCTCCAGCAAGAGGAGATGTATGGCTATGAGATCGTTCAAGCGATCCGTAGCCGCACGGGCGCGGTGGTCGCCGTCGGCGAAGGGGTTGTCTATCCGGTGTTGCACGGGTTGGAGCAGGATGGAGCGCTGACGTCGCGACGCAAGACCGTTAACGGCCGTAGCCGTGTCTATTACACCGTAACGCCTGCCGGGTCGCGCCGATTGGCCGATCTGTCGGAGACCTGGACCAATCTGGCGGCTGCAATCCAAATGATGCTGACGGGAGGGCAACATGGCGAAGCCATTCCATGAACTTCGCGAACGGCTGCTGCGGGCAGGTGTCGCGCCGCGGCATGTGCGGCGCTATGTGACCGAGCTGACCGATCATCTGGCCGACCTAACGGTGGAAGAGGAACGCGCGGGCCGGAGTCGGACGGATGCGGAATCCGCCGCGCTCGTCCGGCTCGGCGGAATGGATGATCTCGCCAGGGCAATGATCGAGCAGCGCCAGTTCCGATCCTGGTCGGTCCGTGTGCCGTGGGCAGTGTTTGGCCTCACCCCGCTCCTTCTGCTGGCTGGGGCATGGTTCGTTGCCTTGTTCATTCTGTGGTCTGGTTGGCAGATCTTTCTGCCGGGAGCCGATACACCTTTCGGCCCAGGCCGAGTCTATGGATTCGCGAATCTCTATTTTCAAACGGGCAAGGCCCTCTATTTTGGCGCGCCGATTTT
>DATHOT010000344.1:0-19803 GCA_035484655.1 Bryobacteraceae bacterium | reverse complement strand
TCGTCGCTATAGGCCGGTGGATAAATCCGCTGAGGGCGAGGTGGTCGCGCAGCCTCGGGAGTCTGCGCGAGTAAAGGCGACCCGGCCGTTAGAGCTGCAAGTTGCAGCGCAGACCTTCGTGTCCAGCGAGGGCTATTGACCAAACCAGCATCATCTCTATTTACTGCCATATTGCTTCTCCTAAAGGTTTTTGCTCGATCATGCGCCCGTTGGAGGCTCCCAGGCACGGCACGCCAAGCTGGGGTTGATCGCGGCAAGATTGGGTACGCCCGCCAAACCCATCGCCACCACCAGTTCCCCACGCAAGATATCGATTACTCGTTGTACGCCCTCTTTTCCGAACGCCGATAAGCCCCAGCAGTAGGGTCGGCCAATGAGAACTGCTTTCGCGCCCAGAGCCAGGGCTTTCAAAATGTCGTCGCCGCGGCGGATGCCGCCGTCCATGAGAACGGGGACTCTTCCATTCACCGCTTTCACGACTGCCGGCAGCGCGTCCAAAGTGGCGATTACACCATCATCGGCGCGTCCGCCGTGATTGGAGACGACAATCGCCTGCGCGCCGGCCTGGATTACACGCTCTGCGTCATCAGGCCGCAGGATGCCTTTGACGCACACCGGAACCTTCGCGGCGGATCGCAGCCAGTTGATCGTTTCGAACGTCATACTCGGTGTGGAAGGCACCAGCATTCCATCCAAAGCGGGGTTGCGCGGTTCGAGTTTCTCGCCGTTGGGAGGGGGGCCCGGCTGATGGTAACCCCAATCATAGTGGTTGCGGATGTAACGATCGCGGTTGGGGGTGTACTCGTAATCCATGGTGAGGATGATACCGGCGCAACCGGCATCCTCGGAACGGCGCGCGAAATTGGCAGCGACCGGCTGCGTGCCTAAGCCGACTGAATTCGACCACCACACAGGCGCGCCGTTCGAGGCCTGCAGCTTCTTCATCCAGGGTCCGTTCGCGGCAACGCAATAAAGCGCTTTGCTGGCGAAGGCGCCCTCCGCCGCAACCTGGTCTGCATCGGGATTGTCGATGTCTTTGCCGCCGGTTGGGTCCAGCAGAATCGGATAATCCAGTTTCTGGCCGAGAATTTCCAGTGAAGTGTCGATCTTGCTGACGTCAACCATGGCGCGGCGGCGAAGCCAGATACGGCTATAAGCGGACCGGTTAGCGCGCATCGTGACTTCATCTTCCACGCCAGTCGCAATGTAATCGTAGCCCCATTTAGAAAGCTTCGTCTTGGCGATCGCCTCGAACTCCATGACATTGGCCGGGCCCATGATGCCATCGGAATATTTGGGCGGGTAAGTGATCCTGGAAGCTTCAGAAGATCTGGTCTGCAATAAAACTGGCGAGCTTCGGCCGAGGTTTCTGAGTATGCTTCGCCGTGTTGTCGCACCCATGATTTGATTTCCTCCTCTTACCAAAGAATCTTCAGCGCTAGCTGGATATTGAACGGCTCGCCGACGCCGATGCCGGGAGCGCCGGAGCCTCCGGTCGTGCTCGAAATCTTTCCGAAGGAACTGCTGCCGACTGTGGTGCTGGGGTTGCCGAAGTTAGTGCGGTCGAACACATTGAACATGTCGAGATGAAGTTGCGCGAGCAGCCTCTCCTTGATCGGAATGTTCTTGAGAATCGAAAGATCGACGGAGCCGAAGCCTGGTCCGAAGATCATGCCACGTCCGATAGTGCCATAGGTGCCGGCCGGCGGAGCGGCGAACGCGGCGGGATTGAGGTATTGAACGGGCGCGCCGTTGACGGAGGAAATCGGCACGTACGGATTGCCGCCAATATAATTGGCGTAAAGGGTGCCTTCCCCGGTCCCGGTGTTATCGGTCGCCCTGGGAGTGAGCGGAGCACCGGTATGAAACACCATCAAGCTGCTCGCTTCCCAGCCGTGGGTCAACCATTTCGGGCCAAATGTGGCCCCGGGAATCTCGTAGACCAGGTAGCCATTGAACTGCAGGGCGCGATCGTTGTCCGAGTTGCCGTAGTTTCCTTTGAGGTTAAAGTTGTTCTGCGGCAGCGTTCCAGAGTTTGCGGTCATGTCATCCAGATTGTGGCTCCAGGTGAAGTTGAATTTCGTGAGCAATCCGTGCCAACTTGTCGTCCTTAGCTGAGCCTGAAGCGCATTATAATTGGCGTCCCCGTTGCTTTCGACCTGATTGATGACTCCAAAATTCGGAAATTGCGAGAAATACGGGCGGCTCGCCTGGGCTTTCGTGAATCCCGACGGCAAGAGGGTTGTACCGCTGCCGAGCGCCGCCTGATTGATGTCCTGGAGCGTGATCAGGTGCCTGGATTCCATGCCCACATAGCCGACCTGGACGATGATGCTCTGGCCCAGGCTTTTCTCCACATTCAGGTTAAAGCCCAAGACCTCGGCGGGACGAAGATTCAGATTAGCCCCGAACAGGTTGATTACAGTGGTTCCGGTCGCGCTGGGTACGCTCGGGAAAATGAGCTGATTCGGGACTATCGTATAGGCATTTTTCTGCACCAGATAGACGGGCTGCGTGCCGGCGGGATTGCCATTCACTCCGATAGGTCCTCCGTTGGACGCTCCGTAACTAGCCAGGCTGTTTGAGTTATTCAGGAAGGGCAGTACCGACACCGTGTCCGTGTAAAGGCCGATTCCGCCGCGTATCACGAAGTCGCCGCGGTTGGTGGGCTGGAACGCGAAGCCTCCGCGCGGAAGGAAGTTTTTCCAGTATTGCGGATAAAGATTGGGGATCGTCTGTCCGGCGACAGCGAGACCGCCGGGTACCGCCGGATCGAATTCTGTCAGATCCTTGGCGCTATCATGCAGTGGGCCCACATATTCATACCGCAATCCATAGTTAACGTTCAGCTTTCGCGTGACTTGCCAAGTGTCGTGTGCGAAGAAATTGAAGCCGTTCAGCGTCACAAAGCGTTCCGGGTTGCCTACCGCGAGGTTCGACTGATAGACATCACCCGCCAGAAAATCGGCGAGCGAGAGAATGTTGGTATCAACGCCGGTCAGGCTCTTCCATGGCCCTTGCGAGCCGTTGAATGTAAACGACCCTCGCTCGCCGGCGTGATAAAAGCCGTCTATGAGGCCTTGGTTCCACCCCCCACCAAAACGGAATTGGTGTGCGCCCTTGATGTAGGAAAACGTATCCGTAACCGAATTGGCGACAGTGTCACGACCGACCTTCGGCGTGGACCCGATGGGATCGAAACCGCTGATGGAGATAAACGGAGACCCCGACAAGTTGGGGCTGGTAACGCCCGTATTCAGGCCCAGGGCGGGCGGGTTGAAAGTGCTGTTCGCGTCATGTTTCTTTAGGTCGAAGTAGTTGGAACCAAAGAGAAGCTGATTGGTCAGGTGAGGGTTGACAATGGTGTTCAGGTTGGCGTTGTAGTTCTGCGAGTGAACCGGCGTCTCCGCATAATAATAGGGCAGGGCGTCGCCAATGGAGCCGAGCTGAAAGCTGTAGGCGTCGAACGCGCGAAGCGACAGCCTGTACTTTGCGTTGAAATCGTGATCGATCTTGACTAAACCATTGTGGCTATATCCTGGTTGGGGCGAGTCGCCGAGATAGTTATTGGCTGTTCCGTTCCCAGTCAAGGCATTGCTCGGCCAAAGATTATTGAGCAGGTTTACAGAAACCGGATTCACTGCGACGCCGTACTGCCTCAGCAAGGCCAGCGCCTCATTCTGATACGCCACACTCGGCTCAGTGGTGAGGGCAGACGCGCTCAGAACGTACTTCTGCGCTTCATAACTGGCGAAGAAGAAGGTCTTGTCCTTCTTAATCGGACCGCCCAGCGAAACGCCGTAGTTTCTATTGCGCACCTCGGGCGTAGCCTTACCGGGCGCTAGGAAGATAGGCCTCGCTTCCAAAGCCTCGTTGCGTTCGTAGTCGTACGCAGAACCGTGCACCTGGTTCGTCCCTGACTTGATGATCAGGTTGACCGTGCCGCCGGGGCTCCGCCCCATCTCCGCGTTCCCTTGCGTGACCAGATTGAATTCCGCGATAGAATCCAGCGGCATCACGACGGCGGCGATCGAACTTACGCCGGTCTGATTGGTGGCGGGGAAGTTCCACCAAGGATCGTTGTCGTCCGTGCCTTCCATCTGCCAATTAATCTGGTTCTGCCGCATGCCGTTCAGCGAGCCGGACAGACCGTTAGACGAATTGCCGGCCCATCCGGGGGTCATTCCGATCATCTGAGTGAAGTCCCGAGCATTCATGGGAAGGTCTTGAACGGCCACCGTCGGCAGCGCGCTATCGAGCGTCGTGCTGGTGGTCTCCAACGCAAGAGCCGCAGCCGACACTTCCACCGATGTTGCTGTTGAGGCAACGGCGAGCTTGGCAGGCAAGTTATACACTTGGCCCGCTGTCACGCGAACACCATTAACCTTGAGAGTCGAAAACCCGCTCTGGGTAACGGTAATGGTGTAATTGCCAAGAGGTAAATCCTGAAAGGAGAATTCACCCGCGGTTGAGGCAGTCGTGGAATAAACCAGACCCGTTTCTTCATTCGTGGCTGTCACCTGACAGCCGGCTACAATGGCCCCAGTCTGATCGGTAACGATGCCGTTGATCCCGCCACGGAAGTTCTGAGCAAGTCCCATGGCAACGACAGTGAGTAGAATCGCGGCAAGCGAGAAAGCGCGCAACATAATTCGCACCCCCTTGGGAAGTCGAAAATTTCAGACCTGCGGATCGCTCACAACGGCGGATCTCGCAAACGATGTGATAACCACTACGGGGCGGCGACCTATGATCTGTGTCGCTATGATGAATGAAGAAGTCCGATTCTGTCAAGGAATTTTCGAACTTCCAGCCTTCTCGCCCTAATCCCAGTCATACCGCCCTAATCCTGATCTTCTGGTTCGTGCCCTCGCACCCTTCTGTGAGGGCTAGAACGCACGGATAGCCCGAACTCGGCGGGGAAAATCTTTATCATCGCCATGCTGGCGGCCAAGATCCGCGAAATCGATATGAACCGCCATGTCCGTGGTTTGCTGGGAGGACGCCCAGTATTCAAAATTATCGGCAACACCGCCGTCTCGAAAATCACCGGCTCCGTTGGCTTTCAAGTTGCTGTACATGTGTGCAAGTTCGTCTCGTGACGGCAAGAACCAGCCACGAACTCCGTTGACGCTTAAGTTGGCGCACAAAGCCGCAGCAGTGTCCGGATCCGGGCAGGCGGCGAGCATGTCCAGGGTATTCTGCTTTCCGGTTCCTACAGCGGTGCCGCGAGCGCCGGCGATCGCCTTGCGAAAACAGCCCCATTTCGCGCCTGCGCTCTGATCGTAGGGAGCTGCTTCCAGATACCGCCAGCCGTCGGTGGAGTGGTTCGGGTTTTCGAAGAATATCAGGCCACCCGCAGGACCAGTGTCGCCGATGGCATATTCGGCTTTCGACAACCAGACGCTCATCTCGCCTGCTCCGCGGTTCGCCCACAAGTAATACGGTATGAGTTTGATAGGCTCTGGCGCGGCCGACGGGTTACTGATTTTCCTGGCTTCCGCGGCAATTATGGTGACGCCGCCGTATAGCTCTTTGTCGAACGAGGGCTTCAGTTCAGCCTTGGCATCGAACAACAGGTCGAGCACGTGCCCGTCGGCGGCATCGGCCCATTCACAACAGTAGACGACCGGTCCTCTTTCGATGGCCATCCTGCCGCGATTCTCTTTCACCTTCGGATCAGCGATTATTTTCCTTACTTCCAATGGAAACTCTACTTCCACGACATCACCGCCTTTCCAATTTCTATCGAGAGAAATGTATCCCGATTTGTCGATCGTGGCGGTGAGAGCATTGCCGTTAATCGATACGCGGGTCTGTTTGTCCACTTTGTCCAGGTACGAATACAGTCCGCCAGGCACGGGCTGATTTCTAGCCCAGCCTGGAACCCGTAATTTGATATTCGCTTTTACATCCTCCCTCGACGACACCATAATCCTGGATGTTCCTCCCCAGGGCATCTCGCTCTCTACCGATAGCGATAACTCTCGGTTGTTTACTGTGAAAGATGCATCACTCGACACATAGAGATTGACGTAAATCGCCTCGCGACCGTCTTGCGCGTAAATAAACCCGGGCATGGATGCCAGAAACCTAACCAGGTTTGGAGGGCAACATTCGAGAGAGGCTCGTTCCCAGCGATTGTCACGTCCATCTCCTGCGCTCGCTAGTCGATTGACATAGAAGAAGTGGTCGCCGGAAGCGGACACTCCATCAATGGCATTGTTGTACATTCCCCGCTCCATGACATCGATATACTTGCTGTCTCCCGTAGCCATGAACAGGCGGTGATTCAAGGTCATATACATCAGCACCGCACATGTCTCTGAATACGCGGATATGTTTGGCAGTGAATACGGCGCTCCAAATCCTTCATTCCCAGTGCTCCCAACGCCGCCGGTGATGTACATTTTCCTGGCCACGGTATCCTGCCACATCCGTTGGGCCGTGTCGAGATACTCCTTCATCCCGGTCAACACGCCGACATCGCACAGGGACACCATTAGAGAGACGCAGTTTACGGCATGTCCGACCGCTTCACTCTGTTCCAGGACGGGCTTATAAGACTGATTGTGACGGCTTCTGTTTACTGAATTAGGCAGCCCACGTATATCGAGATAATGTTTCGCCAGATCGAGGTGCTTCTTGTCGTGAGTCACTCGATATAACTGCACGCAGTTAATTGCGTCCCGTTCTCCTCCGGAGAAGGGAGGATTGCGCAGTTTGAAGTCCTCATACAGCGCGTCGGCGGACTTGATGGCAATCTCAATCAGATCCCGGTTTCCAGTTGCATTGAAATATGCCGCGGCGATTTCGAAATCGTGATTGCCGGGACCGGGAGCTTGCTTCATCATTTCGATGGCGGCGCCGACCTGCGCCTGCAGTTTGGCGTCGGGATGAGTTTGGAGCGATAGGATAGCGGCCTCCAGAACGCCACCGCCAAAGCGCTTTCGAGCTCCGGAGTCAGTAAGTTTCTGGACCTCAAAAGGAATGGTCACTTCCGCGTTGGTTGTGATCTTTGGTTTCCAGAACGCATCTTTGATCTTCACTTCGGAGTAGCGTTTCGGTTGGATCGGGTAGTCCGGGACGGGCGTGTATTTGCTTCCGGAGAGGTTGAAGCCGGAGCCAGAAACCTTCGTCTTGGACACGGCAGCGGCGGTCGGGGCGGCATACGCCAGCAGGCCTACTGCCCGAACGTTCTTCAGAAAATCTCGACGACGCACTTTGTTATCCATGGCATCTCCTCACTACAGCGTGACAGTTGTCCTCGTTGTCAGCTTTTTCAAATCGTATCACGATTTTGTCTTGCAATACCTTCGGAACTTAGCTATAGTCCAAACTATATGTCGACCGCCTCCTCAGCCCGTACGAAGGGCAGGCGCAGTGCTCGACCGTTGACGGTCTCCCGACCCGAATTGCTGGCTGCCGGCTCTGACAGCGAGTTCCGCGCTTTCGTAAATGGAATGCTGGCATTTGCGGCACGCTTGGAAGGGGTACGCAATGGCTTTGCTGCTCTTCTCGGGTTGACAGGAATTCAATACACGATTCTGATCTCTATCAGCCATCTCCATACCGACGGAGACGTAACCGTAGGAGCGATCGCGGGGCATCTGCACTTGAGCGGCGCTTTCGTCACCACTGAGACCGGTAAACTTTTGCGCCTTGGTCTGATCACTAAAGTGCAGGACTTGAACGACCGCAGGCGAGTCTTTTTGGGAGTCACGTCACGAGGCCGGGAACTGCTTTCCAATCTGGCTCCGGTGCAAGTCGCGGTCAATGATGTACTTTTCGACTTTCTGAACGCGGAACAGTTCCGTGCGCTCGTTCCGAGGATAGACCGCGTGGTGGCGTGCGGCGATCGTGCCCTCGCGTTGTTAGACTATCTTTCCAAGGACTCTGCTGCGCCCGCGACGAAAACGAAGCGAAGGGGCAGGTCATGACTTTTACGGAACGAACGCTTCGAAACACACTCGGAATGTTCCCCACCGGCGTCGCCGTGATCACCGCTCGAGGAACTGACGGTTCGCTCCACGGGGTGACGGTCAATTCCTTTAATTCGGTTTCTCTCGATCCACCGTTAGTGTTATTCAGCCTATCCCGAAAGCTTTACAGCCTGAATGTGTTTCTCAGCGCCGATGCCTTCGGCATTAATTTTCTGCAGGAGGACCAGCAGGATCTCTCGGTCCGTTTTAACAGGGCGCTTTCGAATAAATGGGAGCGGGTCGCCTACAAAATCGGCGTCACCGGCACTCCGGTTATTTTGCCCGCGCTGGCAGTCCTGGAGTGCCGTCCCTACGCCCAATACGACGGAGGAGATCACGTGATCGTTGTGGGGCGAGTCGAGCACGTTGAGTATGAGGAATGCAAACCCCCGCTGGTTTATTTCCGTGGCTGCTACCACAAGTTGACTTCTATGACAATGGACGCGAACGAGGAGGCCCATGCACTGTTCTCCGGGTGGTGAGAGTGGAGTTGATATATGAGAACCGGCCAAACACATTTAGGGTCGTTGCGAGACGGACGGCAAGTCTACCTCAACGGTGAAGCCGTCAACGACGTCACGTCGCATCCGGCATTCCGCAACGCCGTGGCCTCGGCGGCTCAGCTCTATGATTACCAGAGCGACGCACGAAATCTGGAAAAGATGACGTTCCGGTCTCCCCAGACCGGTGAGGCAGTCAGCCGTGCCTGGCAGTTACCCACCAGTTACGAAGAGCTGGTTCGGAGGCGCGAAGCCCTGGCGGCATGGGCTGAGACGCACGTCGGTTTTATGGGCCGCTCGCCCGACCATGTTGCCTCATGCATTTCCGGTCTGTATATGGGTATCGACCTTTTTGAGTCGTTCGATCCGAAGCGCGCCGGCGCTCTGCGTGGCTACTACCAATATGCTCGCGACAACGATCTGTTCCTTACTTATGTAATCATCAACCCGCAATCGGATCGTTCCAAAAACCCACACCAGCAGACCGACGCTCTTTTGACGGCACACCTCTGTGATCAGGATTCCCAGGGAATCACTGTAAAAGGGGCGAAGATGCTGGGCACGAGCGCGATCATGGCCAACGAAGTCTTTGTCACCTGTATTCAACCACTAGCGCCGGGAGACGAACCGTACGCGCTTTCTTTCGTGGTTCCAATGAATGCGAAAGGTCTCAAGCTGTTGTCGCGAAAATCGTACGAGCTGGCTTCCGACTCGCGTTTTGACTATCCCCTATCGAACCAGTTTGACGAAAATGACGCTGTGCTTTATTTCGATGAAGTCAAGGTTCCGTGGGATCGCGTTTTTATTGCGGGCAACGTGGCAATGTGTCAGAAGCAGTTCTATGCGACGCCGGCTCACGTTTATCAGAATTATCAGGCTCAAATTCGCCTTGAGGTGAAATTAAGATTTCTGGTTGGAGTCGGTCGAATGATCGCCACTGCGAACGGAATTGAAAACATGCCGCAGGTGCGCGAAACTCTCGGGCAGTTGGCCGCGGAAGCCGCACTGGTCGACGGCATGGTCCGCGCGATGGAAGTCAAGGGAGCGCAGTACGGTGGCTATTTCATTCCGGATGCGAACACGCTTTACGCCGCTCAAGTTTTGACTCAACAGCTTTATCCCAAAGTGATTCAAACCCTACGCGAGCTTGCTGGTGGAAGTATGATCATGCTGCCGTCCAGCATTCGAGACCTGATCGAGCCCGAGGTCGCGGACTACTCTCTTCGGGTACAGCGCTCTCCAACCTTCGATCCGGAGCAGCGCATCAAATTTTTCAAAATGGCTTGGGATGCAGTAGGCTCCGAGTTTGCTTCGCGTCATACACAATACGAGATGTTCTATTCGGGCGCCGCATTCGTGACTAAGGGCCATTCAAATCGCACCTACGATTGGGACCGGGCGACAGGGATGGTAAACCGGTTGCTCGCCAGCTATGATCTGGAGGACGAAAAACGGAAATGGCTATCAACAAACAGCACAAAGAATTTCACCTACTCGACATGACGGAAGGATGGGTTACTCTGGCCGGGTATCCCAGCGGCATCCAGCAAAAGATTCTTTCCGGTGCGCTCGATGAACAGGCCAGACGCGGAAGCCGAACACGCTTCTTACGTTTTCAACCCGGCGTTTTCACTACCAAGCCCTTTGTTCATGAGTATTGGGAGGAAGTCTACCTCGTCTCCGGCGACCTCATTGTTGGCAACGATGAGTACGGGCGGAATGGCACCAGCTTCCAACCGAATACTTACGCTTGCCGGCCTCCCGGCGTACACCATGGACCATTCAAATCTGAAACGGGTTGTCTGCTGCTGGAAATCCACTATTACGACCCCGCCTGAGTTAGCCTGCCACTGGAAGGCGGCGTATGTCGTAACCGTGAGCCAAGCGGCGCTTTCGCACAGGATCTTCTAACTCGAATTCAAATCGGTCGGCGGGTTGGATGCCTCCAATTGCCGGCAAGGTGCCGCTGAACATCGCAGTACCCTCATCGAGCGAATTCCCATCCTGTACGTAGCCTGCCATCAAGTCGTGCGGATGCAGCATGGAGGAAACGCTGCCCTCCTGATAGAGCCGGCGATCCCCGCCGTTGACCGCCCAGGAGCGCAACACGAGGCTGTCCCAATGATCGCTAAGCTCGTCGAACAGCCAGACACCGCTCGCGATCGGCTTATCGCACATCTGTTTCGAAACCGTAATATTGTAAGTTTCAACCTTCCGGTCTGTGTGGTCCGAACCAACGCCTATCCATAGAGAGCCGCCGGTTTGTAGCATTATGAATTCGACTTCTCCGCTGCTATCGGTTCCGGTAACCTCGATCGAATCGGACGTCGTTACGCGAGAGGACGAAACGCGGTAATAAACCGGTGTTGTTGGTGGACGGCGAACACCGACCAATTCTAACTCAGCCATATGTTTCTCTAGCGCGGCGCGATCACGCCCGGTCCAGCCCGCCAGGATAACCTGGTGTATACATCCTGGAAGATTGGTCTCTGTGGTCACTTGACCCGCCACTCGATGATGCCGAATTCGCGCCAGTCGATGTCGCTGCTCAGGAACATCGCGCCGGGCGGGCCGATCTCGCCGGACTTGTAGTGCCCGGTTTGCGGTTCTACCTCCAGCCGCATGGCGCTCGTGGTGACTGGAGGAAATGTCACGCTGTTGAACTTGTCTTTGTCAACGAAGTACTCTGCCGGAATTGGCTTCCATTCGGCGCCATCCTTATAGAGCACGCGCCAAGACGCGGGCAGCTTGCAGAAGCGCTTGTCGTCGACGAAGTAAACGGACGCAGTTGAAATCGTTGCCGGCCGTTGTAAATCGTACTCCACCCAGGCGCGCTCGCCGACCGGCGGTCGCATGCGGAAGTAGCGGTGAGATTCGTCGGCCGAGCTGAGCGGGTCAATGCCGTCATAGACCGCGGAGATGTCGTCATTCTGGTCGTTGTAGCCGGTCCACTGTTTTTCGATGCCGCCGGAGGATTTGACCTGGGCAACATTGGCCGGGAGTTGGATAGGAAGGGCCGCGGCCTTCTCGGCCGTGCGTGGCAGCCAGACCGCCATTTCGCCCATGCCGCGGTTGGCCCAAGCGTAGTAAGGGATAGCGATCAAGTCGTGCGACTCAGTGACTGAGCCGCCATCTTTCCTGCGCACGACTGCTGGGATTTTACCGGTAATCACCTCCACGCCATTTAGTATGTTCTGGCGAAACTCGGTCCGGAATTGTGTGCTGTCCGGCACAACCAAGTTAAGCGCATGGCCCCCGTTGTCGGCCCACTCTGCGCAGTAAACCAGGGGGCCCCGTTCGAGGGCCACCAGTCCCGCGTCGTCTTTGACTCGCGAATCGGCCAAGATACGGCGTACGGGCATAGGCATCGAAAGTTCGATGGAATCGCCGGATTTCCACTCGCGCCGAATCTTGGCATAGCCATTGGCCATAGAGGGGTTAATGACACGACCATTTATTTTGAGAGTCACCAAGGCGTGGCCGCTGTCGAGAAAGCGGTACAAGTCGCCAACCATCACTTGGTCGCCTGTCCAACCGGGAATCCGGACGTAAACAGTGAAGTCGCGGGGTTGGTCGGGATCAACATGGATCTTAATGTCGCCATCCCAGGGATATCGAGTCTGTTGCGCCAGGCGCACGCGCTTCCCACCCATGGTTACGTGAGCATCGGAGCCAATGAACAAGTTGATGTACAGCTCGTCATCATTGTGGGCGTAGATATATTTGCCGAGCGAAGCGATGAGGCGAACAACGTTGGGCGGGCAGCAGGGAGTATCGATCCAGTCGAAACGCTCATAGTTCCCATACGACATGAGCGGATTTTGATAGAAGAAACGATTGCCTTTGAGCGACACGCCATCCAGGAAGCCGTTGTATAAGACGCGCTCCATGAGGTCGGCGAAGCGGGCGTCGCGGTGCAACAAAAACATCCGCTGGTTCCAGACGAAGTTACCGTAGGACGCGCAGGTTTCGTTCCAACCGCTGAGATTGGGCAACTCATAAGGTTGGCCGTATTGCTCGTGAAAACGGATAGAGCCGATGCTTCCTGTGACGTATGTCTTGCGATACACGGCATCTTGCCAGATGCTATCGATGGCGCGGTTGTAATTGGGGCCACCGGTGAGTGAGGCGATATCAGTGAAGGGAATGTAGAGATAAGTGGCGCGGACGGCGTGGCCTTCGGCTTCACGTTGTTGGATCACCGGCTTGTCATCTTGCGCGTAAGTTCGGTCGATGGCGTATTCACCAGTACGGGGATAGTCGTCTTTGCCGCGCTCATCCAGGAAAAACTGCGCGAGCTGCGCATAGCGCCGATCGCCCGTCTCCCGATACATAGCCAAAAGGCCGATCTTCATCCCTTCATGGCCGGAGATGTATGTCTTCTTGCCTGGACCATAGCCGGCCTCGAGCGCGTCGAATGCTTTGATGGCGGTTTCGAGCATTCGGCGACTGCCGGTGGCGTGATAGTATGCGACGGCTGCTTCGTAGAAGTAACCCGATATACGGATCGGGTCACGCAGGCGGCGCTCGGTCGCGGCAATTTCGTTGTCGACCATCTTTTCAAGGGTCTGCGCGAGTTCGGGATCCGGCGACTTCGCCACCACGTAGGAAGCGGCTTCGATGAGCCGTGGGTTATCGTAACTGCGGTCGCCGAATTTCTCGAACAGGTGACGGATGGAGACCGTTCGGTTGACCTCGATCTTAGGCGCCCAGAATTGGTCGGTGATATTGACGTCCGTGAGCGGCACGGGTTCAAGCGTGTAAATTGGTTTGCCGATTTGCGCCGCAAAAAGCGCAAGTGAGAGTACCGCCAGGATGAGACCGAGTGTAAGCTTCATAAGCGTCTACCGATTCTTGGACTTAGGATTTCGACTTAAGTATAGACCCTTCGGCTTTGGGGAAAGATTATGATGGTATGGTCTAGCCTATGACCAAGCCATTCATGACCATAGCGGGATGTATCGGCCTCACGGTCATCGGAGCCGGCTATCTGCATTTGTGGGCAGCCCAAGTGCAGAAACCTGCACCGGCGCGTCGTTCGGAAGTGGCCAAGTCTCAGAACCAACTGGTCAGCTCGCCGGCACCCACAACAGCCGCGGCACGTGCGGTCCTCGATAAATACTGCATCACCTGCCACAACGATAAAGCGAAAACAGCCGGACTCCAACTCGATAGTTTGGACCTGGAACATGTCGGGGAGCATGCCGAAACCTGGGAAAAAGTGGCGCGTAAGCTGCGAACCGGTGAAATGCCGCCTCCTGGATTGCCGCGGCCGGATCCCGCCGACTATACCGACGCGACCGTCCAGCTGGAAACTGCGCTGGACGCCGCCGCTGCCGGTAAGCCCAATCCGGGACGCGTGGCAGTGCATCGGCTCAATCGTGCGGAGTACACCAACGCCATTCGTGACTTGCTCGGACTCGAGATTGATGGGCGGGCGCTACTTTCGTCGGACGATGCAGATCAGGAAGGCTTCGACAACGTAGCCAGTGTCCTGTCAGTCTCACCAGCGCTGCTGGAAAATTACCTGTCCGCGGCGCGAACCATCAGTCGCTTGGCTGTCGGCGATACCAGTCTCAATCCGGGCATCGACACATTTAAGCTGTCCAAACTCCTGATTCAAGATGAGCAGATGAGCGACAATCTGCCTTTCGGATCGCAAGGGGGCACGGCCATTCGCTATCATTTTCCCCTCGATGGCGAGTACACCGTCAAAGTTCTCTTGAGACGCGAGGAGTATGATTATCTCGTCGGGATGGGCGAGCCACACCAGATCGACATCCGTCTGGATGGTCGGCTCCTCAAGCGGTTCTCGGTGGGCGGCGAAGCCAAAGGCATGACCATGCCCGAGAGTTTCGCCGGGAATACGCAGGGAGATCCTGAATTCGAGGTCTACATGCATACCGCCGACGCGGGGCTCGAGGCCCGCGTGCCGGTGACGGCCGGCGATCATGAAGTAGGGGTCTCCTTCGTTCGGCGGTTCTGGGAGCCGGAAGGGGTCTCGCAGCCGCCACAGACAGGCTTTGCACGGACGACCAATGAGTACTATCACGGCAATCCCGCGGTGGAGTTCGTGTACATCGGCGGCCCTTATGGCAAAATCGAGCCCGGTGATTCGCCGGCTCGCCGCCGAGTTTTTCTCTGCAACCCCAAGGACGCGGCTGCCGAGGAGCCGTGCGCAATCAAGATTTTGTCCACGATCGCCAGGCGAGCGTATCGCCGGCCCGTTACGGAAGCGGACCTTCAGACCCTACTTAGTTTTTACCGGGATGGGCGCGTCGGCCAGAGTTTCGATGCAGGCATCCAGCAAGGTATTGAACGGATACTGGCCTCTCCGAGCTTTTTGTTCCGAATCGAACGCGATCCGGCCGGGATAGCGCCTGGCTCAGTCTATCCTCTAAGCGATCTCGATCTGGCGTCGCGATTATCGTTTTTCCTTTGGGCGAGCGTTCCCGATGACGAACTTCTGAATGTCGCCGGCAGTGGAAAGCTCCAAGATCCGGCGATCGTGGAGCAGCAAGTCCGGCGGATGCTTCGCGATCCCCGATCCAGAGCCCTGGTGGACAATTTTGCGAATCGGTGGCTGGAGTTGAGCAAGTTGTCCGGACTTGTGCCGGATTCAGCAGCTTATCCCGAGTTCGATGAGAATCTCCGGGACGCCATGAAGCAGGAGACGCAACTTTTCATCGCCAGCCAGTTGCGTGAGAATCGCAGCGTGTTGGATTTGTTGACCGCCAACTATACGTTCCTTAATGAACGGTTGGCGAAGCATTATGGGATTCCTAATGTGTACGGAAACCATTTTCGCAGGGTGACTTTTGCGGATGGACAGCGCGGGGGATTGCTGGGCCAGGCCAGTGTTCTCGCCGTGACGTCCTATCCGAATCGAACCTCGGTGGCGATACGCGGCCGATGGCTGCTCGCGAACATGCTTGGTTCGCCTCCTCCACCGCCGCCTCCCGATGTGCCGGACTTGAAGGACGCTGGAGTGGATGGCCAGCCCCGATCGCTCCGCCAACGTATGGAGATTCACCGAAAGAACGTGGCTTGCGCGTCTTGCCATCAGCGGATGGATCCGCTAGGATTCTCACTCGAGAATTTCGATGCGCTGGGAAAGTTCCGCACTGAGAGCGATGGCGCACTGGTAGACGCGTCCGCATCCTTGCCGGACGGCACTCGTTTCGAAGGGCTGTCCGGGCTGCGCATGCTCTTGGCCAGTCACAAAGAAGATTTTGTTCGTACACTCACTGGGAAACTTTTGGCTTATGCTACCGGCCGCGGCGTCGAATACACCGATCTGCCCGCGATCCGCAGAGTCTCGCGAGTTGCGGCCAGAGACGACTATCGTTGGTCATCCATAATATTAGGTGTAGTCAGCAGCCCGCCCTTCAGCATGGGAGTTTCTGGGGGTGGGCCGTCGCTAAGCGCTCAACGATGAGGAGTCTGGGGAAATGATTGTTACGAAGAAGGCTATTCCGCGCCGCACGATGTTACGCGGCATCGGCGCAGCGCTGGCGTTGCCGCTATTGGACAGCATGGTGCCCGCTTTTTCTGCCACCTCCAAGACGGCCGCAAAACCGATCAACCGCTTCGGTGTCGTGTACGTGCCGAACGGCATGATCATGAAGAACTACCTTCCGGCGACCGAGGGCGCGGAATGGGAACTCACTCCGACCTTGAGCGCGCTGGAGCCTTTCCGGAAACAGCTGCTTGTCCTGTCCGGCCTGAACAGCAGCCCCACGCCTGGCCGGCCGGGTGGCGCCCATGCCAAAGCCAGCACGAAGTTCTTGACCGATGTGTCGCCGCCCACTAGCGAGACCTGGCTGGATGCCGGCATTTCCATGGATCAGATCCTCGCGCAGCAGACCGGCAAACAAACCCAGTTGGCGTCCTTAGAGCTGGCAATCGAATCCGGCGAGACAGCGGGCGCTTGCGACACCGGTTTTGCCTGCCCTTACACCAACACGATTTCATGGAAGAGCGCCAACACGCCCTTACCAACACAAAACAACCCGCGCGTCATATTCGAGCGTCTGTTTGGCGACAGCGGCAGTACCGACCCTAAAGCGAGGCTGGCCCGGTTGCGGCGGCGGCAGAGCATTCTTGACTCGGTGAGCCAGGAGGTGGCGCAGCTCCAAGGGGCGCTTCCCCAGAGCGATCGGACCAAACTCACGGAGTATCTCGACGCCATTCGCGATGTGGAACAGCGCATCCAGATTACCGAAAAACAGAGCAGCCAGGAGCTGCCGCTGGTCGACCATCCCGTGGGTATCCCGTCGGATTGGGAACAGCATGTCCGGTTGATGTTCGACTTAGAGGTGTTGGCGTATCAGTGCGACCTGACCCGCGTCATCACCATGATGCTCGGCCACGAGCACAGCGGCATGACCTACCCGCAGATCGGCGTGCCCGACGCACATCACCCCATTTCGCACCACCAGCAGGAGCCCGAGAAGCTAGAAAAGGTCGCCAAGATCAACGCTTATCACGTAAAGATGTTTTCGTATTTTCTTGGAAAACTGCAGGCCACGCCCGATGGCGATGGCACGCTGCTGGACCATATCACGATGATTTACGGCGCGGGTATCGCCGATAGCAACAGCCACTCCCCCATTAATATCCCAATCGTGTTGGCAGGAGGTGGCGCGGGTAGTCTGAAGGGCGGGCGTCACATTCGGTTCAAGGGCATGCCCTTGGCGAATCTGCACCTGACGCTGCTCGATCACTTCGCTGTGCGTTGGGATCGCCTCGGCGACAGCACGGGGCGAGTCGATCCCAGCATTCTATCTCTTAGCTAAATTCGCAAGATGCTTCTCAACCTGAAGTGCCTGAGCGCCGGATGGTGTTTAGCCGCCATCGCGGCCAGTCTTAGTCCGGCGGCGGCGAGCGATTTGCGGGTTATCCAAGCCGTAAGAAACAATGACACACAACTCGTCCGCCGGTTACTGAAGCAGCACGCCGATGTGAAAGCTACTCAGGGCGACGGCGCAACTGCGCTGCATTGGGCCGCGCACCTCGACAATGTCGCCGCCGCCGATCTTCTGATTCGCGCCGGAGCGCGTGTGAATGCGGCGAATGACGATGGGGCTACGCCGCTCTACCTGGCCTGTATGAACCATAGCGCCCCTATGGTTGAGCGGCTGTTGGCAGGCGGGGCGGATGCGAATGCCAAACTGCTGAGTGGCGAGACGGCGCTGATGACGTGCGCGCGCACCGGTGACGCCACGGCGGTGAAGGCGTTACTGGTCCATGGCGCCAGCGTGAACGCCAAGGAGTCCGCGCACCATCAGACCGCGCTGATGTGGGCGGCGGCAGAAGCCCATCCCGAGGCGGTCCAGATGCTGCTGGAATTCGGCGCGGATCTTCGCGCCCGTTCGGATGCTTATCCGCAGACGGTCGTTGGCGAGCAAACGCAGAGAGCGGGTCGCGAAAAGCTGAATTACACCGTGCTCCGGGGTGGATTCACTCCGTTGCTGTTTACGGCGCGATCCGGAGACGTCGAGTCCGCCAGGCAACTGCTGGAAAAGGGCGCGAACGCCAACGACTCCTTGCCCGACGGCATGACCGCTCTGGTTTTGGCCGCCCACAGCGGGAATGGGAAAGTTGGTGCCGTGCTGCTGGAAAAGGGTGCCGATCCGAACGCCGCCGAAATCGGATATACGGCGTTGCACGCCGCGGTTCTGAGAAGCGACCTGGAACTGGTGAAAGCGCTCCTGGCCCACGGCGCAAATCCGAATGTACCGATGACGAAAGGAACGCCGGTGCGTCGGGACAACACCGACTTCAATCTGCTTGCGCCGCTAGTTGGCGCGACGCCTTATTTGCTGGCCGCGAAATTTCTGGAACCTGAAATCATGCGAGCCCTCAAAGCCGGCGGCGCGGACGCCGAGATCGCGATGCCGAATGGTATCACGCCGCTGATGTTGGCGGCAGGTATCGGGTCGGGGCCTAATCAAAGCCGCCGCGGCATAGCCGTAATCGATTTTGGAAAGGTGGAACCGGAAAGCCAGGTTTTGGGAACTGTACAGACCGCGGTGAGCCTTGGAGCAGATGTAAATGTAGCCAACGGAGACGGGGATACCGCCCTGCATGGCGCTGCCGTTTTGGGATACGACACGGTGGTTCAGTTTCTGGCTGACCACGGCGCCCAGTTGAACGCGAAGAATAAACGTGGCCTGACACCGCTGGCGGCACTGCTTGCCCGGGGGGCCAGGCGAGTACCCGCGGATGCAGAAAATGGCGCGGATCTGACTGGTGCACCCGCTCGCGCGGTCCCGCACGCAAGTACGGTGGCATTGTTGCGAAGATTAGGCGCGACTCAATAAGCCGTTTAAGCTACGCCTGTTTGCGGCGGCGGCGTCCAGAGAGACGCGGTGGGCGGTTAATCAACGTCAGGTCGCTCGTACGGTACCCGATCGTCCCACCTAGCAAACGAGAATCGCCGCCCACTCTTCCGCGATTGGCGGTGGACTTATCAAGCGCCCCACGTCGATAAGCGCCGCTGCTTTCGCCCCGGGCTTTCTTGCGCGGATGCGGCGGGGTTGCAACCGGCCATCCCTGCCACGCTCATCGATACCAATGAATTATTGCGTGGGCTCAACGTTGCCAAAGGGACACTGTGCAACTGCATGTACCTCCGTCGTATACCGGTCTTCAAGGTTGGACGTCGACAATCCGCCTCGACCATCACCAAGTCTTGGAACACTTTGTCAATACCCTGTAATCGCCGCATCGGCAAGCGGTAGAAGGATTATCTGATCCAACTCTTCCAGCGAGGCCGGGTCTGGTATTCGACGTTTTACGTGGGAGGGAAGCTGGTGCAGGAAAGCACGGGCATCTCAGATCGCAAAAGGCAGAGAAGTTTGGCGCGCTGCGTTTATCCTAATTCGAGCGGGGTTGAATATCCCCAATCCGCGAAGATCACGCTGACGCAATTCGGTCAGCAGTACTTGGACTAGCGAAGGCCAACAGCGTTCGTGGCTCGGAGACGAACAGATCATGACGCCTGCTGAAACATAGGTTCAACATCGGCGAACACTGGCAAACGCTCTTCGGCAGGAGGAGGTGGACTGGAGAACGCCGTCATCAAAATGTTGGTCCCGAGACCGGTGAGGGTGGAAGGACCTCTGGCTGCCGGGGGAAGTTTGAAGAAAAAAAAGGGTTGTTGACAGTTGTCGCAAGTGACTCACCCATGCCGGCGCGGACGCCGGCACAAGGAAGGATGAAAACGCCAGCGATTCGGAGCACGATGAAGAGGTCGCCGGCGAATCAGGCCGACCTCAGTCTGGTGCTTTGAGCCCGTTCGTGAATCTGGCTGGACG
>DATHOT010000343.1:0-14003 GCA_035484655.1 Bryobacteraceae bacterium | reverse complement strand
GGAAAAGCCCTGTTGCAGCGTGTGCAGAAGGCGCTGGGCGGCTCCGACAAACTGGCCGCGGTGAAGGATCTGCAGTATCAGGCTAACGTCGAGGTGCAGACTCCGGGCGCGTTGATGAAGGTGAAGCAGACCAACACTTTTCTGGCGCCGTCGTCGCTGCGTCAGGATATCGAGCTGCCGTTCGGCAAGCAGTCCGTCTATTCGGATGGGAATGCCGGATGGATGGTTGGTTTCCAGGGCATGCAAGCGCTGCCTGCACCGGTTCTGAAACAGGTGCGCGGCGAGTTATTCCGGCAGATCGCTTTACTCGCGATGAGCGATCGGGACCCGAATCGCACCGTGAATTACGCCGGCGAGGGGACGCTCGAAATCTCCTCGAAAGACGGCGAGAGCATCCGGTTAGAGGTAGATGAGAAAACCGGGGTGCCCGCGAAAACCTCCTATCAGGAAGGAGCGCAGGGCACCGTCTCGCAGATTTTTGCCGACTGGCGGGACGTGAACGGCATTCGCCTTCCGTTCGAGTGGACCACCATGCAGGGCGACAAGAAATACGCCACCGTGAAGATCGACAACTACAAGATTAATTCCGGGGTAACGCCGGAGGTGTTGAGCAAGAAGCCATGAAGTTGACTCGCTGGGTCGCTGTAGCTGCGGCCTCCGTTTTTGTATCGCATGCCGCCGAGACGGCGCAGGAAAAGGGCAAGCGCCTCGTAAACGAATGCCTGGACGCGCTGGGTGGCGACCGTTATCTGAAGATGGAGAATCGCGAGGAGTCTGGCCGCGCGTACTCGTTTTATCGCGAGGAGTTAAGTGGTCTGAGCATCGCCAAAATTTATACGCGCTATTATCCCGGCGTTCAGGACACGGCGCACGAGTTGGCGCAGCGCGAACGCGAAAACTTCGGCAAGAAAGAAGATTACGGCGCTCTTTTCACCGACAAAGAAGCCTGGGACGTCACGTATCGGGGCGCGCGGCCGCTTCCAGCCGATCGCTTCGCGCGTTATAAGGAAACTACACTGCGGGACGTTTTCTATATCTTGCGCGTGCGGCTCCATGAGCCGGGCATGATTTTTGAAGCTCGCGGATCGGATGTGATCGAAAACTCGCCGGTTGAAATCGTCGATATCACTGATGCTGATAATCGGACCACCACGGTTTACTTTCATCAGATCACCAAGCTTCCGGTGCGTCAGGTTTTCTATCGCCGCGACGAACTTACCAAGGATCGCAACGAGGAGGTCACGCGTTACACAAAATATCGTGACGCCGGTGGAATCCAATGGCCGTTCACGATCGAACGCGAGCGCAATCGCGAAAAGATCTACGAGATTTTTTCCGATTCGGTGAGGGTCGATAATCCTAAGGAGACCGAGGGCTTGTATTCGCTGCCGTCGACCATCAAGCTACTGAAACCGGAAAATTAGGGACAGTACACTCAATCCCCGATTTCATGTATCTCGACTTCTTCGGCAATTGGCTGGGAAATCGGGGATTGAGTGTACTGTCCCCAATTTTGAGCGGGCAGCTCAATTGTTGTCAGCAGGCCAGGATGCGCGTTGTGAGCCGTTAGCTTGCCTTTGTGGAGCTCGACCGAGCGCCGGGCGATCGCCAGCCCCAGCCCGAGGCCGCCGCTCATCCGGTTGCGATCGGAATCCACGCGATAAAACGGATCGAAGATTCTCGGCAGCGCCTCTTCCGGCACACCGGGACCGTAATCGCGAACCGAGATCCGCGCGACGTCGCTTATTCGGCTCAGCTCAATATCAACGGAAGAGCCAGGGGGCGCATAGCGAATCGCGTTGCGGATGACGTTCTCGATCGCGCGCCGGAGCAGCTCCTCGTCGCCCGTCAGAGTCACCGGGATCGGAGCCTTCAGCAGCAGCGTGCAGTCCTTGGCTTTGGCTTCAAGCAACGAATCGTAAACCAGATCGCCCAGCAGCTCATCGAGACGCACCGTCTCCATCTTCTGCATCGACGGATCGCCTTCTACGCGGGTCACTTGCAGCAGTTCGGCCACCAACTCGTTCAGACGGTCGGCTTCTTTCTGGATGCGATCCAGCATGCTCTCGCGATCCTCGCCGGTGCGGGCCAGCTCGACGGCCACGCCTAGCCGGGCTAGCGGGCTACGCAATTCGTGCGAGATGTCCAACAAAAGACGCCGCTCGGCCGAAAGCAGCGTCTGGATGCGATCCGCCATCTGGTTGAAGCTGGTTGCTAATTGTCCAAGCTCGTCCCGGCGGTTCGTCTCGGCACGCGCCGCAAAGTCACCACGGCCGAAGCATTCCACCGCCGCCCGCAACCGGCGAACCGGCGAGGTCAGGTGATAAGCGAAGCCGTAACACAGCAGGATCACCAAGCCGATTATCCACAGATGCTGTAGCTGCAGGAAGAAGAAGGCGCTGCGCCGCTCATCGATCAGGAACAGCCAGTATTGCCGGCTCGCATCCGCGCGGGCGATGATGGGTCGACGGCCGCCGAAAGGATAGGGCAGCCGCCAGCGCCGGCGCTCCTGCCGCCGCAGCAGATCGGGTCGCGCGTTGCCAGTGACAAGGTCGGTTCCCTTCGCATCGGTGAAGACGACCTGCGTTTCGGTGATCTGTTGGAATTTAGCGAGCACCGCGCTCAGAGCCTCACGGCCGCCGGTCTCGTACGCGCGCTTAGCTTCCTCCACTTGAACATTGAGCAACATGTTTAGAGGTCCGCGCGGGGTGGCGGATGAAACGGTCAACGCAGTAGTGATGATAAAACCGCCGAGCGCGACCGCAGTCGTGGCCAGGAACCAGAGCAGCGTCTTGGCGAAGAGCGATCTCATCCGGCCAGCGCATCCTCGGGCGTTTGACAGAACTGATAACCGACGCCGCGAATGGTCTTAATCACCGGGCGGCCGCCTTCCAGCTTGCGCCGCAGATGGCTGACGTGCATGTCGATGGAGCGATCGAAGGGCGTGGATTTCCGGTTGTAGAGGCTCTCCATCAGGCCGTCGCGGGACACCACATGCCCAGCGTTGCGCATGAGCTGCTCCAGGATGTCGAATTCCAGCGTCGTGACTTCGATCGCCTTGCCATCCAGAGTCACATGGCGGCTGCCGGGGTCGAGCACCACTCCGTTGACCTCCAGCCGTCCGCGGTTCGCTTTGGCTTCAGTGCGCCGGAGGACAGCTTTGACGCGCGCCGAAAGCTCGCGAGGATTGAATGGCTTGGGAAGGTAATCGTCGGCTCCGAGTTCCAGGCCGACGATGCGGTCGACATCCTGCCCACGCGCGGTCAGCATCAACACTGGAACCCGGCTCTCGGCGCGAAGTCGCTTGAGGATCTCGAAGCCGTCCAGGCCAGGCAGCATCACGTCCAGAATAATAAGGTCGTAGCCGCCTTGCTTAGCGTGTTCCAGACCGCTTAGGCCCTCGTGGGCGCACTCGACGGCAAAACCTTCCCGCTGCAGGAACTCCTTGAGGAGTCCGCACAGCTCGACATCGTCGTCGATGATCAACAACCGCATCCAGCTTTATCGTAGCGCAGGGCTTTTCCGATATGCCGGGAAACCGGGGCCGAGGCTTGAGTTATTGAACCATCCAGATATTACCGGTAGTCTCGCCCATCGCGAAGACGATTTTGTCGCGGGCGATACCGAAGCCGACTGTTCCGGTGTCCTGATAGCGAATCGAGAAGCGCGTGCGATGAAAATGTTGGACCGCGAAGGGGGCGCCCGCCGGATGTTTGGTAGCGGGATCCAGGTGCTGCGCCCAGAAGCAGCGAAAGCCATCGCGCTCAGAGAGGAAATAGAGGAGCTTTCCATCCGGCGACCAGCGAGGCTCACGGTCGAGGCGCTGGCCGTCGGTGATCGGGATCCACTGGTTTGGGGGCACTGCTGATTTGCCGGTAGCGGGTACGATAAAAACACGGCGGCGGGTGGGCGCAGTAGTCTCAACGAAACTGATCCACTGGCCATCCGGGGAAAGACGAGCGCCGCCCAACAGATCTTTGGGGTGCTGCACGAGGACGGTCCACTCACCAGTGGACAGGTCAAACAGACGAAGATATCTGGTTTCACCGGGTCTCCCAAACTGGGCAAGGATTTTGCGCGAGTCGGGCGACCAATCGTACGGCCCGCCACAGATCTCACAAATTCTGTCAGGCACGCCGGGAACTCCGCCGGCCCCAAGTATCACTACATACTGAGCGGCAACCCCGGCGCCTCCACCCACTGCATAGACTACCTTGGATCCATCCGGGTTGAGGTGGGGCGCGAATTCATTCACAGACGTAGCACTGAGGGCGGTTTCCTTGCCGCTTTCGATGTCCAAGAGCCAGGGATGGAGATTCCCAGAGCGGCCGGAGAGGAACACGACCTTTTTACCATCGGCACTGACAGACGGCCAGAAATCCACGGCGGCATTCTGAGTCAGCCGCTGTAAGTTTCCCGTGACTCTCCCCCGATTCGGCTCCAGCGGCAAGCTCCAGATATCGTCATTGGAAACGAGGCTGGCGAAAACCATGCGCGATGCCGCAACGGCCGGCTGGGTTTCTACAGCGGTGCCAAACGTCAGTCGCTGGGGCGAGCCGGTCACTCTCCACGTCTTGGAGGAGATTGGAAGCTGCCAGAGATTGGTGCTGTCGCCCAGAACACCGGAGAATATGAGTTGGTCCGGCTGATCCCACATGCCGGGAACGATGGTAAGGCTGGTGCGGAGGACATTGAAGCCCTTGTCGCGAATGGCGGCGACGGCGCCGGTTTTGATCGGGGACCCGCCGTTGATCGAGGCGACCCACCAGTCGAAAGTTTGCGCTCCTCCACTCTGGACGCCGGAAAACAAGATATGCCTACTATCGGGTGCCCAAACAGGATAGTTCGCGACCGTAAACTCAGCCTGAAGTTGTCTCGGAGGCGCACCACCGGCAGACGAGATCACGTAAATCCTTCCCGTGGTAATTGCTTGTTCCCCGACCCAGTAGGCGATCAAGGACCCATCGGGAGAGAAGCGCGGCCGCCGGCCGTCCTTGGCGATCAGCCTGGCTTCGCCGCCCAGGGCCGATACGACGTACACTCCGCCGCCATCGCGCTCCGAGTGGAATGCGATCTTCGTGCCATCGGGAGAAAAGGCCGGCTCCGAGTTGTCGAGCGGGCCATGAGTGAGGCGAATAGGCGCGCCGCCGCCGAGCTGCTGGACGTAGATGTCGAGATTGCCATCGCCGCTGCGGTCGGAAGCATAAGCCAGAAGCTTGCCGTCGGGCGCGAGCGCCGGGTCGGTGGTGAGACCGGAATCGGACGTGAGACGTACCAGGTTGGGAGTCTTCGCAGGAGCAATTGGTTGCGAGCGGGTGAACCACCAGACGGCGCCGCTTGCAATGATCAATACTGAAAGCGTTAGAGCCGCCGAGCGTGCAGACACTGTAACGCCGGAGCGCGTGGTTGTCGGCGGCGCGCCGAGCTCCAGCTTACCGGATTCGGACTCTTCCTTGAGCTCCTCGAAGGCGACTTTCACATCGGCCATGTGCTGGAAACGACGATTCGGGTCCTTGCGCAGGCGGCGGGCGATGATCTTTTCCAGGTCGCGGGGCGCATCGGCGGCGACCTCACGGACGGGGGCTGGCTCCTTGTTCAAGATCGCCGCCAGCGTCGAGATCTTGGTCTCGTCCTGAAAGGCGCGGCGGCCGGTGGCCATCTCATACAGCACCGACCCGAAGCTGAAGATGTCGCTTCGCGCATCCACCTTTTTGCCCTCGGCCTGCTCGGGCGACATGTAGGCGATCGTGCCGAGGATGGTGCCCTCCCCGGTTCCATCGGCGTCGACGGCTTTCATTGGCGCCGTAGGAGCTTGGGTGTTGTCTTCCGTTACCTCCGTAAGCTTGGCCAAACCGAAGTCCAGCACCTTCACGTGGCCATCCTGGGTGACCATGATATTGGCAGGCTTGATATCGCGGTGGATGATGCCGGCAGCGTGGGCGCGAGAGAGAGCGCCTGCAATCTGGATGGCATACTTCAGAAGTTCGTTCAATCGCATTCCGTTGCGCGGAATGACTTGGTCTAGGGTTTTACCATCGACATGCTCCATGGCGATGAAGTCCACGCCGTCCGCCTGATCGATATCGTGGATGGTAATGATGTTGGGATGGTTCAGAGCCGAGGCGGCCTTAGCCTCCTGGATGAAGCGGCGCTTGCGCTCGGGATCGGCAACCTTATCCGCAGGCAAGACCTTGAGGGCGACGAAGCGGTCGAGACGGGTGTCGCGGGCTTTGTAGACGACGCCCATGCCGCCTTGTCCAAGCTTCTCTTCGATCAAATAATGCGAGAGCGTCCGGCCGGTCATGGCATCGATCAGTTGGATGATACCACCGGCGGGAAGGTTTATTGCTTACCACTTCACCGGCTTGCCAATCTCGATCGGCCAGATTTCGCACTGCGGGAAATCTTTCAACAACGCGGCTACTTCACCCGGCGTTCCAGTGAGTGCCGGGAACGTACCGAAGTGCATCGGGATCACTTTCTTAGGCTTGAGCAGCCGGCAGGCCAGCGCTGCTTCGCGGGGACCCATGGTGTAGAAATCGCCAATCGGCAGAAATGCCAGATCCGGATGGTACAGCTTCTCGATAAGCTGCATGTCCGAGAAGACCGCGGTGTCGCCGGAGAAGTAAATGGTGCGCCCATCTTTTAAATGCAGGATGTAACCCGCCGCCTCGCCGCCGTAAATCACCTGATCGCCATCCTGAATGCCGCAACTGTGGATCGCATGGGTCATGGTGACCTTCAGGGGTCCAACGTCCTGCGTGCCACCTTTGTTCATGCCGCTGCAGGTCTCGACGCCTTTGGATGTCAGCCACAGGCAGGTTTCGAAGATCGCCACTACTTTCGGCTTAAACTTCTTGGCCAAGGGAACCGCGTCATGAATGTGATCGAAGTGGGCATGCGACACCAGAATCGCGTCGATGCGACTGAACTGGTGATCCTTCGGATACTTGGGATTGCCCTCCACCCAAGGATCCATCACGATTACTTCGCCGGATTCCAGACGAAACTGGAACGTCGCGTGGCCGAGCCACGTAATTTCAACCATTTTCTACAACCCTTTCTGTGGAGTGTGTGTGGCCGGAAGCTGTACGCCGTCGCCATATTTGGCGACGCCGGGAATGCTAACGGGCAATCGGCCGGTGATAGCGATCTCGCCGAACAGAGCCTTGGCCAGCGCGACTTCGGAAGTCGGCGTGGGGCTATACGTGGTGACATAGGAGCTGACGTTCGGAAAAGCGCGCACCAGGTACGGGTTTCCGAGCGCTGCCAGCGTCACCGGCGCTTTGCCTGCAATTAGACCATTCAGGAAATCGGGAAAGCTGCCAGCCATCGCCACATTACCGCGATAGGCGCTGACTGTGACGTATGCAGCGGCGATGATCTGAGTGCATCCGCTTGTCTTTTGGCTCACCTGATCGAGATCGTCTTTGCTCATCCCGGGATCGACCGTGACGGTCAGCATATTGGGCGCGCGTTTTTTAACTTCTTCGATCAACCGCTGGCCTTGCTGACCTCGGCGGCTTTCGGTCATTGCAATCAAGCAGGTAGTCTCGGGATGACGCAACGGAAGCGCGTCCTTTTCGTCTTTGACGAGCGTCACCGCGCGGTCGGAAACCTGCTGGGCGCGTTCCTCGGCCTCAGGCGAGTCTACTATGTCGTCGATCCCATCCAGATCCACCACTTTCTTGCGATTCAAGCCGAGCCGCGCCTTGGCGGCTAGGACTTTGGCGACGCTTTCATCAATCCGCTGGCGAGAGATTCTGCCGCGCTGGACGGCGGCCATCACACCGTTGATAGCGTCTTCGGCCTTTTTCGGCATCAACAGCACGTCCGCTCCGGCTTCGATGGCGCGCGTGGAAGCCTCGGCCGTGTCATATAAGGATGCGAGCCCCTCCATGTCCATCGCGTCGGTGACGACAATGCCGTGGAAACCCAGCTCTTCCTTGAGCACGCCGGTGATGATCTTGCTGGATACCGTTGCAGGTTCGTTCTCGGGTTCCAGCGCGGGAACCGCCAGATGCGCGGTCATCACCGAGTCTACTCCCGCGGAAATCGCAGCTCGAAAGGGCGCCAGTTCGACGGACTCGATGCGGTCGCGATCTGCATCCAGCTTGGCCAAGCCGATGTGGCTGTCTTGGGCGGTATCGCCATGTCCTGGAAAATGTTTGGCTGTGACCAGCACCGGATTGTGAGCGTCGGAATGAGCGCCGGCGATAAATGCCTGGACGAAACTCGAGACCTCGGCCGGATCTTCTCCATAAGAGCGGATATTGATGATTGGATTGTCCGGATTATTATTGACATCCGAAACCGGCGCGAACAACCAGTTCACGCCCATAGCGCGTGCCTCGCGAGCCGTCTCCGCGCCTTCGTACTTCACTCCCTCCAGATCCTTAGCCGCGGCGAACGCCATGCTGTAGGGCCAAGCGGTGGTGGAGGTGACACGCATCGATGTACCTCGCTCAAAATCAGCCCCAACCAGTAGTGGTACTCTGGACGCCTTTTGCAGCCGATTCAGCAGCGCCGCCATTGCGAAGGGCTCCGCGTTGCGGACGGTTCCGTTGGTTATGTGACCGGTGACGATGACCCCACCCACGTGCAGATCGCGCACGAAATGCTGATATTTGCGAAAGGTGGCCGAGCGAGTGTTGGTGACCTCGCCGTAAACCGGCATGATGACCAATTGCGCCACCTTGTCGTGGAGGCTCATGCCGCGCAGCTGTCTTCTTACTGCAGAAGTGCTGGTCGCGTCGGCGGGCTTCTTCGGGTCTTTGGGACGGGTGGCGGCGCCGGCGAGCGCGGCGCACATGCTGATCGCGATCAGCGCGCGAAATGAGGGCATCCACCTCTACTTTACCGCGAAGGACATCCTTGAGAACACTACGGTTTCGCCGGACCTTAGAATAGGTCGCCTTAGTATGCGAGGCTATCCCGCAGAAAGAGCGGGCCGGGCGATTTTCCCTCAGCGGCAGCCTTCAGGCGGAACATCAACTCGCCCCAAACCGTATTGCATGAAATGAAGTAGTCCGTCGCCGATTGCCAGCCGCCGTGCGTGAAGCGGAGAAGCGACCCGTTGCCGCGAGATTCCACGTGGAACACCAGACCTGTGCCACTCCATTCCTGTCCTGTTTCGCATAGCCACTCGACCCGATCCGGAGGATGGTTGACCTGCAGTTTTAGACGATACACCGTTTGGCGACTGAAGAAGCCGAGTTCGACGGCGCCGTCTGGCTCGGAAACGTCGGCGGCCCACCACTTCGCCAGGCCGCCAGAAGTAGACGCCAGTGTATGGACTGCAGCGGGCGGAGCGGAAATCTGTATCGAGTGAACGATATCAGCCATGACGAAGTCTAGCGGTTCTTGCGCTTCTCCACCTTGCCGGACGGATGCGACGTCGGCGGCTTCTTGGCGGGCTGTTTGCGCAACAGCCGGTTGACGGCACGAATGAGCTGGGGCACCTCATGCGCGCTCTTCTGCAGCACGATGTCGGCGCCGGTGTTGGATTCAGTCAACCCCAGCGTATCGGTGAAGCCCGAAATGAGAATCACCAACATCGACGGATGCTGCTTTCTCAGCCGGCTGATAAACTCGACGCCGTTCATCTTCGGCATCTTGTAATCGGTGACCACGACGTCGAACCGTTGTTTTCCGCACAGTTCCAGTGCGTCGTGTGGCAAGGAAGTAGTGATCACCTTGTGCCCGAGTTCTTCCAGAACGCTTCGACGGGCCGCGAGTCCCATGGAATTATCGTCGACAATCAGAATCCGCCCGCTCGGATTCTGCGACGAGGAGGAGTTCGTCATTAGAAAAGACCCAACGAAATTAGCAGACGTGCAACACAACTGTCAACGAATTTCTATCGACCTGTAAAAGAGGAAGATTGAGAGCTTGACTAAGAGGACGGAGGTGTGTAACCCGGTCAGGCTCGAAACGCAGCGCGAAGAATTATTCTACCGCGCGCGGCGCCGTGTACCCTTGCTTAGCGATAATCGAGTATTTGATCGGCTTGTTCTTCTGATCGGTGATGCGAAGCTGCTCGCCGTTCTCTGGATTCACTAGCTCCACTTTGATCTTGCGATACTTGCCATCCTTAACTTGATTGGATGGGCTGTAGGCGAGGGAATACTGATTGCGCAGAGCGGCTCCGATGTCGTGAAAGATGCCCGGAAATTCACCGTAGAAGCGGGGAAAGAACGCTTGTCCCCCGGTCTCGCGGGTGAACGTATTCAATTGGTTGTCGGCTTGCAAGAAATCCATGCGCTGCGAATCGGACATATAGGCATCGGCCACAATGCGGAACGCCTGCAGCAGGCTGATGGCGTAGATTGGCACGCCAGCTTCCTGAATGGCCTTGCGAGCTTTGTCGAAGGTGAGCTTGCTGAAGGTGTCGCGGCCGGTGGCGATCAGCAGAATCGCTTTGCGGCCCTCGATGTTGGTCATTCGCTGCGCGGTATCGACCAACGCGTCGTACATATTTGATTCCGAAAAGCCGGGAATCCGCAGACGCTGCATAGCCTCCTGGATCTTCCCGCGATCGGTTGTGAAATCGGTGAGGATCTCCGGGCGCAAGTCATAGGCGACAATGGCGACGTAGTCGTCGGGCTTTAGAGTCTCAACGAAGCCGTAGGAGGCGACCAGCGTCTGATACCAGCCCTGCGACCAATATTGCTGGAATAAGGCGTTGAATTCGATCACCATCGCGATCGTCATCGGAGCGTCCGCGTTGGTGCTGAATCCCGAAATCTGTTGAGGAACGTTGTCCTCCAGTACGCGAAAATTGCCGCGCGGGATGTTCGGAATGAACTTACCGTGATTGTCGAGCACCGCGACCTCGAGCTGCACGGTATTGACATCGCTGCTGAAGGTCGGCAGGCCTTCCGGGACGTCCTTATCCTTCTTAGAGAACTTGGAAGGGACCTTCGGTTCGTCGGTGGCCTCCGCCGGCACGTCTTTCTTCTTCGGTTTGGCGACGGTTTCCGATTGACCCGGCCCTGGACCTTGGGCTGCTGCGAAGCGGAACGAACCGCCGGCCAGGAGCGACACTACCCCTAAGACAAGGATGGCTTTCAAGTGTTTCATAAGACCGTTGGAGGAAACTATATCAAAACCAATGACGTTCTGCCGGCTGTGTGCGTTACCGGCCGGGTTCACTACCTATATTAACCCGCTAGTGCAGCGTGGGGCCGCCTCTGCCTGAACCCTGCTTTCGCAGGTAAACTTGAAACTTTTTCTTCGCCCGCCGCAGCTTCCAGTCGTGATACTGCCTCCGCACCGGCCCCGCCAGGTCGAACTGTACCCTTGGCGACTTCATGAAAATATAACCGAACAGCAGACCACCCAAGTGGGCGAATTCGCTGACGCCGTTGTTTACCTGGAAGGAGCTCAAAAACGCGATGACGCCGACGATCAACACGAAATACTTCACCTGAATCGGGATCAGGAAGCCCCATAGGATAGTCCGATTCGGATACATCATCGCGTAGGCCAGCAAAATGCCGAAGATGGCGCCGGAACTCCCGATGGTCGGGGTTAAGGGATTTCCCCAGGGAAGCACGTAATTCGCCACGACTACGCACACCCCGGCTCCGATCCCGCAGAAGAAATAAAACTGGATGAAGCGGCGGGTTCCCCACACGCGTTCCAGGTCTGCGCCGAACATCCACAGCGCCAGCATGTTCCAGATGATGTGACCGAATCCGCCGTGCAAAAAAAGATAGGTGGCCAACTGCCAGACGAAAAAATCCTTCACTACTGCGGCGGGAATCAGGGCGAAGATGCCGAGCGGCCGGTCTAACCGAACCAGTTGCGCAAAGAAGCCCAGCAGGAAGACAGCGACATTACTGATGAGCAGCCACTTGACGCCCTTGGGAAATCCGGGGACGTAAAAGATTCCGGTCCTGGTTCTACTGCGGAAAGACATGAAAGGACTGGCCGCCTAGACTCAGAATATCAGAACATCGGTGAGTTTTCTTGAGAAATCTTATGTTAGGAGTCGATGTGGACACGGTGGGCGCGCACATTGCTCATCTTGGCGGCCAGGGAAGCTGCGGCGGTTTGCATAGCGATGGCAAGTGCGATCCAGACTTGCCAGTGCGAGAAGAAGCCGTTGGCGATGAGGAATTCGCCGGTCCAGCCAAGATCCGCGCAGACACGCCACAGACCCAGCACTAAGGCAGTTACGGCGGCGGGCGTTAGCAGCGCCGGAAGGACGTTCATGGCCGCCTCGGAGGCAACTACAATTCGCTCAAAAAACCAACGCAGCCTTCCCGGCAGCGCGGAACCAGTATCCGTAAAAATGGATATAGCCCGCATGCCGGCGGGCTGTAATATCGCTCCGATTCGTGTAACTGACATATCCTCCGTGGCCCTCTACGCTGACAGATGCATGAACACCACCAAAGTTTCGGCATTTCTCAGATATTGGTACTGCACAACGGTTTTGAACGCGGCGACCTCGTAATGCGGTCAGAAACCGCACAGCGTGTGGCATAGCGCCACACAAAATAGATTACATATCGATTATTTCGGGTTCCCGGGTTACGCTTCGGATTCTTCTACAGGTTCTTGGAGTGCCGGTTCCGCATTTCCATAGCGATTCAAAATGATGGCCAGGAACTCGATAATTGCGGCACCGGTCATCCAGACCTGCCAGTGAGAGAAAAGCCCCATGCTGATTGGAAATTCAGTGGCTCTCAAGTCGGCGCTCAGCCTCCATAAGGCCAGAACAATCGCCATGACCGCAACTGGAGTCAGAAGCGCGGCGAGTCCCAGCGCAAGATGCTGGTTCTTGCGGTAGTTGCGGCGCACCTTGGGTCCGTTGTTAAATCGTATGCGAACGACCATTTCCTGTAGAATCCTAGTTTACCAAGCCCACACTTCGTATCGACAGGAGCACTTGGTCCTTTTATGGAAAAACTCAAGACCGCCATCATTGGCACTGGCTTCATGGGTAAGGTTCACGCCGAGAATGTCCGGCGGCTGGGCTACGTCGAAATCGCCGGCGTGGCGGCGTCGACCGGGCAGAAGGCGCGTGCGTTCGGCCAGAGCCTGGGAGTGGAGCGGGCCACCGGCGATTACAAGACTCTGCTCCACGATCCGTCCATCCAAGCAGTACACGTGTTAACCCCCAATGCCATGCACCACTCGATGTGCAAAGCGGCCTTGGAAGCAGGCAAGCACGTACTCTGCGAGAAACCTTTTACCGTCACTTCCGGCGAAGCCCGCGAGCTGGTGGATCTGGCCGCTAAGACTGGCCTTGCGAATTGCATCCAGCACAACCTGCGCTACTATCCCGTGGTGCAACAGATCCGTCGGATGATCGAAGCCGGCGAGCTGGGCGAAATTCTGATCGTACAAGGTACTTATTCACAAGACTGGTTGCTGTACGACACCGATTGGAACTGGCGCATCGATTCCAAGGCCAACGGTCCGCTGCGCGCGATGGGCGACATCGGCTCGCACTGGATGGACATGATCCAGCACCTCACTGGACAGAAGATCGCCGCGCTCTGCGCCGATTTCGCGACGTTTCACAAGACGCGCAAGAAGCCTAAGGGGTCGATCGAGACGTTCGCCGGCAAGACGCTCAAGCCCGAGGACTACCAGACGGTTCCGATCGACACCGAAGACTTCGCCGCGGTGCTGTTACATCTGGGCGATCGCGCGCGCGGCTGCTTCACCGTCAGCCAGATGTCGGCGGGGCGAAAGAATATGTTCACCGTCGACATCTATGGAACCAAGGCCGGTGTTTCCTGGAACCAGGAGCGGCCCGATGAGTTGTGGATCGGACAGCGCAACACGCCGAACGGGCTAATGCTGAAAGATCCGTCGCTGCTGGACCCCAAAGCCGCCGCCTACGCCGATTTGCCGGGCGGCCACAGCGAAGGCTACGACGACACCCATAAGCAGGTGTTCAAGCGGTTCTACGCCAAAGTAGCAGATTCGTCGGCGCCGGTGGAATATCCGACTTTCGAAGATGGTTTGCGCGGGATGGTGTTGCT
>DATHOT010000342.1:0-6373 GCA_035484655.1 Bryobacteraceae bacterium | reverse complement strand
AAAGTGGAGGAAAATATCAAGACGACCTGCCAGGGTTGGGTTCGTTTTTTCGAGTGACGATATTTCGGCTCCAGGCCCGTCTTGGTCTCCTTCACTGCCATCGACTATGCTATGATCTATTGTGCCGACGAGAATTCTGGGCGTAATTCCAGCCCGGTTCGCCTCCTCTCGTTTTCCAGGAAAAGCGCTCGCCCCCCTCGCCGGAAAGCCTATTTTGCAGCATGTCTATGAGCGTGCAAGCCAGGCCCGCTATCTCTCGAAAATAATCATTGCTACCGACGACGATCGCATCGCCAAAACCGCGCGCTCGTTCGGCGCTCAGGTTCAGATGACTCGACCCGACCATCTGTCGGGAACGGACCGCGTCGCCGAAGTGGCATCCTCCGACCAAGCGCCGGTGATCGTCAACATCCAAGGCGATGAGCCTCTGATCGATCCAACCGCCATCGACGCCGCGGCGCTGGCCCTGCTCGATGATCCCGACTTGCCCATGGCGACGCTCAAGAAACGCATCGAAATCCCGACCGAGGTGGACAATCCGAACGTCGTGAAAGTAATCTCGGATCTCATGGGCGATGCTATCTATTTTTCGCGCTGGGCGATTCCCTACATGCGCGATGGCAAACCAGGCGCCATCGTTCACTACAAGCACATTGGTCTTTATGTATACCGGCGCGAATTCCTGCTTGCCTATTCCGGGCTTCCGGTGGGTCCCCTCGAGCAGGCCGAGCGGCTGGAGCAGCTGCGGGCGATCGAAAACGGCTATCGCATCCGCGTGGTGGAAACCGAATACGAGTCTCTGGGCGTAGACACGCCCGAAGACCTCGAGCGCATCGCCGCGCTCTTTGAGCCTTCTTTAAAATAGCGAGGGAAGAAGAATGCCAACGGCCAAGTACATATTCGTGACGGGGGGCGTGGTTTCGTCGCTCGGCAAGGGCATCGCTGCCGCTTCGATCGGCTGCCTGCTGGAGAGCCGCGGCTTGCGCGTTACGCTACAAAAATTCGATCCGTATCTCAACGTCGATCCCGGCACTATGAGCCCCTTCCAGCACGGGGAAGTCTATGTCACCGACGACGGCGCTGAAACGGATCTCGATTTGGGCCACTACGAGCGCTTCACTCACGCCAAACTCACCCAGAGCAACAATCTCACCTCCGGCCGCATTTACGAACAGATTATCCACCGTGAACGGCGCGGCGACTATCTCGGAAAAACCGTGCAGGTCATCCCGCACGTGACCAATGAAATTAAAGCGGCGGCGCGCAAGGTGGCGTCGGACGTGGATGTCGTGATCGTTGAAATTGGCGGGACCGTAGGCGACATCGAGTCCTTGCCTTTCTTGGAAGCTATTCGCCAGTTACGCCATGAGCTGGGCCGCGACAATACTGCCTTCGTTCACGTCACTCTAGTGCCCTGGATCGCTGCGGCGCAGGAGTTGAAGACCAAACCCACCCAGCACAGTGTCAAGGAACTACGCGCCATCGGTATCCAGCCCGACATGCTGTTGTGCCGGTCGGAGCGGCAGCTTCCGCCCGATATGAAGGAAAAGATCGCCCTCTTCTGCGACGTCGACGTGGAAGCCGTGATCACGGCCAGCGACGTGCACTCGGTTTACGAAGTGCCGCTCGTTTTCGCCGAACAGGGCGTGGACGAAATCATTCTCCGGCTGCTCCGTATCGACGCTAAGCCCCGCGATCTCAGCCGCTGGACCGGCATGCTGGAACGCATGCAGAATCCCGAAGATCAGGTGGATATCGCGCTCGTCGGCAAATACGTCGAGTACGAAGATTCTTACAAGAGTCTCAAAGAAGCCCTCCTGCACGGCGGTCTGGCGCACCGTATCAAGGTCAATATTCACTGGATCGAATCTGAGAACATGCAGTGGCCCGATTGCACTCGCGATCTGGAAAGGTTCGATGGCATCCTGGTGCCCGGCGGATTCGGTAAGCGCGGCGTGGAGGGAATGATTACCGCCATCCGCTACGCCCGGGAAAACAAGGTTCCGTATTTCGGTATCTGCCTGGGCATGCAAACCATGGTGATCGAGTTCGCGCGCCACGTGTGCGGCTTGGAACATGCTAATTCTACCGAGTTCGATCCGTCCACGCCCGATCGCGTCATCTACAAGCTGCGCGAATTGAAGGGCGTCGATGAACTCGGCGGCACCATGCGTTTGGGCGCTTATCCATGCTTACTAACTGAAGGAAGTTTCGCGCTGGAGGCTTATGGCGAGCCGGAAATCAGCGAGCGGCATCGCCATCGCTACGAGTTCAATCGGGAGTACGAACAGGTTCTCAGCGCGGGAGGTTTGCGCATTGCCGGCCAGACCCCCGATGGTGTGTACGTGGAGATCTGCGAGATTCCGGACCATCCCTGGTTCCTGGGTTGCCAGTTCCATCCCGAATTCAAGTCTAAGCCGATGGAGCCGCATCCCTTGTTCGCCGCCTTCATCGGCGCGGCTTACAAAAACCGCAAGAATCGCGCCCGGCCCGGGCAGCGCGCGCGATCGGGACAGTTCACGCACGCCGATTGAGCGGGCCTTCCTTGAGTGCGTTGCCTCCAATCGGACGCGGCCAGCCGCTGGTGCTGATCGCGGGACCTTGCGTCATCGAGAGTGAGGAACACGTTCACTTTCTGGCCGGCGAGATCCGCAGAATCGCGGGCCAATTCATTT
This sequence comes from Bryobacteraceae bacterium, assembly GCA_035484655.1. Lineage (GTDB taxonomy): Bacteria > Acidobacteriota > Terriglobia > Bryobacterales > Bryobacteraceae > Palsa-89. The sequence goes on along the minus strand of DATHOT010000342.1, from coordinate 3,698 downwards.
TCAAAGCTTCCTTCGATAAGGCTAACCGCAGCAGCATCGCCTCCTATCGCGGGCCCGGCCTCAAGGAGGGTGTTCGGATCCTGGCCCGCCTGCGGCGCGAAGGCTACACGGTCTTGACCGACATTCACGAGCCTTCGCAAGCCGAAGCCGCCGCGGAGGCCGCGGACATTTTGCAGATTCCGGCCTTTCTTTGCCGGCAGACCGATTTGCTGATCGCGGCCGGGCAAACGGGACGAGCCGTCAACATCAAGAAAGGGCAGTTCGTTTCGCCCAACGATATTCGGCATGCGGCCGCGAAGGTCGCCTCTACCGGAAACAACAACATCCTGCTCACCGAACGGGGTACATCTTTCGGCTACAACAACCTGGTAGTCGATATGCGAGGCCTGGCAATCATGCGTGAGTTTGGCTGGCCCGTGATTTTCGACGCCACGCACAGCGTGCAAACGCCAACCGGTATGGGGCACGCTTCCGGCGGTGAGCCCCAGTTCATTCCTACTCTCGCCCGCGCGGCCGTGGCTGCGGGGGTCGACGGGGTCTTCCTCGAAGTACACGAGGCTCCCGAACGTGCTTTATCTGACGGTCCCAACGCATTGCGCCTGGAATTGCTCGCTCCGTTGTGGGAGAAATTACAAACCATCCACCGGCTAATTAGCTAGTGAGATAAGTTTTGTAAAGCATTTTAAGGCCGGTAACCCATTTGGCACGAAAACACGTCCGTTATTAAAACAGGGCGTCCTAACCGAAACAAACAACACACTCTAGGGTGTTGTGGAAGGCCAGGTTTGCCGATTAGTACTTAAGCGTGGCGGATATAACTGCTTTCTTGCGCCTTCCCCGGTAGGAAGGCAGATGATCGCAAAATCATCCGCGAAAAAAAATGTGTCTCTCTATTCGAAAAACTGTGCTTGCACTCAGTATTGCGACCTGCAGCTTTGCCCAAACGCCAGTAAACGTGCTCACGGGAAACTACGACAATCAACGAACCAACGCCAATCTGCAGGAGACCATTCTTACTCCGGCCAATGTGAATCAGTACAGCTTCGGAATGATCGGTACTTTTCCGGTTGACGGACAAATCTATGCGCAGCCGTTATACGCGTCTGGAATTCAGATCCATAGCCAAGCCACGAACGTGGTCTACGTCGCCACCATGCACAACAGCGTCTATGCGATCGACGCCGATGCGCCCCAATCCACGGTGCCGCTGTGGCAAGTGAATCTCGGGCCGACGGTTCCTTCTTCGCTTCTGAACTTCAGCGATATTATCCCGGAGACTGGAATTCTGAGTACGCCGGTGATCGATCTCACCAGGAAAGCTATCTACGTTGTGTCGGAGATACTTCAATACGAAGCCCCGGTTTTTCAAATTCACGCGCTCTCTCTGGCCGATGGCCACGAGATGTTTTCCGGTCCGGCGGTGATTTCCGCCACGGTGCCGGGAAACGGCGCCGACAGTTATTTCGGCACCCTCCAGTTCGATCCTATGATGCATCTGCAAAGGCCCGCTCTGGCACTTTCTAACGGAATTGTCTATGTGGGCTTCGGTTCGCATGCAGACGGCGGGCCTTACCACGGTTGGATACTGGCCTTTAATGCATCGAACCTGCAATCCCAGGTATCGACGATTAACCTGTCGCCGAACGGAGCCGGTGCGGCGGTCTGGCAATCGGGCCGGGGACCCGCGATCGACCAGAGCGGGAATCTGTATGTCGCGTCCGGCAACGGCGATTTCGATGGTTCCTCCAACTTTGGAGAGTCGGTAATCAAACTATCCTCCGATCTGAAGGTACTGGATTATTACACGCCCAACGAGTGGGCCGAGCTGAACGAGAATGACTGGGACCTCGGTTCCACTGGCGTCATCCTGATTCCGGGTACAAATTCGGTTCTCACCGGCGCCAAGTCCGGCCTTCTATATCTGATCAATGGCGCCATGGGACACCTTGGCCCCGACAACACCGGAACCGTGCAAAGCGTTCAGGTTAACCAATGGGGGATGTTTGATTTCGCGCTCTGGAATAACGCCAGCGGCCCCATTGTGTATGAGTATGAGCCGTACGGTGCCTTGCAAGCCTTCCAGATCGTGAATGGAAAGATCCAGGCCAACCCGCTTTCGCAAAACGTCCCGGCCGTGCCATCGCAATTTGCGGGCATCGCTGTTACCGCCAATGGCGGAGCAAATGGAACAGGAATCGTTTGGGAAACGACCGGTGACTACAGCAGCCGCCTGGTACCCGGCACTCTGCATGCGCTGGATGCCTCTGATCTATCCCACGAACTATGGAACAGCAACATGGTTCCCGATCGAGACACGCTCGGCAGGTTCGCTAAGTTTGTCGCGCCGACGGTTGTAAATGGCCGCGTTTACGCGCCGACCTTCTCCAATAGTTTGGCAATTTATGGCCTGCTTGCCAACGGGAATCCTGGAAGTGGTCCACCACAAGTCACAGCGGTAGCGAACGGCGCCAGTTTTCTCGCGGACGCCGTCTCGCCGGGCGAGATATTAGCTGTCTTTGGAGCCAATCTAGGCCCCACGCAGCTTACTAACATGCAGATGACTGCCGGCGGACAAGTAACCGATATGTTGGCCAATACGCAGATCCTCTTCGATGGAGTCTCCGCGCCGATGCTTTATACCTCCGCCAACCAGCTCGGCGCCATCGTGCCCTTTGGCACGGCCGGGCCAACCACTCAGGTCGTAGTTTTGTCACAGGGTCAATCAAGCTCGCCTTTGACCATTCCCGTGCTCCCCGCCACTCCGGCGCTCTTTTCGCTGAATGCAACCGGCGGCGGGCCGGGTGCGATCCTCAATCAGGACGGTAGCCTCAACTCAGCTGCTAATCCGGCCGCTCGCGGTTCCATTGTCGTGTTTTATGGCACCGGGGCCGGCCAAACCAATCCGGGCGGTGAAGATGGCATGATATCCGTGGCACCCCTTCCCGCGCCCGTTCTCCCGGTGTCCATCTTCATAGACGGCAAACCAGCGGAGGTCCTTTATGCCGGTGCAGCTCCGGAAATGGTCCAGGGCGTCATTCAGATCAATGCGCGCGTGCCGGCGACCGCTTCGACCGGCCCCACCATCACAGTCGCGTTCGCAGCGGGTAACTATTCCAGCCCGAGTACGGTAACCGTAGCAGTTAAGTAGATCAGTGGGTCATCGAATAAATCAGGTAGTTGATGCCGTAGCGATAGGCAAGCGCAGTCATCTGCTCAGGGTATATCGGCGAGTCGGCATATTCCCAGGCGTCACCGACATCCGTGTTGTAATTGACAGCCACTACCATCCGGTTCTGGTCGTCATAGATCGCGCGCCACGCCGGAGCGGTTCCCCAGGGCTGTTCCACCACCACTGATCCTCCCGGACCTCGTCGCAGATGACGGGTCCCGGGGATGAACGTGAGGTCTTTATCCTGGATGTCGTAGAGAACGTGCATCACCGAATCGGACAGAGCGATGTCTGTAATGGGCCGATTCGGCAGCACCCGCTGCATCGTCTCCCGGAACACTTCCCATTGCTCAGGGCCCCAAAAATCATCGACTACCAAAAACCCGCCTCGCAGCAGGTATTCCCGCAGCCGCGCGACCTCTGCGTTCGACAATCCCCACCAGCCGGTCTGGGTCGCATAAATCCAGGGATAATCAAACAGCCGATCATCGGTGAGACGCAGATGGCGTGGATCTCCAGCCTCGATCCT
>DATHOT010000341.1:0-3672 GCA_035484655.1 Bryobacteraceae bacterium | reverse complement strand
TCCTCCTTACGGCGTCGATGGCGGCAACGCCCGGCGTTTCGTGGCCCGTTCAAACGCGTACGCGAGCTCGATCAGTTTGGGTTCGCTGCATGCCATGCCGGTGAAACTGACGCCGAACGGCTGCGGTTTGGCATCGAAGCCGGCCGGGAAAGGAGGCGTCGGCGCATTCGGCACCATTCCGAACGGCACGATCACCGTCGGATAACCCGGCTTGGCCGCAATGGCGGCGCCGTTCGCGCCAGGAAACAAAATCGCATCCAGCTTATTCGCCTTCATCACTTCATCGATGCCACGCGTGCCCGCCAGGTCGATGTCCTTGGCGCGATCGGCTTCGTAGCGCGCGCGATCCGCGTCGACATCCATTTCATCGGATACATCGAGGTTCGACTGCCCGTATCGAATCGCCCCGGCCTGCGTATGCGTGATGTTCCATTCCCGCAATGCGGTGAGCGACTTCACGGGCGCAGTAGGCCCGAGCGTGGCCAGAAATTTATTGAAGTCGCGCTTCATGCCGTACTTCAGCACCACAGAGCAGTTGGCGTCTCTGCCCTTGGCGCCGGTATTGCCTCCACATTGCCCCCACGACAGAAGGTTCTTGTCCGGGTCTTTCGTGAGAATGCTGGGAATGTCGGCCGGATCCACAATGATCGCGCCCTGCTGCTTGAGAATCGCGATGACTTCCGTCATCACGCTGGCCTGCTCCGGATTCAAACCACCGCCCCCACCTCCCGGTCCGCCCCGGCCCCCGCCGCCTCCGCGACCTTCCTGCGCTACAGGCGGAGTGATCTTGTCGTAATAAAACGCGCGCGGAATCCCGATGCGGGCGCCCTTCAGCCCGTCGGCATTCAAGAATTTCGTATAGTCGCGCCCCGGCGGAGGTGTGCACTTTTGCGTAGCCGGATCATTGGAATCGGGCTGAGCGCTTTCGAGTGCCCCAAACATGATGGCGACATCGGCGACGAACTTGGCCATCGGGCCAGCCGTGTCCTGATCGGCGGTGATCGGAATAACGCCGTAGCGGCTGATGCGGCCGACGGTCGGCTTAATGCCCGCCAGCATATTCTGGTTGGACGGGCTCAATATGGAACCAGACGTCTCCGTGCCGATATTCGCCGCCCAGAAATTGGCCGCTGTGCCTACGCCCGAACTCGACCCTCCGGTCTGCAGCGCGGGCCGTCCGTCATTGGTTCCGTCACGGGGATCGCGCCGCGGATCGTAGGGATTGAAACCGAAGCCGCGCACCGCATTGTAGTTGCCCGGCATCGGAGTCGGCGCGCCGGCCACCCAATTAGCCAGCTCCGAAAGCCCGGTCTTGGCGATGATCACGGCCCCGGCATTGCGGAGGTTGATCACCAGCGTCGCGTCGTAAGGCGGCACAAATCCATCAAACGCCAGTGCGCCGCCGGTGGTCACGATGTCGTGCGTGAGAACGTTGTCTTTCAGCGCGATCGGGATGCCGTGCAGCGGACCGCGTACCCTGCCCTGCGCGCGCTCACGATCCCGCTCGTCGGCTTCCTGAAGCGCGTGCGGGTTCGCCGTGATAATGCAATGCAGCTTGTCTTCATACAATCCGATCCGGCTCAGGTATTGCACTACCAGATCGTGCGACGTCACGCGTCCTTGCTCCATCGCTGTCCGCATGTCCGAAATGCTGGCCTCGACCACCGTGAACGACCGCTCAGCGCCAGCGACCCCGGCGGCACCGAAGAGAAGCGAAAAAATCAGTCGCCTCATTGAATCCTCATGCCGGTCAAAGCGGCCGGCTCGGAAGGCGCCTTCTCCCAGGTGTACGCGCGCTTCATGGCCTGCGTCTCAAACCATTCGAGCTCAGCGTTCATCTTGAACAGCACGTGCCGCAGCTCTTGCCACACGTGAGGCTCCCGCGGCGCTACATAAAGATGCGTGGGAATTCCGTTGCTCTTCAGCGCGCGATACATCTCGATCGATTGCGGCTCCGGCACGCGCTGATCGTTCTGCCCTACCAGAAAAATAGTCGGCGTAGTGACGTTGGCGACATCCTTGAGCGGCGAATTGTTCCAATACACGCTGATAGGCGCATCTTTCTGCCAGGGAGTTCCGCCGAACCAGGGAGTCCGGAACGCGCGCGTATCGCTCTGCGCGTACATCGAAACCCAATCCGCGGCGCCCGCGCCGGAAGAAGCGGCTTTAAAGCGGTGGGTGAACGTTATGAGCTTGTTGGTCATGTGCCCGCCGCCGCTCCAGCCCATTTTGATCATGTGATCGGGATCCGCGATGCCGGCCTTGATCAGATAATCCACGCCGGCCATAACATCCAGATGTGCGTTCTGAAAATAATGTCCCACCATGTCACGCAGAAATGCATCGCCATAGCCGGTGCTGCCCCGATAATTCGGCTGCAGAACCACATACCCCTTGGCCGCAAGTACCGGGACGTAATTTTGAGTGCCGCCGAAGCCGAACTTATCGGACGCTTGCGGACCGCCGTGTGTCTGAACCACCAGCGGATAACGCTGGCCCTGCACGTAATCTATCGGGTAGTAGACCAAACCTTCCACCGCGGTTCCGTCCGCGCCCTTCCATTCCACACGCTCCTGGCGCGGGAGCCGGAAGTCGTGGGTCAGGTAATCAAATACCGACGTGACTTTTCGTGGCGAAGATCCAGCGCTATCGAGTATCCACACTTCGCCCGGACTCGTCATCTCATGCGAGGCGAAGACATGTTGATTTGTAGCCTCGGCCAGGCTCCAATCGGAGATGGCGTGTTTGCCATTGGTAAGCTGTCGCGGTTTGCCGCCTCCGGCACTCACCTCAAATAACTCGGCGTGCACGCCCATGTTCGCCAGGAAAAAGATGGACTTTCCGTCTTTAGACCACGCCGCTCGCTCCACTTCGTAAGGTAGATCGGGCATTAAAACCTTCGGTTCTCCACCGCTTGCGGGCGCGACGAAAAGCTTGCTGTTGTAATAGGTCTCGAACTTCTGATCGGCCTGCGCAGTGAAGAGAACCTGCGAGCCATCCGGAGAAATCGCCGCGCCTCCTTCCGACACTTTGTTGTGCGTGATCTGGCGCGCGCCTCCACCTCCCGAATCCATCACCCATATTTCACTTTGATCCATGTCCTCCAGCAACGGCGTGGGAGCGCGATGAAATGCGATCTTGCTGCCGTCGCGTGACAACTGATAGCTCATCACTGAGTAATTGCCGTCCGTGATCCGGCGCTCGGCCTTGCTTGAAACCGAAATACTCCAGAGGTGTTGCTGCTGATAGTCTTCGTCAAACAGGAAGACGTCGTCTTTCAATTTCTCGCGCGCCTTCTGCTGCTCAGTCTTCGGATCTACCGCCCGGAAATAAATGAGCGACCCATCCGCCGACCAGGTGATGTTCGAAACAGCCGCGGCGTGATTGGTCAGCGCCCGTGCCTCACCACCGCCATTCGAGAGCACATAGATTTGGTTGAATTCGGCCTCCGCCCGCTTTGCCACAAAAGCGATGGTCTTGCCGTCCGGCGACCAGCGTGGATCGGCTTCGCCATCCGGACCTGTCGTCAGCTGCAGCGCACCGGTACCATCGGCATTGATTTTCCAGATATGGCTGACGCGCTTATTTGCTTTCCAGTTCGATTCGGCCAGCACATACAGAATTTGCCGGCCGTCCGGAGAGAGCTGGGGATCTCTCACCTGGGGAACATTT
>DATHOT010000340.1:0-6809 GCA_035484655.1 Bryobacteraceae bacterium | reverse complement strand
ACCGCATAGAATGCCGACCAGATCCAGACCTGCGTGTGCAATAGCACGAACGGCTCTACCAGGAATGGATAACTGAGCAGCGCGGCAAACGACCCGAAGTTCGACAATGCATACAACCTCCACGGCGATCGCGATGGTTCGCTCATATGGAACCAGCGCTGCAGCAAAGGCCCAGTCGCCGCGAGCAGGAAATACGGTCCGCCGACGGTCACGACCAGCAGCACAAGAATTCGCCCCGATGGATCGACGCTGGTGGCCGGCTTCCACAGGTCGACGCGCGGAGCTATTGGAAGGAATGCGAGCGATGCCGCCAGCAGTGTCATGTGCACCGAGCCTTGCAGCCGCGTGCTCGACCGCGATCCCAGCCAATGCGCGTAGGCGTATCCAGCCAGCAGCAGCACCTGGAAGACCAGCAGGCAATTCGTCCAAACCGCGGGACCGCCGCCGAACCAGGGCAGCACGTATCGTCCCATCATGGGCTGTACCTGGAACAGCAGAAAAGCGCTTAGAAAGATCGTGACCGGTAAAAGAAGAGCTTGCACCTGATTGCTTGCCTATCGGTTGTATTTCGGTGTCGGCCCCCGCAGATCCGTCCACACTCGATCGCACGCCTGCACCGTCTCCGCAGCCAGCGGCCCGTCCCGTAGTGCCGCGAGGTTTTGCTCCAAATGCTCGGCCTTCGACGCCCCTAAGATGATGCAATCGGCCGCGGTGTGGTGATACAGCCAGTTGAGCGACATGCTCAGCAGGGAGCGCCCGGCCTGCCCGGCCACTTTGCTCAGTTGATCTACTGCATCAAAATCCGCCGGATGCCAGTAGCGGTCCATATACATTTTGTTTTTGTCGAAGCGCGTTCCCGGAATTGGCGCCTCCCGCTGGTGCTTACCCGTCAGCAGCCCGCCGGCCAGCGGATTGTAGACGATGTTCGATACTCCGAAGTGCTTAGACATCGGCAGATATTCCTGCTCGATTCCGCGCGCGATCAGATTGTACATCGGCTGCGCCACCCAGGGCGCCTGGTAGCCCTTGCGCTCGGCAATCCAGAACATCTCCGTCATTTGCCAGGCGCTGTAATTAGAGCTGGCCAGATACCGGACCTTGCCTTGCTTCACCACCTCATTCATGGCGTCCAGCGACTCCTCGATGGGCACGCTATAGTCGGGCAAATGCAGATAGTAAAGGTCGAGGTAATCTGTCCGGAGTCGCCGCAGACTATCGTCGATGGCACGCAGGATGGCCGGCCGCGACAGTCCCGCCAAGTCCGGCGCTTCGCCCATCTTGTTACGAACCTTGCTGGCCAGGACGAAACTGCGGCGGCGAGTTCCCAGCACCCGCCCCAACATCTCTTCGGAGGCGCCCTGGTTATACACGTTAGCGGTATCGAGAAAATTAATGCCCGACTCAGTGCACCGGTCGATCATCCGGGTGGCCGAGGCTTCGTCAGTCTGGCTCCCAAAAGTCATTGCTCCCAAGCAGATCCGGGAAACGTTCAAGTCCGTATGTTTTAGGACTATCTTATCCATGGCTTAATTTGCACAAAAGAACATGATACGTTGAGTTATGGTGGTGAACGAAGGACTCGGAGTAGCGAAGCCCCCCGAACCGCTGCCGGAGTCTGCAACGATCGTCGCCGGAGAGGCGCCTGCTCATGCTCGGACCGTTCCTGTAGCGTCCGGCCCGTCCTGGCTGCGGCTGGCGTATAGCTTCGAGTTTTTAATTGCACTGTTGGTTACTTTCATGCTTTGGAGCGAGATCGGTGGGCAGGGCCATCTCGACCTGATGCCGTGGTACATCAAACTCCTATGCGGAGTATCGATGGCCTGCTGTTGTATTCGCTTCACTGCCGGCCTGGTGGAAGAGCCAAAAGCCTGGAATTTCCGGAGCGCGCGCTGGCTCGGTGGACTGATCCTCATCGCCATGCTGATGGGCGGCATCACGTACTACTATCACCTGCACGAAGCCCAGGACGACCAGGACAGCGACGACAGCACGGCAACCTCGGTGAAGGTAGCCGATCCCACTAGCGGTTTTTATCGTACCAGTGACCGAACCAGCCGCTGAGTCCATTTTCGGAACGTGGAGCGCGGCGGAAGTCCCCGTCGCAATCGAATATCCGCTGGAAGTCATGGACGAAATCCGCGCCACCGCGACCGAGGGATTTCAGAAGCTCGCGCGAGGAGGGCTCGAAGTCGCCGGCGTTTTGTTTGGCGCGCGCCGCGAGGCGGGCATTCGCATCCTGACCTGGCGGCCCATCTATTGCGAATATGCCCTGGGCCCCACGCTTCAACTTTCGGACCGCGATCAAGCCGAGCTGACCCGCCTGCTCCAGACGTCCGCCAAAGATCCGGACCTGGAGGGCCTGCAGCCGGTCGGTTGGTTTCTCTCGCACACTCGCAGCGATATTTTGCTCTCGCCCCAAGACTTGGATATTTTCGACCGATTCTTCCCGGAACCGTGGCAGGTTACCCTCGTTCTGCGGCCCACCCAAGCTGGCCCGGCCCGCGCCGGTTTCTTCGTTCGCGGGGCCGATGGCGCGTTGAAGTCGGATTCGAGCTACCAGGAATTCACGGTGAAACCGCTGCATCGCGGATATAATCTGGCCGATAATCCCGCGCCGGTTGCCAAGGAGCGTTCGAATTCGCGCCTAAAGCCACAGCCGGCCCTCGCCACACCCGTCGCCGCTGCCCCCATAGCCACTTTGGCCGAAACGAGACCGCTGGCCCACGTGGAACCTCCCGTTTTCCGAACGCTCGATCGCACCAAAGCTCCACGCGGCTGGCTGTGGACTCTACCCGTGATCCTGGGGATAATCGTCGCCGGCTTCCTGGTCAAAGAAAGGTATCTAACTATCCAGAACCAGACGTTTTTCTTTCACGTTCAGGAGGCGGGCGACAGCGTCCGGATTGAATGGGACCAGAATGCCGCAGCTATCCGAAACGCTCACGTGGGCGCCATTGATGTCAAGGATGGCGGTGGAACAAAACGTTATGCGCTAGGCGACCAGGAATTGCAGTCGGGCCAGATGCTGTACAAGCGTCAGGGGGGCGACCTGGAGATCCGCATGACTGTTTACCCGGTGGGTTTCAACCCGGTCCAGCAGTTCGCTCATTTCCTCGATCCGGGCTCAGGGGTTCCCGCTTCTAGTACCCCAACCGGGCCTCCAGCCGAAGTCGAGCAACTGCGCCAGGAGCGCGATCGCCTGGAAACGGAGGTCAAACAGTTGAAGGAAAACCTCCGCAAAGAGCAAGCACTCCGGCGTCGGCGGAGATAACCGGCTAATTCGACGATGTGGCCGCGCTGCCCGCTTCCGACGGGTAGTCCTTGCTGAACCAGTCGGTATGCATGTTGGTGGGGATATCGAGTACGCGAATATGCGTGAAGCCCATCTCCTTCAGCGTTCGATAGGCCGGCCGGATGTTGGGGCACTTCACCATCGGACAGCATCCGCAGTAAATTACCAGATCGGCGTCGCGCGGCAGGGGCGCGGCCGCTTTCTTCAATGCCTCCAGACCTTCCGGCTTCGAGCCGGGGCCCGCAAAGGCCGCATGCACAATGTGCTTGCTGTTGTAAAGAACCGGAAAAGCGACGCAAATCACGTTTGGAGCCTTGCCGGATTGGATCGCTTTGGCGAGCGCCGCCGGCTCCATGATGCTGGCCGATGGCCAGGGGTCGGAAACTTCTTGGCTGAGACAGAGCGTGGCAACCAGGGTGAACAATGCAAATCTGATAGGCCGCATGAGCTTCAGCATACCGCATTGCGCGGCCGCTGATTATCGCCCGGTCGAGAGAAACTGCCCGATCGTTTCGTTCAGGAATTTCCCATCCGCCGGATTGCTGGCCGCACCCGCGGTATGTCCCCACAGCGACGGGATCGGTACCAGTTTGACGCCAGGAATGAACGCCGCCTCGTAGCGCGCATCGCCAACTGGAAAGTACATATCTGTCTCCGATGGCATGTACAGTACCGGAGCCTTGATCGACCTCAGCGCGCGCTCTACGTCACCTCCCAACCCTTGCGTAGTTCCCACATCGTGCCGCTCCCAAGTGCGCATTTGCAGAATCAGATCGTTGGCATCCGCGCCGGGGATGAAATGCGTGCGGCGGTTTTCGACGAACTGTTCAAAGGTCGTGCCCGCCGGGGATGTCGTACGCCACAGCTCCTTACGCCACCACTCCTGGGAAAAGAGCCATCCCATCCACACCGTGGCAAATGCCTCCAAACCCTTGGTAGGCGGTGCAGTATAGTCGCCATTCTTGAATGCGGCATCGGCGGTAAGCGCCGCGATTTGTCCTTCCAGCCGAACCACGCCATGCGGATAGCACTTCGCGGTGCCGGACGTTGCGACGATACGGCCGGCGAAGTTCGGATAGCTGACCGCCCATTGAAAAGCCTGCTCGGCGCCCATCGAGAACCCGATGATGGCGCGCACGTGTGTGATCTTGAGTTCGTCCGTCAGCAGCCGATGCACGGCTTCAACATTGTCGCGGATGGTCATGACGGGGAAGCGCGGCCCATGATAAGGCTCCGGCGTGTTGCTCGGCGAAGAGGAATGCCCGTTTCCGAACAGTTCCGTCGCCACCAGGAAGAGCTGCGAAGTGTCGAGAGCGCGGTCAGTTCCGATCAGCCATTCATAACCGTGATAATCGGCCATGTAGTGCGATGGTAGAAGCACCGCATTATCCTTCGCGGCGTTCAGATGCCCGTAAGTCCCGTACACGACCCGCGCCTGTGGCAGGGTGATGCCGCTCTCAGAGCGGAAGTTCGAGATCACGAACTCATGGCGCTCGCCTGTGTCAGCTTTTTGAGCGAGGAGTATTTGTGAGGCCGCGAGCACCAGAGCCGCGACCGCCAGGGAGCGCTCTTCGAACCTCACGTCCGCATCCGCGTGAAAAAATACAACCCCGCCATCGCAAACAATACATCCGGCGACCAAGCCGCCAGCGTCGCCGGAAGCAAGTTGATGTCCCCGAGCTGTTCGAAAAGCAGGCTAATGGCCCAATAGGCGATCGCGATTCCGAAGCTGATGCCCACTCCCGCCATCGCCCCCCGGTTGCCGACTAGAAAAGCGAACGGGATCGAGATGAGCGCCATCACCAGCGCGAACAATGGAACGGCGAACTTGCGGTAGAAACGAACTTGCAGCGTTATGGTGTCGATGCCGCTGCGCTGCAGGTCGCGGATGTATACCGCCAGCTGTTGGAAGTTCATCTGCTGATCCTGCAGCACCTCCTGGAGGAAGTAATCCGGGCGCTCGTCGATTTCCTGAAAGGTGGCCGCCCGGCCCGTGAAGTTTTCGAACTTCTCCCGCCGCTCTGCAGGATCCTGCCGGCTCCAGCCGTTCTCAAAAATCCAGGTACGCAGCGCCGGCTCCCAACGCGCCTTCTCCGCGGAGATGTGCTTCTGAAGGCGAAAATTCGTTGGATTGAGCTCGAAAACCTGCGGCCCCCACATCAGCTTCTCTGCCCCGTCCAGATATTTGAAATAGAAAATGCGCGGATTGTTATTCGATCCGGGATCGAAGACCCAATGCCGGTCGGGATGCAGGTAGGTCTGCACCGGCTTACCCTTGATCTCTTTGCGAATCGCGTCCTGCTTGCGGTTCGCGTCTGGAACGTAATAGTGATCGAAGGCGAACAATCCGCCGCTCAACAGCAGGGCCATGCCCAGAACCGGGATGGCTAACCGATAGAGACTGATGCCCGACGCCTTGAACGCCGTAATCTCATTGTGTTTGGTGAGAACGCCGAAAGTGATAAGAGCCGCCACCAGCACGCTGATCGGTGCGGAGTCGTAAATGAGCTGCGGCGTCAGGAAGAACAGGTAAGTAAACACCCGGCTCATTGCGATGTTGTTCTTCACGATATCGCTCAGGAGTTCGAAGAACGTGTATACCTGGGTCATGAGCACGAAGCTCACCAGCAAGATCACGAAGTAAAAAACGAAACTATTCAGTACATAGCCGTCCACCAATTGCGGCATCAGGATCAGGCGCCATCCCCGCGACCGCGCGCGCGCTTGCGGCCCATTGGCAGGCAGTCGCCCGCGCAGCCGGGCCCATATCGTTCCGATCCAATTCACCGCGCGGCCCACCCAGTCCCGATCGCCCGGCCGCTCCAGCCGAGCCAGCAGCACAATACCGATCAGCGCGAAAACGGCATTGGGAATCCACACCGCCACGCCCACCGGCAGTTTATGTTGCTTGGCCAAGCCATTCGCGCCCAGCATGCCCATCCAATAAATAAAAGCCAAAGCCACCGTCAGCACGAACGCGCTCGATTTGCCGCCCTTGCGCGACGAGACACCCAGTGGAATGCCGATCAGAGCCAGCAGAAAGCAGGCCGGCGGCAGCGCGAGGCGCTGATGCAGTTCGATGCGCGCTTCGATCCGTTTGTCGGGATCGAGTGTCGGATCATGATAAGCGATACGGTACAGTGGCACGGTATCCATGTCGATAAAGTCTTTGGCGTGCACTTCGTTCGGCTTGGTTGCCTCTAGAATCTGCTCCTCTTTGGGCGCGTCGGTGGTGAAGTATTGGGTGATGTCTTTACCGACGTCGTAGCTGACGCCGTTATTGAGCGACATCTGGATCACGTTGCGCGCTACGTCCGGCACGGCGATCGCTTCTGACGCAACGGTGATGCGCGGGCCGTCGCCATGATCGTGATCGTCCTTTTTCCGTTCTTCGGACGGCGTTAAGTCGGCTATGAATACGTTTCGCCAATGCGTGAGCGTCCCGGGAATAACCTCGCTCACATAAACAATGCGATTCGGAAAATTCTCCTCAAAAACGCGCGGCTGCACTTCCGCG
>DATHOT010000339.1:0-88492 GCA_035484655.1 Bryobacteraceae bacterium | reverse complement strand
GATCAAGGTGCAAAACAAGGACAGCTTTCCCCAGAACTGCCGGCTTAGCAATGCCAAGGCCCATAGTGGCGAAAACGCAAAAAGAACGTGACGGAGATAGGCACCGTTATCAAACGCGAGTGCTAAAGGCTTGCCGGAGCCGAACAGGTGCAGACCAAAAGCCATCGTCCCGGCGAGCGCGGCGCCAATGACACCAAAAAAAATAGCGGCAAGTAGCGGCCGGCGTATCCGAGCCAGCAGCAGCCAGATTCCCAGCGTCAGAGCCATAGGAAAAATGAGGGTGATGCTGTAGCCAATAATCATCGCCAGGAATATCGCGCCCAGGACGAGATAGCCCTTCTCGCCGTGGCGATTCCATTCGAGCAGCAGCACTAAAACCAGCAATGCCAGCGTCAGGGCCATGGTGTTATTGCCGAAGACTGTCAGACTGTTCGGAATCGAAAGCAGGAGACCGTTGCGAACCGCAATTGCGAGGGATTGAATATGAGTCAATCGGACGGCAATGCCGACCAGCATCTGATAGGGATACATTACTAACGACCCCAGCGTGACGACGCCGGCGGCCATGACAACCGCGGAGGCAGCCATAGGCCGATCAATGGCCAGCAACACGTGGTCGGCGGCTGCGCTGATCGCGAGAAATAGAATGCAGGCGGCGATATAGTTGCACAAAACCAGGGCGATAGCGTCCGGCGTGTGGCCACCGCCGAGTGAACTGAGCCAGGCTGGAAACACAAAGAAAAGCCAGTGATAGTGCAGTATTCCGGTGCCGGCCACCGGCCAATGTGGCAAGCCGGGCGACGCGTTGATGACGGCAACTATGTTGGTGAGATTGCCGAAGTCGATCGGAAACAATCCGTAGTAGAAGACTTGACCGGCTTCGTGAACTCCGAATCCCATCCAGGTCAGGACGAACAGGGCCGGAAGAACGACGAAGAGAAATGGCGAGGCGGCGCGAAACAAGGGCGTACGGATATCGTGCAGAAAGCGGGTATAAGCGCCACGGTATATCGCCAGTGAACAGAGAGCGATGACGAATATCAGGTCCAAAAGCCAGCCGGGGAAGGGAAGAGCGCGGCGAATATAGAACGCCGGAGTGACCAAAAGGATTGCCAACGAAAGACTGGCAACGGTGCGGATGCTAGTCGATAGGTTTCGGAGCAGGCCGGTTCCCGATAGCAGAGCAGCGGCCGGGAACAGCAGCCCCATGACGAAGGCCACCAGCCTCGCGCCAGCCAGAGCGCCGCCGCCCAGGTACAGGAGCATGCCCGCGGTGGCGGCGGCGGGAATGGCCACCGACCACGTTGCAAGGACACTCCTCGGAGGCTGCGCTGTCGCGAGGGTTTGAGTTTCGCTGAGATTACCTATCAACAATTACCACCTTGGTTCGCTAAGCAATGTGCCGGCGATCTTTTCATACTCGGATTCGACCAGATGCCGGCCACGGCTGGTTTTCCACCAGGAGGATGGGTTGTAATCCAAATCCTGAGAGGCGGCCACAGAAAAATGAATATCCGGAATCATCCAGCGGAAGACCAGCGCGGCTCGCCGGGAATGGAAATTGCTGGTGACCAGGATGACGCGCCTTACGCCCATTTTCTGGAAGATCGGGCCCATGGCGCGAGCCTCGTCGATGGTGGACGGCGTATGATCCAGCCGTATGGCCTGAAACAATCCAGGTTGATAGCCGTGCTCTACAGCGTACTGCACCGCCATATCGCCGGAATAGCGCTTGCTGATAATGTTGCTCGAGTAGGCACCGCCGCTGAGCAAGACCAGAGGGGCAAATCCGCGAGCGCCCAGGTCCGCGCCTAAGAGCACGCGGCTGCCGAAGAAATCGCCGGCCAGGACATATATCGCGTCGGCTTTTTCCAATGGATCAGATACGATCAATGAGTCACCGACCGCCATGAGCAGCGGTTTGTAAAAAACACCAACCAGCAGGCACGCCAGAGCAATCGAAAGGACAATCCACCGCATCGTCACGGACGGCTGGTTACGGTCCAGATTTGAAGGACGCCCAAGTCCGGGAAATTTTGCTGTAGCTTCTGAGTGCAGGAGAACTGGGTGGAGAGATTATCCAACAATATCCGGTTCTGCTTCGCCTTGGACAGCCAATAGTCGCTGTCCAGGCGATCAAAGAAGACCACTTGAACGACGCGGTGACGATCGATGAGTTGGCGAATCTGGCCGGCCTGGATTCCGGTAAGCTCGGCGAGCATACGCTGGCCATGGAGCTCATTCAGAAATTTGTCGGTGGCCGGTATGTCAGTCACGACGGGAAGCGAGGGATCGGTGTTGCTATAGAGCGCATCGACGATGTCGCGGTTGACCTTGGACCATAGATCGCTTCGCCAGTTTACGCCGAGGCCCAGAAGAACAATGGCAACCAGCCAGGTTGCGACGGCTACTTTCGCGATGGAGTGCCAGCGCATCCGCCGGTCCGGGGAGATCGATCGCATGGCTGCTGCATACCAGCGCGGACAGGTGTGAGCCATGGCGAAGGCCATGATCGGGAGCAAGGGAATGAGGAACCTCTGCGAGAGCACCCACTGCTTCAATCCTCCGCTCGCCTGTCCATTGTAGTTGTACAAAATAAACATGCCGACGAACAGGGCCACGGTGGAGACCAGTTCCGGCCAGCGACGACCTCGATAGCCTAGCGCAAAGATCAGACCTCCGGGAACCAGGATGAGCACGGCGGTCAAGTACAACAACAGATTCAGCTGAATGTAATGGCCGGTGAATCCGTAATACTGCAGCTTGGTGTACATGGGACTGCCGTACACCAGCAGAGCGGAAAGCGGCCGGATGGCTACACCAGCGATGGTGCCGCCGATCAGTGGGAGCAAGTGCCGTTCGCGACGGAGCAGCGCTCCCGCAAAGAAAACGGAAAACAAAATAGGGTTGGGTTCTCGCAGGCTCAGCGAAGCGCCCGCGATGAAGCCCGCCGCCAGCCGCCGCCAGGGACCGCCGTCATCGCGCCAAAACAGCCACAAGCCGGCGGCCACCAAGGCAGCGCTGGGAACATCGCTCATCGCTGTCCGAGACATGACCAGGGTGGGAATATAGCCCAAAATGATAAGAGCGAAGAGCGGCGAGCCTCCCGATTCAGTGATCCATTTGGCAGTAATGAGCGTGCAAGCGATTGCAGCCACGAGTCCCAGCAAGAAAGCGCCACGCCATCCGGCGATCCATATGAAAGGAACCATGAGCGCGGAAGTGCCGGCCGGATAACTACTCGGAAGTATCGATTGATGCTCGCCTGTGTATGGATCCACGGTGTCGACTGTGACGCGGCCGGCTGCGAATGCAGCGGCATGGCGCACATAAGACACTTCGTCAAAATTGGTGAGTGCTTTTGGAAAGAACAAAATAAAGCCAAGGGCGTAGAGCAGAACGATGGCCGAGAAGATACGAATTTGCCGCGGGAACCAGAGTGTGGCTGCGGCAGGCTGCGACGAAGGGTGCGCACCAGAAGAAGCGTGCACGCCAATGGATGCGTTTTCCAGAGTGACGTTGGTGTTAAGCATCATTTGACCATCCCAAGTTGCGGCCAGGCATGACGGACCAGATGGTGGAGGCTGTCGATTGGATATAACCGCGCAGCGGCGTTCGCCAAACATAGGGAAGTACGATGATGCAGTAGGCCAAACCGATGAGGGCGGCCGTAATCGCGAGATTGGTTGGACCGGATATAGGGAATTGAGTGACGAGTGCGACGGCGCCGGCCCCAATCAAGGCGAATCGCCACAGGAACGGAATATAGGGCCGAACGAACTGAAAGATCGACACTTCGAACTCGCGGGCTAATACGAAGACGTCCATGGGAATCGAAACGAGCACGGCTCCGCAGAGCGCGCCTAATATGACACCTTCAAACCCTAAATACCGGACGAGAATACTAGCTAGGACGACACTTACGAATCCATCGACGAGACATCGAATGGCTGTATACCTCTCGTGTCCAAAGGCAAAAAGCGCCAGAGCGAACGTATAATCAATCTGCCGAAGGAGGAAATTGAGGAGCAGCAGGAAGGTGAGCTTCACTCCGCCAAAGAAACTGGGGCCGAGCCATAGGTTGACGAACTGCTGGTTGACCGCGAGCACAATGCAAAAGACGGCGCCGACGAGAACCAGCATGGCTTGGGTTAGCGATGTAATCTTGACCAGAAGATTCTGGCGCGAATCGACGATCTTTAATTCACTCAATCCGGGCAGAGCAACACTGGCGAGAATTTGGGGCTGGTTCTGCAAGACCGTGATCAATTTGCTGGTGCAAGAGTAAACGACGACTGCCGCGGGACCGAGGAAGCGCCCAACGATCATTAAATCCGTTCCTGCAGTCAGAGCGTACCCGATTTGCCCAACATTCACCCAAGCTCCCCGTGTGAACCAGCGCCACCGCAGCGGGCCAGTGGTCTTCAAAGCCTCCAGTGTTAGAAGATCGGGGCGAAGGCGGCGCAGACGGTAAAAGGCGACAACGTCATGCACGATCTGCTGCAGGCACCACCCACAAACCAAGGCATAAAATCGCGCGCCTGCCAGCAGGAGGACGAAAGTGAGGCCGGTGGACAAGGCCCACATCCACAGCCGCAACTGTCCAACAAATTTGAGATCCTGCAACCCTTGCAAAATCGCGGGGAAGAGGCGCATCGGATAAGTAACAACAAAGACGAATAGCGCCAAACCGATGGGTCCCTCTAAACCCACGGTCGCGGCCGGCCGAAAGAGCAAGACCCCCAAGGAAAGAAGCGCGATCAGCAATGTCTGGACCAGCACGACTTTGATGGTCTGGCCGATTATTAATGGGAGATCTTGGAATCCAGGGTCGGACTTCTCCAAGCCTCGTGCGCGGGCGACATCGCGAGGGATCACGGCGAGGACGCCAAAGTCGCACAGCAGCAGCATAACCAAGACCTGCATCCCGACCAGCCATGTGCCGTAATCTTTGGGACCGAGGGTGCGGATGTAGAAGGGGGTCAGCCATAGGCCGATTACCATGGCCGAACCCTGATAGAGGTAGGCAAAGAGAGCGCCGTTAAGAAATGAGCGGGTTCGGGACATTGGTTGCGGTTACTCGAAAACCTAGCGTTTTACGAGGCTGTGATAAAGTTGCAGCGTCCGGCGCTGCATGGAATCCAGGCTGAATTGTTCCTGTGCCCTGCGAGCGCCGGCGCGGCCGAAGGTCTCACGCAAAGCGGGATCGTCTAACAGCCGATTGATCGCGCCGGCTAGAGCGGTGGGGTCTCCAGGTGGAACGGTCAGGCCGGTCTCCTGATGGAGCGAGACGTACGGAACTCCGGAGTCCAGACTCGTATTCACCACCGGGAGTCCGGCCGCCATGGCCTCGATCTGAACGATGCCGAATGCCTCGCTGCGGGCCACAGATGCCAATGCGAACAGGTCGGACGCATGATAATAGGGCGCCATCCGGGCATTCTGTATCTCTCCGGCGAAGGCGACCTTGTTTGAGATTCCAAGCTGTGTCGCCAGGCTTTGGAGTTCGCCGCGCAGGGGGCCGTCGCCGACGATGAGAAGCTTCCCACGAACATCGACCATGGCGCGCAGAAGACGGTCGAAGCCCTTGTAATAGACCAGCCGGCCCACACTGATGACCAAACGCTCGCCGTACTGGCGGCGGATTTGTTGCACGGCTTCCGGATCGCGATGTTCGTAAAGAGTGGTGTCGATACCGTAAGGAATAACGTGACAGCGATCCCGAAATGCCCGCAATACGGGAGAGCTTTCGAGATAGTTTGGGGAAGTTGTAATGATGGCCGCGCTGCGACGCAGGATGGAATTCAGAAAAGGCTGAAATAGCGCGCCCAGTAACTTTTGGCGGACGGTATCGCTGTGGTAGGTGATCACCAGCGAGCCGCGATGGCCGCTTGCCAAGTATGCCAACACCGCCGTCGGATTCGGCAAATGCAGATGCACCAGATCCGCATCAGCGCACCGGATACGGGAAACGATGCCAGGGGAGATGGAGGTGGAGAAAGCGTTCAGCAACGTACCTACTCGCGTCACTCGCACGCCATCGACGAGCTCGTCCATGGTGCGCCGATCATCGCTCGAGACGACTACGCTAAGATCGACGCGCTCCGTCAATGTTCCGCACAAGGCTTGCAAATGGGTCTCGATGCCACCCATGTGGGGCGGATAAAACTTCCCCACGTGCAGCACCCGCAGCCGGCGGGTTTTGGATGGCCCCCGGACCGCGCCGCTGTACTTGGTGGAGTGGTCGAGTTCGACTTTCATGCCAGTGTCGCGCTCACTTCCAGGAAAAGCTCGCGATTCCGGGAGATCCAATCGTAGAGTAGATTCAACCCCTGCCGGCAATCGACCTTGGGTGTCCAATTTAATTCGCTTTGAGCGCGGCGAATATCGCTAACAAATACCTTTTGGTCGCCCGGCCGCCAATCGGCCACGCCGAAGGGAAGTTTGGCGCCGTTGCGCTGCTCGATGAACGCGACCAGGTCTCGGAGCGAGAGGACATTCTGACTGCCGCCGCCGATGTTGAAGGCGCGTCCCGACACCTGATCGGCGCGCGCGAAGCCGGCGTCATAGGCGTCCAAGAGGTCGTCGATAAACAAGATGTCGCGGACCTGTTTGCCGTCGCCATAGATTGTGATCGGCCGTCCCAACTGCGTTGCGATCATGAACCATGCCACCCAGCCCTGGTCTTCGGCGCCGAACTGGCGGTAACCATAGATGCAGGATTGGCGAAATACGATGGTACGTAGTCCGTAGATGCGGTGATAATCGATTACGTACTGGTCGGCGGCTCCTTTCGAGCAGCCGTAGGGAGAATGGAAGTCGAGGCAGTGTTCCTCGGAAACACCGGCGGGAAGGGATTGGTAAGCGTAGCGACCGTCTTTTTCGACCACGCCGACACTGGTCATTTCCCCGTAGACTTTGTTAGTGGAGGCGTAGATGATCGGAGCCGTCATGCCGGCCTGCCGCATGGCTTCCAAGACATTGAACGTGCCCAGGGCGTTGATCTCAAAATCCTCGCGGGGCGCGAGAACCGAGGTTGTGACGGCGACCTGGGCGGCAAGATGCAACACGCGGTCGGCATCCCGGTGTTTTACAAACAACCGCGCCAGTTGATCTCCATGCCGGACGTCGAGTTGATGAAACTCCAGGGAACCTTGGGTTTGCAACCACTCGAGATTTTTTCGAACGCCGTCGCGCGCCAGGTTGTCGACGACGACCACATGATCGCCGCGCTTCAGGTATCGGTTGGTGGCGTTACTTCCGATAAACCCGGCGCCGCCAGTTACTATCGTTTTCATGGTGCCCTTCTTTCACAGACTCATTGGTGAGTGGCAGAGTGTAAGACCTGTTGGTAAATGTCGGCAGTCCGGCGCGCCGTCTCCGTCCAGGAGAATCGAGCGGCGTGTGCGAGGGCCTGTTTCCGGTCGTGCTCGAAAGCGCCACAGCGCTCGAACCGGTCGCGCAACATGCGCACAACCGTGGCTCGCCAACCCTGGATGTCGTCCAGGGAACAATAAATCGCGCCGGGCCCGCTAATCTCGCGGAGGACAGCGATGTCGCTAGCCACTACGCGGCAACCACACGCCATGGATTCGATCAACGGAAGTCCAAAGCCTTCTGCTTCGGCGGTGTGGACGAGGAGGTCGGCGCGGCGATATGCAGCGCCCAGCATCTCGCGGGTGATAGAACCAAGCTCCACAATCGCATCTTGAATATTCAGTTCTTCGGCTAACCGAAGGTGCTCCGGCGTAAGTGGCCCTCCGACGCGCATCAAGCGAACGCCTGGCAGGTCTTGGCGAACGGCTGCCAGTACACGCAAGAGAATATCGAGCCGCTTTCGCTGGATTGTACTTCCAACGTTCAGCAGCCAGAACGGGCTGCCTGGATCCGGCGGGAGCAGGCGAGCGAGTTCATCATCGGCGACTGAATCGCGATTCGGTGAACAGGATGGATGAACTCCGTTGGGGATGACCGTGATTCGCTGAGTCGGAAGCAAGCCGTAGGAAACTATTTCATCTCGCACGATTGCGCTTCCGGTGATGACGTGAGCTGCCTGAGTAAAGCCTTTCAGAATCCGGGCGGTCATGGCGCGGAACCAGGCTGGCCGTTTCTCGCGAGCGGGGTCAAGCAAGCACCGAAACGTGTCGAGATCATGGCATGTCACTACAGTGCGTTCAGTGGGAAGGCAATGCACCAGCTGGCTGTAACTATGGTCGAGGATGTGAAACAGGTCGACGTTCGACCGAAGCTCGCGAAGGTGGCGAGGATAGTCGAAAAACCGATTCGCCAAGCGGTCTATATTGTGGAACACATTGTGCGACGCCGACGCTACGCCCACCTTGGGAAAACGTCCGAAGCGGCGCCGCATGGGAGGGCAAACGCGCGTGACTTCGAGGTCCGCTTCATGATCCCGCTGCAGGTGCTGGAAAAGCATGTCGGCTATTAAATCCATGCTGGGCCAGTTCTCTTCCAGGAGGTCGCAGATGAGCGCGATGCGAGCGGGGCGCACTGCTTTTTCTGTGATGGTAGAGAGCCGTAAATCGGTCTTCAGCATAGAAATTCTTAGTTGCCGCGATACTCAGCGGCCAGCACGGCCGCCAAGCTGGTGAAGGCTCTTTCACGGCTCCACTCACGGCAGACGTACTCACGCCCGCGCAGTGCTTGAGCGCCGGCTTCTTCACGATGGGTAGAGATCCACAGGAACTGTTCAGCCATGGCTTGCGGATCGCGCCGCGGCGTGAGACGAGCGTATCCGGGCATCAATCGGGCCATCCCGCCGACGGCGGTGCAAACTACCGGCACGCCGCACGCCAGCGCTTCCAGCGTGGTCATGCCGGCACCTTCATCGAGAGAACCCTGTGCGACAACATCGGAGGCGCGGTAATAATCCGCCAGTTCGGTCATGGGATGCGCGGCCGGCCGCCCCAAGACCCAAGCTTGCGCATCGGGGAGGGAAAGATCCTGGGCGACCTGCAGGAATTCCTGGTAGCCGCCTCCCAAATTCAAAACAATGACATCCAGGCCTCGACTCCGGGCCAGCGCGGCAGCCTGGAGAACTGTTTCCGGATCTTTCTCGTGGCTCACCCGGCTACCACTCAGAATCAAAAACTTATCAGCCGGCAGGTTGAGGCGTGCTCGCAATTGGGCACGGCTCGATTCCGGGGCCGGACTGTAGAACTTCGTATCCACTCCATAAGCGAATCCCATCGTGACGCGCGAGCACTGCTGGGATGCTATGTCCGCCATGTACGGGCCCACGGCCACGCATCGTGAGGCCAGTTTCGCGCTGGTCCAAATCAGGAACCGGATCACGGCTTCACCTACTTGCGCCCGCATCCAACTGCACTGTTTCCTTTCCCGGCGGCAGCGGAAATATTCCACCGGCGGGATGTTCATGTATGTGACAACTGGCTTGTTATAGAGCCGTCCGATGATGCAGGAATTGAACGACCCGCGCAGGATTTCCTGAGAAAGAATTACGTCGAATTCCCGGGCTCTCTTGAGAAGATAGCTGAAGCACGCGGCTTGATAGCGCAGCCTGCCGCCTTGCACTAAGTCGACGTTCACATTCGAGCCACTCATCAGAAGACGCTGATGAAGCCCGCTCTGATGATACTGTCGAGCGGGTACGACCATGGTCAGCTCGCAGATCTCACTTAGTCCAGTTACAAATCTGATGTCGCTAAAACCTTCCACCACGAAGAGAACTTTGAGGGCGCGGCTGGTTTCAGAAGATTGCTGTTCGGCGTCCGAGACGCAGGTCGCCCTGGAGCCTGAATTCTTAGTCATTTGACTTTATTGGATCGGCGACAAGATTGCGGAAATGCTGGAGCAAGCTCTCTGTTTGATCGCGAACGGAAGTTTCTGCGCGAGGCTTTCGAAGTGATAGCAAAACCGGCAAGCCGCCTGGGAGGCAAACCGCGCCAAGCGAACGTGACCGGTCACCAGAGGCGTGCCCCAAACGACCATGCGTTCCACTCCGAGCCCGGCGTCCTGGGCGAGATTACGCAATTCTCCGGGCGTGATCAGGAAAAGATGGCCGTCAGCATCGGGCTTAAACTGACGTTGCTCGAGAGCGTCGAAATCCTGAACTTGAGAGTGGGTGGGTAGTTTGTTGCGGAAATAGGAGCCATTGGGCGTGGTCACGAGAATATGACCGCCCGGAGCAACGAAACGTTTGAGTTGCTTCAAGAAGTCAACCGTATGGGCCACGTGCTCGAGGATCTCGCAGGCGATGACGAGATCGAAGAGGCCGGTAGTGGCTGGGTCGAGATCAAACAGGTTGCCGGGAAGCCGTTCGATGGACTCCCCATTCGAAAAGGTCGCGACCGCTTCTGAAAGATTGTCGCCTCGAAGATCATTGGCCACGACCCGGCAGCCCATGGTGGCCAAACAGGCGGAAAGCGCAGCATCGCCCGCCGCCACTTCGAGAGCCGACCGTGGTTTTAGAGAAGCAGCCTCCAGCAGAGCGAGAAGCGCTCGCATGCGCCCGTACGCCCAATACGATGGCGGCCAGCCGCTGCCGAAATTCCAGCCCAAGGGATCGCTCGCCGCCGCTGTTTCTCGAAATGGCCGTACTCTCGAAAGGCCGGAACTGCAAACTGATCGAAAGAGCGTGTAGTTTGGAAATTCCGCCGGTTGTGACGCAAGCTTAGGCATGAATACTCTCCGCGGGAAGGATGGCGTGAATCGGCCTGCGCGGAACCGCGCGGAAAATCTCTTCCAACCTGGAAACGTGACGCTCGAGCGTGAAGCGGCAGGCTACTTCGAATGCGCTACGGGAAAGCTGGGCGTAATGGCTGGGATCAGCGAGTGCGCGATGGATTGCATCCGCCAAGCCCTCAACGGTGGGTGGATCGCCCGGGGCAAGCTCTCCCGATTCCCCGGCACTCAACCAGTCGGGTATGCCGCCGACACGGTACGCTACAGCGGGCAGGCCGCACGCGCCGGCTTCGATACCAACCAGTCCAAATGGCTCAGGCCACAAACTGGGAACAGCCAGAAGATCGGAATCCTGCATCAGACCGGTGATCTGGCTGCCCTCAATCCAGCCGATAAAATTGGCAGCGACTCCGAGTTCGCGCGCCGACGCCTGAAGACTTTCACGCTCCGGGCCATCGCCCGCAATGGTCAATGTAAGTGATCTCCCGAGCTTTTGGGCCGCAATCGGGATCGCGCGAAGCAAATGGCTGACGCCTTTTAGTTTCGTCAGGCGACCTATGAACAGGAGCCGGCCATTCGGGGCTGTCCGGACATGCGATAGGCCGTCAATCGGGCGATTGGGTAAGGAAACCAGATGGGCTCTATCTTCCGGTACTCCGTGCTTCCGGAATTCGTCGCGCATGTGCCTGCTAGCCACGAGAACGGCCTCGTATTTCGGAAGGTGACGATTCATTTCCGCCGATCGTTCGAACATCTTCCACATCGTGAGGGGATTCAACCCGCCGCAGCGGCGCGGGTAATGTAGAACCAGACAGGCCGGCCCGAATTGACGCGTACAGGGCCGGGGTGTTGGGAACGCGTGACATTTTTGTCCGGTGGCGCAGGTCCCCAGGTAGTTGTGTGCATACAGCACGGTTGGGTAGCTGTCGAGCAGAGCGGTTTGAAAATGCGCCGCTTCGAGGCCATTGGAAAACACCAGGTCCGGTTTCCAGGCTGCCAGGGACTGCAGAATGGACTGGGGGCCAGATTCCCGAAGGCACCAGGCAACCAGATTGAGTTCGGGCGGATCGATAGTTTCCAGCGCCGGGTCAAAGCTGTTTTCAAAGACTAGCGCGATCTCATGTCCGCGGATGACCAGAGCGGGAATGATGGCTTGCAGATACTTTTCGACTCCTCCCACGAAATTGCGGTGCGTGGTCGCGATCAGGATACGCATGCAACATCCTCGGAAACAAAACGTAGCGAGGCCACCACGTGTTTTATATCGAAGCGCTCCTCATAGAGTTTTCGAGCCGCTCGCCCCATGGCCGTTCGTTGGCCGGCATCCGCGCACAGCTCGTTCAGCTTGCTGACGAAGGCCGCAGCGTCGCCGGTGGCCGTGATAGCGACCGCATCGGAGTCGAACCAGAAATCCTCAGTTGCACGTCCAAAAGTTGTGACCACAGCCTTTCCATGATTGAGGCTGGCCATGAAACTAGTACGGCGGCTGCTGACCCCATCCGGGAACGGCTGGATCATCAAATCGCAAGCGCTGATGTGGCGTGACAAGCCGGCCGCGGGCAGTATCCCGGTGGTGTGAACCTTGCCGGTGAGTTGTGGGTACTTGGCGGTCAACGTGTTTAAAAAGTCGCCACCCGCTCCAATAAGAAGTACGCGAGCATCGGCTTTCTGATCGACGATTTTCACGATGATATCTTCCAGCAGGCTGTTGAGCGCCTTTCCGTATGTTCCGAAGTGGCCGATCAGCATTCCATCTGTGCCGGCATACTGGTTGTGAAGATCGTCCGCGGCATGCGGATCTCGAATAACGGGCACGTTACTGGGAACTGGGAGCCACTGAAATGGAATTCGCCGACCGAGAGTGTAGGGGCGGCACAATCCTATGTACATAGGAATTGAGAACCAGACCCGCTCGGCGAACCGCAGGAGAATCACGGTCATCAGGCGGTGTACCAAGGCCGCCGCATATTGACGCCAGGAGCCTTCAAACTGGAGGAAGGCTTCATGGACCATCAGCTCAATCTGCTCGTCGCCACGCCGCGCGCGATTCCACAGCCAAAGACAGAATCCCAGGTTCATCGACCGGTACCCATATCCATGCGGAACCCATTGCACAAGAATCCGGCGCGGGGCGGGGAAGCGATCCAATTGCTCACCAACGCGACGCAGATCCTCGGGAGCAAATTGGCCGAGCTCTCGATGGACATGCACTGAATCTGAAACGGAAGCACCGCCTGGCGCGGACGGACACCACACATGCACTTCTTCTCCGGCTTGCTCGAGCGCGACGGCGAGCTGGTGCACGTAATCGCCGACGCCGCCCGATCGAGGAGGGTATTCCGGCGCGATGAGATGACGTGTCGATGAACGGCTCACAGGGTTAAACGCATCCAGCTCAGGCAGGAATCTTCAGATATTCCCGAAACCAATTCACGGTCCTCTTCAAGCGTTTCATCCACTTCTGGGTCCAGTCGCCGATAAGCAAAGCCGAAAGAACTGATTGTGCGCTTTCGGCGGAATCAAACTACGAAGTGTATTTCCGGGACTCATTGTGCTTAATTCCTGCCTAAATGTTTCAGGGCACGATGTTCCGGCAGATGGTCAGCTCGCCCGATTCGATTGTTTCGCAGTGATATTGCTCCATCACCGCAAAGAAACGCGACTTGGCGGCTTCGTTATGAAGCTCGATCGCAATGTTGCGCACGCGGGGCAGCCAGGTATGGCAAAGCGGTTCTTCAAACAATTCCGATTCCGCGCCCTCAATATCAATCTTCAGCAGGTCGATGGCTGGGAATTTGAAGCGGTCGAGAATAGTGGGTATATCGATCGCCAGTAAATCTCCGCCCTCATCCGGGCGCGCTTCTCGGACGCTAATGGCGGCTTCAAAAGTGACAGGCGCGTGTCGAACCACCAATCGTGTAACGCGGCTCCAGAGGGCGGATTGGATGAGCTCTACCCGGTCGCTATACAGGCTGAGATTCCGGTGGAAGACGGCCGCATTGCCGGCATCGGGCTCGATCGCAATGATTCGCGCCGAGGGGTAAGCTCGCGCGAAGTATAAGCTCGAAAATCCGACATTGGCACCGCAATCGACGATGCACTTGGGCTCTGAAAGATGCCGCAAGGGCGCGTATTCATCCTCGACGAAGATCTGCTTCAGGATGTCGTAGTCGCTGGTGCCCACTCGCAGGTAAACGGGAAATCCGTACTTTCGCAGGTTGGCTTTCATGAGCCATGTAAACGAGGGGAGCCCGATCTTATGGCAACGGAAGTTGTATGCGAGGGCGCATTTGAGAAGGGCGGCCGTCATCCCCAGTTGTTCAACGGCTGTTGGCGATGAGTTCGGCATTGGTGAAATAGTCACTCGGGGGACATCCTGCATTGGATTCCGCTTTGCACTGGGTTGCCTCGTCCAAAACCGAACAGGTTCAATGTCCGCTCACGGATCGGAGTGCCCCGATTTATGATCCAGGAGTCAGTCCCGACAGACGATGGGAAGCGGTGAGCTAACGATTGTATCGTTCTAAGTCTCAAGCCCCCGCGTAAATTTCTAAACAGCGCCTAACGACGATAGGCCATGTAAATCGTTCGAGAATCCGTCGCCGGCCCGCGGCACCCATCTCCAAAGCTTCATTCGCATGATCTCGGAGGTATAGGATCTTTTCTCGTAACGAATCCGGGTCGTTCGGCGGAACAACGAAGCCGGTCACCGCATCCGCAACGACTTCCGGCATGCTGGCGACATTGGTGCAGATAGCCGGTGTGCCAGTGGCCATCCCTTCCAATAGTGTCTGTCCTAGCAGCTCAGGGATGGCTGTCTCTTGCCCGTACATGGTGCGATACACGCTGGGCAGCACAATGCAGAGGGCACGACGGTAGGCATCTACCAGCCCCTCATCATCGCAATCATGCCGAAAGATGACGTTTTTGCCTCGAGCGAGCTTTTGGAGATCTGAGTAGTATTGTTGGTCATACGGTTTTCCGATGATCTCGAGCGTCATATCCGCCGGTATGGCCGCGATCAGGTTGTCTATGCCCTTATGAGGGAGCAGTCGGCCGACAAATAGTACGGCTCCGCTCTTCGGGATGGAGTTCTCTGGCCGGAACCTCGCAGTATCGACGCCGCCATAAATGACGTGTGCCCAGCGTTTTGCCGCGTGACCGAAGATGGAACGGCTGTATTCACTGATATGGAGATGGCCTCGGTACCAACCATCGGTCGAGATATAGGAGGAGAAGTCCCAGCCTCCGCCACCCAGGTCGCTGACATATACCTTACGGCCGGTGAAAAGACATGCCAGGGAAGCCAGACTGCTCGATAATATATGCTGCTGGTGGCAATGGACGATGTCTGCCCGGCGAATTTCCGTTAGTAGCGAGATCGCGAAAGGATTATTGCGTTGACCGCGGACATACCACGCCGGCCCGAGTACTCTTACGCGTAGATTTCCCAGCTGCCGCTCGTCATTTTCATCGCCGAAACTCACGAGTGTGGTGGGGCAGGCATCTGCCATGCTTCGGGCCAACTCGAGGGCATACCTCTCCGCGCCTCCAAACACTCCGTCATGGCCGAATATCGCCGGGACGATATGGACTATTCGCATCTGATGCTCGGTCGGTTTGCCGACGCGTCATAAGAGGGTTGGTTTGGGAGCCGGACTATAGATCGGATATGTGATGCTATCATTTTGGCGCAAGTTTCGGGGTTTCTTTTACGCGAAATGCGATTTTAATCGAGGCGTCCAATTCTAAGTAATCCTGGAGCAAGCGCACCGCTTCTTGAACGCCATTCTCGCGCGCAACAATGTCACCAAAAGATTTCGCGCGATCGCGCATGGCCTGGTCTTGAGTGACGAGCTTGATCGCGGCAGCCAAGCCTTCCGTTGTCGCGTGCCGGGGATCGATCGGACTGGCGGCCACGCCCAGCTCCTCAAGTTTCCTGGCGTAGAACTTCTGCTCACCGGCAAAGGGAACGCAAATGGAGGGAATTCCAGCTCGGAGGACTTCGGCAACTGTACCGGCGCCGGCAGCATGGATGGCCGCGCTCACTCGGGGGAAAAGCCAGTCGTAAGGAACCGACTCGACGGGGAAAACATTATCGGGCAGCGGGCCGGCGTAGTTGCTCCAGCCACTGACCAGCACTGCCCTCTGGCCGGTAGCGGATAGAGCCGCGAGAATGTTTCGCAGCAGCTCCTCGGCGGCCGTATCGATCACACTGCCGAAGCCGATCGAGAGAGGCGGCGGGCCGGCATCGATAAAGCGCTCCAATCCTTCCGGTGGCGACCAGTCCGCGGTGCGCTCCAAAAACCAAAACCCGGTGACATGCAGCCATTCGGGCCAGTCGGGAGGCCGCGAGATCAGTTTAGGACTAAACCCGAACAGCATCGGGACCTGCCGCTTGCGCATCAGCCGTAGAGGGCCCAGCCATGAGATAGGAGCCAGACCGAGAGACTTGGTCCGCCAGCGATTTACCCAGGATCTGGTCGGCAGCCAGAAGAGCGACTGCATCAGCAAGTGCGTGAAAAGGTTGTAGGCCTGTCCGAGCGGCAGCGGAGGCGGGCCCAGCGGGCTCGGCAGAAATCGCGTGGGATATTGCGGATGCAGCCAGGTCATGCAACAAGGCAGCCCCAAGTGCTCGACGATATTGTAAACAGAGCCCGCGATGGGCGGGAAAACGACGGCATCTGTCGATTGGCAGGCTTCCCATAATCGCGCTCGTTCGGGCTCGAGTTGTTCGGTGTGGCGCCGCAATATATGGATGAGCGTGGCAATGCGGGACTTCCGGGTCCGGCCGTGCTCATAGCGCTGAACATCCCGCGGGTCGTTTGCCGAGAGCGGAAAAAAGGGAACGCCGGAACGCCGGACGAAGGCCTCGAAAACAGGATGCGCGCAGAAGCGTACTTGCTCACCGGCGTTTTGTAGCCCCACTGCCAGGGCCAGCATAGGCTGGACATCGCCCTGAGTTCCGCCTGTGACGAACGTGACGTGCATTGTGAAATCGCAGTTCCGAGAACCGCGGGCCATGCCCCAATTACGCAGGTACCAAACGGACCGTGCCGTGATCGGCCAGCGGGTCAGCCTGACCGGTCAGAGGAACGGGGATGCGGCCCAATTCAGAAAGGAGAAGTTCCGCCCGGCGGCGAGTCGTATCAGCCGAAGACCACACGCTCGGGTGCATCTCGACGATGATCTCCAGGTCCTTCCCACGCTCCTGAATCAGTTTGCGCGCGGACGATAGGGCGGCAATTTCAAATCCCTCAATATCCAGCAGCAGAAGATTCGGCTGCAGGCCGGTGGAACTGCAATAGGCGTCGAGCGAGGTGGTGTCCACTTCCAGAGCAACGGCGCTCGAGGCGAGGGCCTGATTCGGTTCTCCCAGACGGCTCATTCCGTCGGCGCCCGCCCGGAAGAGAGTGGCTTTCGCCACGCCGGATTCGGAGATCGCAAACGGCTCCACACGGACGCGCTGGGCGAAGCCATTCAGATGGATGTGTCTATGCAGAGCTTTGCGAGATTCCGGATTTGGCTCGAATGCGACCACGAATCCGTCCGGACCCGACCAGCGCGCGAGTTGCAGGACGTACACGCCAACATTTGCGCCGACATCGACGCACACCCATCCGGGCTGAACGAGCTTAGCAAGAAGACTGGCGACGGGCGGGTCGTATTCGTGGCCCAGCCGATGTCTGTGGTGCGGGTCCACCCGATACTCGACGCCATTGATGCTCCAGGGGATTCCCTTTTTCAGGCTGGCCCAATCCAGCAATGATTCATACATGGGGCGAAATAATTGGACTGCCTTGGAATTGTGTCCCAAGGCTGACGCGGTTTTGCCCGCATACCGTTGTAAGAGGTCAGTCATTAGTACCTCGCTTGATCGTCTTGGTGGCGGAGGAAGTGGTGAGAGCTAACTCATCACCGGAACGGCGGCCGCTCTCCGAATAACGAAAGGCCCCGGCTGCCGCTCACGTAGCGGCGCCACCGCGGACCAGCCCAGGAGCAACATAAAAAAGAAGGTGTGGGGAATCGAGCTCATAAGTCCCACTCCGATCACGGCGGTTGCCAAGGTGAAAATTGAAAAATACCAAGCCATCCTACGGCCGGTATACCATTCGTCTTTTACCAAGGCCACCCGATTGGTCCCCACCCATATGCCAAAGCCGATCCACAGCAGCAGGCCGATTACGCCCTCTTCGAGCAAAATTCGTCCATACTCGTTTTCGACGCCAACAGGATGATTCACCTGCGATGCCAGGAAGTAGGGGATGCTGGTACCGCCGCCACCCAGCCCGTTGCCCATTGGATACTCTTGTAAAATCTCCAGAAATGTGCGATTGACGCTGCCCCCAATTCTCTCGGTGATGGTATCGGTATCCAGCTCTTTATAACGCTGCCAACGGTCATTGTGCAGGGCAGCGAAGATTACGCCGGCAACCACGACCACCCAGATCCATCGTTTCATGGCGCCCAGCCTGCCGCTAGTCGCGGCGAGTATCACCATAAAAACGGCTGAGATCAGGCCGACGCGCGTTGCGGCCATCAAAATACCGAAAAAAGCGGTAACCAGGCCCCCAACCAGCAGCATCTTCTGCTTCCTCGTTCCGGCCGTCAATGCCCAGGCGCCGAACAAAAATGGGATCGTGTCCACCATAACGCCCCCATAGGTATGGGCATTCTGGAAGAGGGATGGAATTCGATATCCGCCGCCAGAATCCTGGCTGTTGTAGATGGTTATGGTCATTGGCCCGACAGGAAAGAAGGGTTCGATTCCTCGGAAATACTCCGCGATTGCCAAGCCCATGGCCACCAGGTTGAGCACGGCCAAGCCCAGAGCTATTATTCGCAGATCTTTGCTACGCAGCCGGCTGCCGATCAAGGCAGCAGGGAGTAGAAACATATTGCCGCGCAAACCAACGATCGAGACCAGCAGGGGCTGAAACGGCATAAAAACCAAAACAAGCGGCCAGCCCATCAGCAGCCAGATCCACTTGTTTAGCCCGGACCCCGGAGGCTTTCCGGCCTTATTCTTGGCGTTCGGCAAGAATACCGCCAGATACAATCCAACCAGAGCGGCATCGAAGATGAAGTGGGAGACTGGCGTGATCAAGTTTGCGCGAAGAATCCCATATGCGTATCCGAAGACCGCGACTACCAAGCAGCCCGCTGCCAGCGACCGCCGCCCGACGAAAAACGCCGCCAGAAACCCAATTGCGCAAAGTAGTAGCGCGATCATAGATTAGAATGGCCCGCCAGCGCGCAGACGGAAGCAGTTTCCGCGCTGGTTCCCTGTTGAACGATCGACACGAAATCGATGGCGGTATCGCGCCAGCTTCGACTTCGCAGCATGTGGCCGAACTGTTGAAAACGAGCGTGCCACTCTGGTTTGTTGGCGCGCCATTCGGCCAGCCTTTCGACCATGTCGTCGACATTTTCAGGGTCGGGAAAAAGCATAGGCTCGAAAGCGGATCCGTAGCGCTCGGCAACGCCTGCCGAGGAGGACACCATCGCTGGAACGCCGCGACAAATAGCCTCCTGCACATTCAGGCCATAGGCTTCATAACGCACCGGGCTGATCAGCAAATCCGCCGCTGCTAACAGGCTTTTGACCTGTTCCGAGAAACCCAACAGGCGAATCCGTTCACTTAACCCGGCCTGCGCGATTTTCCGGCGCCAGTCCGATGTCGCAGGCCCACCGCCGGCGACGATAAGGTCGACATCCCAATCGGGCCGGCCGCACAATTGTTGCCAAGCGCGAAACAGGACATCGAAGCCCTTGCGATGATCGTATCCGAGGCCGCCCACGAATGCCGCCAGGGTGCGGGATTCAGAAACCTGCAGCGACTGTCTGCCGGCCGAGCGCTCTTCGCTCGCTACGGGTCCCCAGGCGGGATCGCTGCCCAGGTAAACCGTATGAACACGTCGTTCGTCCACTCCGAAGTATTCCACCACCTCACGACTCGTCCGCTTGGAATTCGTAATTACCAATTGTGCCTTGTGGTAGGCCGCCCGCTCGCTTCTTTTCGCCCAGCTCTCGCTCACTCGGTTCTTAATGTCGTAGAGCAGCCGGCCGCTTCCTGGTCCGGACCAGGCATGGTGGATGTAATGCGCCCAATTGATGTCCGGCCAAATGCAATTACCGCCATTCACGACCACGCGGGCCAGCGGCCACTTACGGACAATCCCACGGATGATTATTCTGGCGCGCACAGCCAGAGCCAACTCCCCCAGCAGAAAGGATTGCGCCGGACGGGGTATCAGGTGTGCGGTTGCCAACGGATGACTCGCGAGGTGCGGCTCGATGCCGTGACTGATCAGGTGCACCGGAACATCCTGTTCCAGCAAGTATTCGGCCAAAGCGAGATTCGCCTTATCCATGCCGCCCTTGTGATGGAACCCGCCGGCAACGATCACCCAGGGCGGCGAGGTCTCGGGATGGCTCATAGCTTTGTTAGAGTTCACGCTGTCCCAAGTCAGTTCTGCGCAACTCGTTCGGGCGCTTTGAAGTCACTGGCGATTTGATTCCTGATCCATCCTCGAACCGACGCGGTGTTTGACTCAGTGAGGCGCGCGACCCCGAAGGCGTAGACCATCACGGCGGCGATAATGCTCGATCCATAGGCCAGATGCAGCATGTCCGGCTGCCAGCGGAAGCTATGCTGCCATTTGGCGCGGATAAAGAGCAACAACGGAAAGTGGACTACATACAGCGTGTAGGAAAATCCCGCGAAGGTCTTGGCCAGGTTGCGCCCGGCCGCGCCCATCGGAACTTCAATCTGGAGAATTCCGTGCATTAAGAAAGCAAAGCTGAGCCCTACGGCGAGATCGGAACCGAGCCACAGATTACCAGCGAGGTTGGCCAGCAGACAAGCGCCGAAAACTGCGACAACAAACAACACATACAAGCGCCGTAAACCCTTGCTGGTGTCCGCGAATCTGAGACAGCGTAATGCCAGCGCCACGGCGCAGCCCGCCAACCAGACCACGAACCCGAGAACCTGATAACCCAAAATCCAGATCGTGAAAGTGACCAGCAGAAGATATCCAAACATGGTCCCGATGGCACGGCGTCCAACGGCCAAAATCGTGGCAATCAGAGCGGGGAAGAGCAGGTAGTACCAGAATTCGTTAAACAAGCTCCAGAGAGGGCCGTTTGATCCGAAGACCTGCGTGAACCTGGTTTGAAGGAACAATAGGTTGCCGATGAAG
Source organism: Bryobacteraceae bacterium (assembly GCA_035484655.1). Classification (GTDB taxonomy): domain Bacteria; phylum Acidobacteriota; class Terriglobia; order Bryobacterales; family Bryobacteraceae; genus Palsa-89. The sequence goes on along the minus strand of DATHOT010000339.1, from coordinate 67,624 downwards.
GTAATGGGCGTTAAGGCGTTGGCGGGAACATTCTCGCCAAATGGGACGAGAGGCGCGGAATAGATACCGCTGCTATTGAAAAACGTCGTTCCGAGCCAGTCCCAAACTAATCCCAGAAACAGTCCAGGAATCAAGACCAGGTACAATCTCACACCACGGTCGATCGCATAATCCCGCCACGACCATCTTTGCCGTCCGAAGCTTCGGAGAATGGAAGAAGAGATGAAGAATCCGCTCATCACGAAGAAGACCATTACCGCTTGGTGGCCGTATCGGGTGGCCGCATAGAGCGCTTTGACAAAAGACGTTGCATGGCTGGCTTGGACTTCGCCATAATCGACAAAATAGAAAGCTCTCCAGTGGCCTAATACGACGATGAATGCAGCTAGCGCGCGAACGATATCCAGGTATGCCGAAACATCCGGTGTCAGGCTTACTGGTTCCGGGAATCTTGGTCTGGCCGCCGCGTCCTGCGAAGTTTGCAGTCGAGATTCGATATAGGTGGCCATGCGAGTTCCAGCGTCGCTCTTACGCTACGGCCTTCAAGGGCGTGTCGGGGCTCAGGACTTTATCGAGCGCCACTCGCGCCCAAAGTTCGAGAACGAACAGAGTCCACAGTTGTTCAGCCCAGTTCCGTTGTCGAGCAGAATGTTCCGCGATCATACGGTTGATGGATTCAGGGCGGATCCAATTCCGCTCCGCGAACGATTTGCTTTGTAACACGGCGCGCATGCTGCCCGACAATTCCCGGCGCAACCAATCGCCCACGGGCATAACGAATCCACGTTTTTTTCTGTATACGATCTCGGGGGGCACATAACGGGCGGCCAGTTTCTTGAGCAGATACTTGGTAGTGAAACCGCGCAGCCGCAGAGAGGTCGGGATGGTGGCCGCGAACTCGATCAATTGTTTATCGAGCAGCGGCGACCGCGCCTCCACGCTGTGCGCCATGGTAGACACATCCATTTTTGTAAGAAGCTGATCGGGAAGATAGGTTTTGAAGTCCAGGCACAACACCCTATCTACGTCATCGGCTGCATCGGCCTGATCCCACGCGGCCCGGTAATGTTCGCTGGGGTCCACCGCTGAGGTCTTTCGTCGAAAGCTATCCGTATACATAAGGTCCCGGAAATCTTGGAACCCTCTTTCATAGGGGAAGGCGCGATGGCCGTCGAACCGTCCGGCCTTGGCCAGCAAACTGATTTTCCGCAAAGCTTTGCTGTCGTTGTCGGAGAACCAATCTCCAATCGACCGGCGGATCGCCGCCGGCAGCATTCTGCGGTAGTGGGCTGCGGCGCGAGCGACCACCGGCCGGGCATAACCACCGAAAAGTTCGTCCCCGCCATCGCCATTGAGTACGACCGTTACGTGCTGGCGCGCATATTTCGCGACGAAGTAGGTTGGCACCATGGAAACGTCGGCGAACGGCTGGCCATAGTGCCAGATAATCTCAGGCAGAGCATCCACTGCATCGGCGGGAAGCTCATGCTCGTGCAGATGCACGTTCAGGCATGCGGCTGCTTTTCGCGCGTGGGGACGTTCGTCGAACACCGGATCGGCAAAGCCGATGACCACCGCTTCGACTGGGGCACTTAGCTCCCGGGCCATCATCGCAACCACCAAACTGGAATCGACGCCGCCGGAGAGGAACGCGCCTAACCTCACATCGCTCATCAATCGTTGCCGCACCGCATGCCGGACCAGCCCATCCAGATGCTCCAGCAACTCGGGCTCGGAGAGCTTGAGCTTCGGTGTGTAGCGGACATCCCAATACCGCTCCACCACCGGTTCGGGTTGATCAAGATTGAACACCAGCGAATGGGCGGGAGGTAATTGTTTAACGCCTTGAAAGGCCGTCAACGGAGCCGGTACGGCTTGATAGCTGAGATAGGCATCAATGGCCAGAGGGTCAACCTCGGGCCTGGATCGATGCAGATCCAGGACCGCATTCAATGTGGACGCGAAGACGAGGCCCTCGGACGTGCGGGCATAAAACAGCGGTTTCTTTCCGGCGCGGTCGCGGGCGACGTGCAGCCTGCGTTTGCGCACATCCCAGATCGCGAATGCAAACATGCCGTCGATCCGCCGCAGCAACTCGTCCCAGCCCCAAGCCAGGTAACCATTCAGCAGTACTTCCGAGTCGGTCTGCGAAGAAAACTCGTAGTGCGGTTCCAGCTGCCGGCGCAGATCCCGATAGTTATAGATCTCGCCGTTGAAAATCAACACGGCGCTTTTGTCCCGGCTAATCATAGGCTGATGTCCAGCCAGGGAAAGATCGATGATAGAAAGCCTTCGGAATCCCAAGGCGGCGTTCGGGTCGGAATAAACTCCCCAGTCATCGGGGCCGCGGTGCAGCATGAGATTCGCGGCACGCGCGACGCGCTCGGCGACCTGAGGGTCGCTGACGCCGATGGCTCCTATGATTCCACACATACTGAAGGGGGTTCCTCTGAGAAGCTTGGACAGAAGCTAGCGCGCGGCTGCCAATTCCGCGGAAGTTTCGGGTGTCGACCGGCCGGTGATTCGCCGGTAGATAGGGACTACTTCTTCTGCCAGCCGGCTCAACTCGAAACGTCGCTGAGCAGTTACCAGACCCGCGCGGCCTAGGTTGGCACGCAGTTCGGCATCGTGGGCGAGTTTCGCTATGCAATCGGCCAAAACCTGATGATTTCCGGGCTCATGCGTCAAAGCATCCCGGCCTTCGGTGACGAACTCCAACGCGCCGCCAGCGGCACTGCAGATGACCGCGCGCCCGCACGCCATAGCCTCGGCAATCACCCGGCCGAATGGCTCCGGCTCGGTGCTCGCGTGGACGACAATATCCAGAGCTCGCATGGCATCGGCCGGCCTATCTACATAACCGGTGAATCCGATTCTGTCCCCAAGCCCCAGTTGCGCGGCTAACGCGCGAAATTCGTCAAGCGTACGCTGGCTATGGTCAGTTTGATAAATCGGACCGCCAATTATGTATGCTCGATAGTCCAGATCGTCCGGCAACTCGGCCAGCGCCCGCAGGAAGACGGCATGCCCTTTCCAGCGCGCCAATGTCGCGACCAAGCCGATCCGTAAAGTGCACGCCTTCGCCGGCGGCAGGCCAGACAACGTATCCAGGTCAGCTTTCGGGCCGTTCGGGGAATATTGCTCCAGGTCGACTGCATTGTAAACGCAGACTGCGTCCAGCCGTGGCCCGCAGACGCGCTGAATGTCCCGCGCGACGCTCTGCGAATTGCCGATAGCTATGGCGCAGCGGCCGGAGTGAAGGCGTAGCAACCGTTTCATGATGGACCGGGAACTGACGTAATCGCGAATGTGCCAGATGACGGGCGTCCGGCGAGGACGTGACCACAGACCCAAAATGTGCATTTTGAAGCCGTTGGTGTGGATGATGTCCGGTTTGATGGCCGCCAGGATTCGCCGCAGCCGCAACGTATAGAAGACGGTTCCGGTGATGGCGCGGAGAGCCTGCCAGAGCGCTGCTACAGGTGGCTGGCTGCCGGAATCGCCTAAACGGGCGAGCGCGCGAGGAAACGTTGTCACCAGAACCTGAACGCCCAGCGATTGCGCCCTCTGGACCAGCGGACCGTCTTCACCTATGACCAGGTGCAGGTCCCAATCTGGTTCGGCCGCGCGGATGCTGGCCAGCAAGTCCAGAAGACTTACCTCTGCCCCGCCCAACTGGCCACAGGGGTTGAGGTACACGATCCGACCGGGTTTAGTTGCTGGATGCAAAGCGTTCCACGAGCACCGGAAAAATTGATTTAGCGAAGTCCACGCACCGGTTATACTCGACGGTTGGGTCGGCTTGCCGCATGGGCATTATCAGGCGGACGAGGCTAATGTCGGAACGGTGGTACTGGGCCAGATCTTTCAGCAGCCTGAACTTTCCTTGTGATTCGTCGGCCCATATCCGGCGGTTGTTCTGATACCAGTAGAGGACCAGAATTTTTTCTCCAGATTGCTCCAGCAGAAACTTATTGACTGGAAGACTCTTGGTGGGGGGCGGGACATCCAGCGACTGCTCAGTGAACGACTGAACCAGCCAGCCGGCGCCGGGAAGGCAAATGCTGGGGGAGTGCGGACCCCAGGCGTTCTGAAGCGACTTGAAGTACGCCAGAAAAAGGTTTACGGTCGCGCCGGAGGACGAGTCCACGTAGTTCCGAAGAACGTATTCATCGGGCCGCAAATATTCTGTGACATTCCGGTCTAATGATTCATCCCCGTGCGCTTGCCACTTACCGATTTGATAAGGAATCTGATGCAGGGCCGGGGGCGCAAACTCGGTCTCGTGTATAGAAACGAAGTGTGGAGCGGCCGTCTGCACTGCCAGAATCAAGGCCATTGGGATTAAGAACCCGCCAGCGATTGATTTCACGTTCCTAAGCATGCCGCACCTTCCATGTTTTTTGGATCCAAAGAATGAACATATGCAGTGCGACGCATCCAATTCCCGCTACCAGGACGCTTATATATCCGAACGTCTCATGTGAAACGCCTTGGATCAAGTCGCGGTTGTATTGGCTGGCAATGCCCGTCGCAAGAATCCTGCCGGCGTTCCCTAAGATGGCGATAGGTACGGCCATCAGGAGAATCACTGCCTTGGTCAGATTACCTCGCACAAAAAAGAAGTTGTAGAGGGTGCACATGAACAAAATCGAAAAAAGCGATCGGATGCCGCTGCAGGCCTCTTCGACGGACAGCTTAGTGCCCACGAGTTCCAGAATATTGCCTTCGCGCATCACCGAATATCCCAGAACTTCTAGGAAAGTTTCCCCCAAGCGGCTGGCTAGCAATTGAAGTGAAAGCGTAAGGCGGTCGTAAATGAATCCGGGAGGAGCAATCATGAGGAGCAAGGTACACAGCGGATACACCAGTTCCCGGACCATTCGCCAGCCGTACAGCGCCAGAATGGCGCCCACCAGAGAAATAAGGAAAGCGGTCCGACCAACCCAGGGCCAATAGGCGACTACGGCGAGAGTTCCTTGCGCTGCGCCCCAGACTAATAACACCAATCCCCAAATAGATGGCTGCGTGGGAACGCGCGCCAGCTTCTCGCGTTTCGTCCAGGCCATGTAGGCGGCTGCCGGAATCACCAGCAGGCCGTGCTCCATGTACGTATGGTCGTCGAACCAACTCGCGTACATTCCTGTGAGGATCGGCCAAAAGGCCACCAGCAGCAGAACGGTAATGATGACAGCTCGCGCCAGGAGCGCCGGAGTCCATACATCGGGTGGCGCGTACGAGGTTGCCGGTAACGCGCTGCTATGCTCGAGTTGGCTCGCCATATTCGTAGTAGTATTGCCGTTTGTGCTCGGCGCTTAAATCGTAATCCGTGAGGACCGTCCCGAGGAGCGATAAGCCGTCCTCCTGAATCCGCCGGTAGGCTTCTAACGCGGCCTCCCGGTTGGTGACGCCGCAGCGCAATACCAGAATCAAAGCGTCCGTCAAGGGCGCCATAATTCGCGTATCGGCCACGTGCAGAATCGGTGGTGCATCCACCAAAATTGTGTCGTAGCGCTGGATCAAAATATCGAAAATCGCCCGCAATCTCGGCGAGTAAAGAGCCTTCGATACGTTGTCCTGCGTCGGACGATTGGGGAGTAACGATAGTCCCACAAACCCGGTCGGCACACCGAATCGCTCGGGCGGGTATTGCTCCAGAGGGGTGCCCTCGGAAATCAGATCGATCAAACTGCAGTCGTTGGGCAGACCAAATTTGTGGTGCAGGTGCGGCCGGCGGAAATCGGCGTCGACCAACAACACCTTCGCGCCTGTCTCCGCCAGGGCGATCCCTAGATTCTGAATGACCGTCGTCTTCCCTTCGGCCGGCCCAGCGCTGGTGATTAAAATCGTCTTCTGCTTCCTTCCAGCCTGGTTTCTCAGGATCGAAGCCAGCGTGCCTCGAAACGACTCGGCAACGAAGGCCGGACTGTTTTGCCACGATACCACCGCCGCTTCGGGGTCTGAAGCGCCGTCGATCGACAGGCTCTTCCCGTTACGGACCGCGCGTTTGACCGCTCCATTTCCATTAACACGCAGATTCGGAATCACTCCCAGTTCGGGCGTGCGCAGGAGCCGCCGGCTCATACCAGGCGATTTGATGCTTTGGTCCAGCCGCTCCCTCAGAAACACCAGCCCCGCCGCCAGTGCAATGCCAAACATCGTTCCCAACGACAGGTTTAAGACCGGCTGTGGTTTATAGGGAGCATCCGGAGGATTGGCGGACTCAACGATGCGGATGGGATTGATCGGCACCGAACTGCTCATGCCTGCTTGATTGGCCTGCATCAGCAGAGATTGATACATCTGCCGCAGGGTCTCTACCTCGCGCCGAAGCGCATTATACTGAGCTGCTTTCCCAGCTTCCCCGCCGACACGCTGCGATTGTCCGTTATATGCCGCTGATAACAGCTTTTCCTGCCGCAACGAGGCGTCGTAGTCGTTCTTGATGCGTTTTACGATGCTGTTCAGTTCGTTCGTGTATGCACTCTCAAGCAACGGAAGTTGTGCATCGAGTTTCTTCACACTCTCGCGTTTGGATGTATAGGTCGTCTCCAGGACCGCTTTTTCGCGCTTAATCGACTGAATCTGCTGCTGGTATTGCTTTAGTGCGGCGTCGTCCAAAATCTCGCCCAGCGTCTCGGGGGGATTGTTAAGCGTAAGCTCATATCTGGCCTGCCTGGCGATGCGCTCGGATTGGATCTTGGCGAGTTCGGCCTTCAACATCGCTAATTTCGTGTCCTCGAGAGTAGTATCTTGTCCGGCAAATACGTTTCCCGAAGCCCTCACGAAATCCTGGAGGTGCTCTTCGGATTCCTGAACTTTCGATTTCGTTTCTTCAATCTGCTGGGCCAGCCACTCGCTGGTCCTCTGCGAAGTCTGCATGCGAGACCGGGAGGTATCTTCTGCAAACTCCGCAGCCATTGCATTCAAGAACTGAGCCGCCACATCGGGACTGGTCGATTCGCAGCTGAGTTCAATCAGCCTCGTCTTTATGATGGGGCGGGCATCGAAAGACCGGACGGCAACGAGCAGACCGCTGCGGGCATTCTCGAGGGGATCTTGCGTGGTGGGGTGAACACGTTGCCGTAAACGCGAAAATAAGTCCTGTCCGGTTGGCGCCAGCGGCACCGATTCCGATTGCATGCGATCCGCGCCACGTTTCAAGAAAGATCCACCATGGAGGATATTGATCTGAGTTTGAATGTCTACCTCAGTCGCCTCAAAGTTGGTTCCACCCAAACCGCCTTCCTTGAACAACGATGCATTTACATTTAGGACCTCCAATAATAGGCGCGCTTTGTACATCGGCGAGCTCAAGACTACCGACGTGAAACCCGCGGATGCCCCTAAGATCATCAGCGCCAGCAGCAACAGCCAGTATCTTCGGAGAAGCTTGCCAATGTTGATTGATGAACCGCTGGATTCTTCGCTGGCGGGATAGACTGAACCAAATCCCGGCCGCGCCTCAGACAGATGCTCGTCGTAAGGCACCATCTGGTTGTTATGGTCGCCACTTCCCCCGAATAGTATTTCCATAAGATTATTGTTCGCTCCGATCGTCGGGGAAATCCGGTCGGGCAGCACAGCTGTCGGTGCTCGCCGCTACGTCCACCATTCCCTCCTCACGTAGCCGGGTGGCGGCTAACAATCGCAATTGTTCGGTTACCGCCGTGATCAATTGCTCGAGGCGATGCATTCTCTCGGCGAGTTCCTCACCGTTCCGGTGCCGATCACCGTTCGCGATCAGCCGCTGGATTGCCGTTCTGGCAAGATCGGAGACGCTGCGCGCACCTTCCTGCTCGCAAACGCTCACAAACTGACGGAACTCGTCTTCTGATATTCGGAAGTACACGAGACGCTCTCTCGGCTTTAGTACGGCCACAGCATCCCTCCTGCTTGGTTCGAAATTGCCAACTTATTGAAAAGGTTGATCCCGGATACGGGAATTGAACAAGCTACCGCCCTTTTAGTCCCATTTTCCTTTTACATAGGACGGCGACAGCTAGACGCACCGCCGGGCTGATCCCAAACCCACTCAATGACAAATGTCAGTGCGTATTCGGAGTATGCCGAATTCCTATGACAACTGTCAATGAACTTCAGATCTATTTCGTACTCGCAAGTACTAGTACTGGCAATATCCATGAAAAATAGGGAAACTAACGGTATGGAAGTTCGAGGCACGCTATTTGCTTTTGTTGCGTTGACGCTTGCCGCTCAGCCACCAGCCGACCACAAAGCGCCGTCTCCGGCCCCGGCTTCCGCTAATCTGACTAACTGCGTGAAAGGCCTTTCAGAATGCAATATATCCACGCTTAGTCCCGACGAGCTAAAGCAGGTTTCGGACGCATCGAAGAAGCGTAATCTGGACAGTTGTCTAGAAGGTTCGACCCTGTGCGATCCCACCCGCTTATCGGCTACCGAAGCCAGTGCGGTTCAAACCGCCCGATACCGGCGCAACCTCGACAAGTGTACGAACGGCTCAGCCGCTTGCAATCCGCTTATGCTCGACAAAAAGGACGTTGCGGCGATACAGGCGGCCGCTGCCCGGCGGAACTTCGAAAAATGTCTAGCCGGCTCTCCTACTTGCGACCCAATAGGGCTAACTCAGGCTCAAAAGGGGACAGTCGGCGCTTCCGCCGCTCGTCGCAACCTGGATCGGTGTCTGAGCGGATCATCTGCTTGTGACCCATTGCGTCTGACACCCACCGAAGCAGCCTCCGTTCAGGCCACCTCGCTCAGCCGCAACCGGGACCGCTGCCTGGATGGCTCATCCACATGCAATCCGTTAGTGCTGACCGAATCCGAAGCGAAAGCCGTCCGGGCGGAACTGGAGCGCCGAAGACGGGCCAGTTGCCTGAACGGGCTAGCGACGTGCGAACCATTGGAGCTCAACGAAGCCGACTTTAACGCCGCACGGTCCGCGTTTCGATTGCGTAATGTGGAGGCCTGCAAGCGAGGCCTTCCGGCCTGCGATCCTTCGGTACTAACGGGTCCGGAAATGGCGTCTGTGACTGCCGCTTTCCAGGCGAGACGCTCCCGGCTGGAGCGCAGCCGGCAGGTCGCCAAACCATAGTTGCTGGTCGGGTGTAACTTTTTCGTTGGATCGGTGAGCCTGAGGGGCGGGGGGCGGATGTGATTAGTCGCCGTTAGCGCCAGCGACCTCAACTCCCGTCCCAGCGCTGGCAGTATAAAACAGTTGGGCGGCTACCGGCACTCGAACCAACTGTGGCGCATGGCTGGGAGCCTTGCTGATCAGGCCCCGCTCCAACGAGCTCTTAAGGCCCCGCTCAACCGAGCCTACAAACGCACTCAAAATCAGCGGACTCATTTCTGCATTGAAATCGCGAAAGAAATTGACATAGTGGGCGTCGGGAAGGGGGATCCTCAATTGCCAAATCGGATGACCATCCCGCGGGCCGAGATCTTCGAAGACTCGCCCGTAGAGGCTCAGGCGCACGCCTTGAAATCCAAACTCACGCGTGCCGTCCAGAAGCTTAGACCAGCAATCCTCCAGATTTCCGGCCGTTGCAAGCGACGACTCGAAATTCAGCAGCCGGGTCTCCAGATCGATGATGCTGCGGAATTTTCCGCCCAGGAACATCTTGCCGGCCATGGCGAATTCAGCATAGTCCAAGTGCCGGATTCCTACCCAAGCTCCTCCACAGATCACCATCACAATCAATCCGCTGAACTGGTTGTGGAGCGCGCTCGCCACCAAAGACAACACCGCCAGCAAGCTGCACAATCCGTAGATGGTCAGTACGGCTCCTTTGGTGGTGAAGCCCCGGTCTAATAGCTTGTGGTGAATATGTCCACGGTCGCCTTGAAAAATGGGACGGTTGCGCAGATAGCGCCGTACGATCGAAAGCAAGACATCCAACAACGGGATGGAAACTGCCAAAACCGGAACCGTCATCGCGACCAGCGTGACGGACTTCTCGCTCCACAGCGCGCCGAAACACCCCATCAGAAATCCGATTAACAGGCTGCCGCTGTCCCCTAAGAAAACCGATGCTGGATTGAAGTTATAGCGCAGGAAGCCCAGCAGACACCCGACCAGCGGCATGGTGGCCAAAGCCAGAGGAAGATTCCCCTGCGTGAGCGCAGCCACCAACATGGTAATCGCCGCCACCAAGCCGACCCCGGCGGCCAAGCCGTCCATTCCGTCGATCAAATTAAATGCGTTGGTGCAGCCCACCAGCCAAAGAACGGTGATCGCGAAACCCAACCACGGCCATTGCGGAAGAAAATGCAAGAAATGTATATCGACCCGTATTCCGCCCCAGAACGCCAGCATGCTGGCTCCGACGATTCCGATGAGCTTCTCTTTGGCCTTCAATCCGATCAGGTCGTCGACCACACCTGTGAAGAAAACTACTGCGCCAACCAGGCTGAGCCGCAGGATATCGGGCAGGGCTTTATGCAGCAGGTTGGTGTAACTGAAGGGCAATGCGAGCGCGATCGCGAAGGTCGCGGCATAGGAAAGGACAATGGCAATTCCACCTACGCGCGGCAGAGCAGTTGCGTGCTGCTTCCGGCCGCCGTCGGGATGATCGAGGAAGCCGAACTTCCCCAGGTAATCGCGAACAAGTGGCGTCAGAATGAGCGCCAAAACGATGGATATGCCACCGAGAGTGAATATCAGAAACAAAAACTACTCTCCTTGAAACAGCTTTCGTCTCACAGCGGAAATTGCCAGACATGGGCAGGGAAGGGCGATCACTGGAGCGTACTCTTCCAAGTTTTCCGCAATTCGTTAGAGCCTTAGCTTACTCTATTTCTCCGCGAAAAATCACTGAAAATGCCGTGCAATCGGACTAGATCGTACTAGTACTCAAAACACACCGATTTCGTACTAGTACTTCCCCGGGAATCGCTCAGCGCGTTGTGGAGCGAAGCTCGTAATGAATGGCGGCAACGCTCACGTTGCTGCTCAGGTGTCAGGCTTTCTGATCTAGCAGCACGCGCTACAGGCCTGGAATCCGCCTCGTGGCGATTGAAGAATTGAAACTCTCGGAGGTGTTGGTGTTCCGGTTCAGCTGGAAATGGAGAAAGCGTTCCCCCATTAAGATACTGGAGCGAAACGCATGAAGAAGCAACGGAAGCACTGTACGCCGGAAGAGAAAGTCGCCATTCTGAGGCGGCATCTGTTGGAGCAGGTTCCGATCTCAGAACTATGTGACAAGCACGGCCTCCAGCCGACGGTATTCTACCGCTGGCAGAAGGAGTTCTTCGAGAACGGAACGGCTGCCTTTCAGCCGAAAGGGCGGCCCAACCATTCCGCCGAGCAGGAACGAATCGACTACCTTGAGAAGAAGATTCAGACCAAAGATGAGGTCTTGGCCGAATTGATGGCGGAGCACGTCGCGCTAAAAAAAACGCTTGGGGAACTCTGACCGGGGTCTGGGTTCTGCACGATACGCGGGATCAGATCGTTGACTTTGTCCGGCGCTGGTCGGAGAAGACCGAGATCGGCGCCGGGCGGTTTATCGTGTGGCTCGACATCGCTGCCAGCAAGTTCTACGACTGGCGGGAACGCTACGGCAAGGTGAACGAGCACAACGGCTGGGTTCCCCGCGATTTCTGGCTGGACGATTGGGAGAAGCAGGCGATCATCGGCTTCCAATTGAAGAACCCGCTGGAAGGCTATCGGCGCCTGACGTTTATGATGCTGGACGCCGACATTGCGGCGGTGAGTCCGACCAGTGTCTGGCGGGTGCTGGGGCAAGCGGGACTGTTGTCGAAGTGGAACGGCAAGCCGTCGAAGAAGGGCACGGGCTTCGAGCAGCCGCTGGCCGCTCATCAGCACTGGCACATTGATGTGTCGTACATCAATATCAGCGGGACGTTTTATTACCTGTGCAGCGTTCTCGATGGCTGTAGCCGATACATCGTCAACTGGGATCTGCGGGAGTCGATGATCGAGGCGGACATCGAGATCATCCTACAGGCAGCCAAGGAGAAGTACCCGGAGGCGCGGCCCCGGATCATCTCCGACAACGGGCCACAATTCATCGCCAAGGACTTGAAGGAGTTCATTCGGATCTCGGGCATGACCCACGTCAGAACTTCGCCCTACTATCCTCAATCGAACGGAAAGATCGAACGCTGGCACAAATCGCTCAAGGGAGAGTGCATCCGGCCGGGAACGCCGCTGTCGCTGGACGATGCACGGCGTCTGGTGGAGGGCTACGTCCAGCATTACAACAATGTCCATCTGAACAGCGCGGTTGGCTGCATCACGCCGAAGGACATGCTTGCCGGGCGGCAGCAGGAGATCCACGCCGAGCGGGATCGGAAGTTGGAGGCGGCGCGAAAGCAGCGGCAGATTCGTCGGCAGCAGGCTGCGTGATACGCTTTGGAGCCACTGTACGAGAAGCCCACTTTTTGTCCAGTGGGCGGGCGCCGATAAACACTGGCGTGCGGAAGGCCGATTCTGGAAGCCGGTCCGATCCGGGAGCTGGATTTGGTAGCCTCTTGATGGATAGCTTCCAGATGCGCCGTAATCCAGGACCTATCGAGTAAACTGAACTGATTCCCTAAAGTGCCACTTTCCTCCGGCGACAAACTCGGCCCGTATGAGATTCTTGCACCAATCGGGGCGGGCGGCATGGGCGAGGTGTACCGCGCCCGCGATGCCAAGCTGAACCGCGACGTCGCCATCAAAGTGCTGCCCGCGGCGCTGGCCAGCGACGCGCAGTATATGGCGCGCTTCGAGCGTGAAGCGCAAATGCTCGCGGCGTTGAATCATCCCAATATCGCCACCGTCTACGGCATCGAGCAGGGCGCGCTGGTGATGGAGTTGATCGACGGCGCCGACCTGAAAGGTCCTCTGCCTGTCGATGAGGCGCTCGGCATCGCGCGCCAGATCGCCGCGGGTCTCGAAGCGGCGCACGAGAAGGGCATTATCCATCGTGACCTGAAGCCGGCGAACATCAAGCTCACCCCAAACGGCGTGGTCAAGATTCTCGACTTCGGCCTGGCCAAATCGGTGGACACGAACTCCGCTGCAACCCCGGGCTCAAATCCGACCATCTCGCCGACGCTATCGATGCACATGACGCAGGCGGGAATGATCCTGGGCACCGCCGCGTACATGTCCCCCGAACAGGCGCGCGGCAAAGTAATAGACAAGCGCACCGACATTTGGGCCTTCGGCGTGGTGCTGCACGAGATCATAACCGGCAAGCGGCTGTTCGAGGGTGAGGATCTCACCGAGACTCTGGCTTCCGTAGTGAAGGACCAGCCTGACCTGAACGGCGTTCCGGCGAACGTCCGGCGGCTGCTCGAACGGTGCCTGGAAAAAGACCTGAAGAAGCGGCTGCGCGACATCGGGGATCTGGACCTGCTGTTGGAGGAGGCGTCCGCTCCACCCGCCGCAACCGCTCCCTCACGGTCGCGGCTAGGTTGGGTAGCGTGGGCCGTGGCGGGAGTGATGACACTCGCGCTCGCCGCGCTCGCCTTCTTCCACTTCCGCGAGCAGCCGCTGGAGCACCAGGTCCTTCAGTACACCCTGGCCCCTCCAACCTCGAACATATCCAACATGGCAGTCTCGCCCGATGGCCGTCACTTGGTCATCAATACCTCGGGCCAAGACGACCCGGGCCTGTGGGTGCGCTCGCTCGATTCTCTTGAGACTCGGGCCCTGCCGGGAACGGAAAACGCGACCCATCCCTTCTGGTCCCCGGACAGCCGCTACATCGCTTTCTTCGCCCAGGATAAGCTCCTGAAGATCCCATTGACTGGCGGGCCGGCGCAAACCCTGTGCGACGCCCCCAACTCCCGCGGCGGCGCGTGGGGCCGTGACAACGTCATCGTGTTCGCGCCGTCCAACGGCAACAACGGCCTGAGCCGCGTCCCCGCCGGCGGAGGCGTGCCGGTCGCGCTCACCAGGAACGAGGGCCCGGGCACCCATCGCTGGCCCCTGTTCTTGCCCGATGGCCGCCACTTTCTCTACCTGGCAAACCTCGGGTCCGATGGCGGGAAAGACGACGGAATCCGCCTGGCTTCATTGGACTCTCCCGGCAGGGGGGACCCTCCCGGAAGAGGGGACAACCCCAACGGGCGCCAGCTGGTCCCGGACGAATCCAAGCCCGGCTATCTGCCGCCCTCCCCCGGCAATCCACTCGGCCACCTGCTGTTCGTCCGCCAGGGGACTCTGATGGTCCAGCCCGTCGATCCCCAAAGTCTAGATCCGAAAGGCGATCTGTTCCCCGTCGCCGAACGGGTTTCGAGCGGCGCCACAAGTGGCAACTATTTATTCACCGTCGCCGCCAACGGCCTTCTGATCTTCCGATCTGGAGGCCGCGCGGGAGGCAACCAGCACGTTTGGTTCGACCGCAGCGGAAAAGAGGCCGGGACGGTCGGCGGCACAGTGCCGAGCCGCTTTTCCATTGCCTTGTCGCCCGAAGGCAAGCGCGTGGTGATCGAACGCCTCGCCGACCGAAACAACAGCGATTTGTGGATCACCGATATGGAGCATAGCGGTACAGAGACGCGCCTCACTTTCGACCCATCCCCAAATTCCGATCCGGTTTGGTCTCCGGACGGCAGCAAGGTTGCGTTTGCGCGCGCTCAGGGCGGCATCTTCAATCTCTACCAACGAACCTCCAGCGGCTCCGGGCAGGACGAACTTCTGTTTGAGTCTAAGCAATCGAAATTCCCCAAGGACTGGTCTCGCGATGGCAGGTTCCTTATCTTCGAAAATCAAGGCGGAAAGACAGACCGCAATCTGTGGGCTTTACCCATGGCTGGTGCTTCCAAACCAAGCGACAGTAAACCCATTCCACTGCTCCAGACACAGTACTCGGAGACACAAGGCCAGTTGTCGCCGGACAACCGCTGGCTGGCATACGTATCGAATGAATCTGGAACCTTTCAGGTCTATGTCCAACCCTTCGGCCCCGGCTGGGACAAACCCCTCACCGGAAAATGGCAGATATCGACCTCGGGAGGAACGCAACCCCGTTGGCGCGGCGATGGCAAGGAGTTATTCTACATCGCCGCGGACCGGAAGCTGATGGCCGTGGACATCAAAGCCGGCGCCCAGACCTTTGATCGTGGCACTCCCCAAGCCCTGTTTGAATCGCGCTCATCGGCAAGTGACACCGGCGCCTTCGGCTACGCCGTTACCTCTGGCGGCAAACGTTTCCTGATGCCCGTCGCCGCCGGCGCCCAAGGCGAAACGCCTCCCCTCACCGTGCTCGTGAACTGGCTCGCGTGGGTGAAGAAGTAGCGCTGACGGCGCTGGCGAATTGAGCGCCAACTCCTGGATGGTCGCTAGCCTTGATCGGAAACGCCTCGACGCACGAGAGCCGGGGCTAAGATCTGTATCCGAGCCGAGGCGTTCGGCCGGCTGGAACAGGAGCTGAAGCGTACGCAATACGCGGTCGCGGCGCTCGAGATCGACCCCAATCATCTGTGCGCGCTAATGATTCGCGGCAGTGGCTTGATGCGGCTGGGGACTAGGAGCTGATTCTTCGCCCCCGCGAGATCGCCCACCTGCATGCGGAAATCGGTGTGATCAGCATTCTGCAGCGTCGCCTCCATCTCGGGCTTCTTTCTGAAGCGCGTTCAGCACGGAATGGCTGCAGAAGGACCCCCGATCCTTGGAGGGACTTCGAATTAAGGCCTATCTGGCGATGGAGGAGCGAAGGCCCGAGGAGGCGGTAGGAGATGGCCTGGTGACCGCATTGAGGACAGGCATCGATAAGCGCGGAGGAAGTTGCCCGTCTGATCGACGCCGCCGGCAATCTGCAAGCGCGTACCATCGTGATGACGTTGTATTCAACCGGCATACGGCGTAGCGAACTGGTCCGCTTACGCGTCGAGGATGCTTATTCTGCTTCAGTACGGCTAAAGCGAGGTGGTAGGATGCGTCGGCTGAGCCTGAATCCTTCTGTAGCGCCTTTCGATAGTTCAGCTCCGCCTCGGAAAATTGCCCTGATCGAATAGAGCGTTGCCGCGCTCGACATAACCGGCAGCGCTTTTTCCGCAATCGGATAGAAAACCAATTGCCAGCAAGACGCCCAGCAATCCTATCCAGTTCTTACAACTCATCCATTTCTTACAACTCATCTATCGCATTCTTACAACTCATCTATCGCACCCGCGCAACTCCGACCTGCGCCTTATCGAATGTAATCACTGCCAACCTAAATGTCAATAAACCGGGTAGGCAGTGGTCTCGGGCCTTCCAGAGACTTTTGCGAGGTCGCTCGAGAATTTACGACGTCACCCGCCGGCGATAAATCATCCCCCACAGACTTAGTAAGCCAACCAGTAAGATGCCGTAGAAGCGCGGCTCGGGCGTAACTTCAACCAGATAAGTCTGGATCCTGGTGCTGTCTGAAAGGGCTCCCATCGGGCTACCTGGAACGTAGGCTCCGCTGGCCACCGCCCATCCGCTGAAGTTATAGCCGGAAGCCAGCATACTCTCCGCGGTACCGATCAAACTGTTCGCAGCACCCAGGTTGGGTTCGCCGTTGGTTCCCGACTGCCCAGGCGCGATGGACGTGTTCTCCATCACCTGCCAGATGGCCTGCTGAACGGCGTCGTTGTTAGGATTGTCAACGGGGGCCTGCTGAGGGTTGTACATGGTGATCAGTATGGCCGCGAGTTTATAACGGGTCAGCGCATCGTTGGAGTTCGACACGCCACTAACACTGTAAAGCCAACTACCTCCACCATTTCCTACAGACCCGTAGCGAACCTGAGTTCCATCATCGAAGGCGGTGTCCGCTGTCGTATTCAGTGAAACGATGTTGGCGGTATAACTCGGTTGATCGAATTCCTGGGAATCCACGCACCAAAGGGTAACGTTGGATATCGGTCCGATCGTCGCGGTGAAGGCGCCCCCACACCCTGGGATAACATTGCAGATTCCTCCACCGGTAGGATTCGACGTGAGATTAGAAATGTTCTGAACGCCGAGCTGGCTCGGAGTAATAGGGACGGGCCCGCCAAAGACCGGCGTGATCGCCAGAGCTGTAAGCGCGAGTAAGTAAGTGAAGGTGGATTTCATTGCAAATGTAGAATAGGCGACCCCTCTGGATGGGTCAACGCTGGCTGGGTGTGTTTTTTCATCGGTACGCTCTAGTACCAGTGAACCAATCACATCCGAAACATCAGAAGATGTTGAATCTGCGAATGCTCTTCGGCGGAAGGATGTAACTCCTGCGCGGCCCCAAGTTCACGATTTGCAGAGTTTACGTCTCCGCTTTCGAGGTATGCCATGGCAAGATGAATACGGAACGAGGCATTCTGCGGCTGTCGTTGGCGAAGGGTCTGAAAGACTTTTAAAGCGCTTGGGATATTCTTCTTCTTGAGATAGACCCAGCCCAGCGTATCGGTGAATTCGAGGTTGCCGGGGCTTTTCTGAACAGCTTGCCGCGCCATTTGCAGAGCTTCGTTTAGGTCGCCATTGGTCTCCACCAGAGCGAAGGCCAGATTATTCATCACGGAAGTGTTCTCTGGGTCTAAACGCAGACTCTCGCGATAGCTGGCGATGGCTTCCTGGCGCCGGCCCGTCTGCTCCAAAACCTTCCCCAACATAGCCGCGGGAAGCGGATCCTGAGGATTCAAGCGGTGGGCCGCTTGAAATTGGGCCAGCGCCTGGTTGAACTGGCCCCGCGCGTCATATAGCAAACCGAGTTGAAGCGGGACCTCTCTTTCGGCGGATTGCATCTGTAAAAGTTTTTGATATTGTTCGATTCCGAGATCAAGGCGGCCTGCCCGGCTCGCTGTTTCAGCTAGCAACCGGTGTAGTTCGGGCGACTGCGGGAACGCCTCCATCTCTTTCTCTAAAACCTCGATGCCCTTGTCCCACTCTCTCCGCGCCGCATACATCTCCAGCATTCCTTTGAGAAGGCGAATGTCGCCTTGGCCGGCATGATAGTGTTTGCGAAAGATTACCTCGGCTTGGTCGTAGTGTTTCTCCTGTATGTCGAGCAGCCCCAGTTGCAGATATGCGCCTTCCAGATTCGGATAATCGTGAATCAGGCTCGTCAGGATCGCCCGTGTTTGCCCATAATCGCCCAAGCCCGCGAGACTGGCGGAGTGTACCAGCCGGCCGCTCGGATTCCGAGGATCGATTGCCAGCCACATGTCCGAGTATCGTTGGGCATCCGCGAACCGCTGTTCCCGAAGGTACAGATGGGAGAGAGAATCCAGGGTGGGAATATCGGCGTTATTGACCCGGAGAATAGCCAGGTACTGCGCTTTGGCCGCTTCATCGGCTCCTTTTCGCTCGTACGCTGTACCGAGCTCGTAAGCAATTTTGAGCTTGCCAGGTTGTCGCTCAACCAAGCGCTTGAGGTCCGAGATGGCTTGGTCGAGGTCCTGAGACTTACCGCTCGCCATACGTAACACTGCTCGGGAGGCCCGCGCGTCATCCTCTTCAGGGTGATCCTTTAAAACATCATCCAGTATTTTTTCGGCTTCCGCGCGCCGGCCGGCGGACAGCAACACGGTCGCGAGGCGCTTTTGATAAACAAGCTTGTTCTTTGGATTCGCCCGGATGCCGGCTTCGTATTCTTTACTCGCGTCACTCCAGTCTCCGCTTTCGGCGTAAAAGTTCCCGGCGTCGAGATGTCCTTCCGGATATTCTTGCGGCCGGAAAGAGATCTGGCCGAGCAATGGAATCGCTTGCTCGCGTTTTCCTGTGCGCCAATAATGCCGGCAGAGCTGGGTTACAAAGAAGCTGTTCCTGGGGTTGTTTGCGATCTTGCGCTTCAAAACATTCTCGGCGTCCCCCAGGCGCTTCAGGTCCATGAAGTGCGCATACAGAATGTCGTACAAAGGCCCATAATTTTTGTGAGCGTCGAGGAAGTGTACGGCCAGGGACTCACCCGCCTCGAATTGGGCATCGCGAAAAAGACTTTGAACCAACAAGCCGGCTACATCCGGCCGGTCTGGCTGAATCTGGTTGGCTCGCCGGAAATTCTCAATGGCCTCTTTCGGTTTGTTATCGGCTATTGCCAGGTATCCTTTTAGCCTTAGCCCGTAAAACGAATTCGGATCTTTGTTCAGCAGCTCGGTTGTGAATCGGGATGCTTGTTGATACAGTCCGGCGAAATTCGCCGGGTCCGAAAGGTAGGTTCTGACATAGAGTTCCGCCAACTCGGCTTTTGACTGGGCGCGATCGGGCATCAGGGCCACTGCATGTTGAAGCGCTTCGGCTGCCTGGGCCGGGCTGCCTTGCTGGAGTTCGGTAAGTCCGAGTTTCAGATAGGCTTCGCCGAACTTAGGATCCTTCTGGATCGCTTTGCGGAATTCGATGGAGGCCTCGGAGTATTGGCCTCCCTCGTACAGTTTCGTTCCGCGATCGAACGCCTTTCGCGCGGTGAAGCCACAGGAGGCCGACAGAATAGCGGCGACAAGGGCCACGATCACTGGCAAAGTTTTCATGCACTACCACGGTGTCATGCGCCGGCGCGGGCTTCAATGGCTCCGTGGTACGGCAGGAGGGTTACGAATGGCCTAGCTCGGGGCTGCTATGGCGCCACCCGCTTGGCAATTTCGGACGAGAAACTGAAGGGGATTTCAAGAATTACGTCCACATCCACTGCTGTGCCGTCCCGTGTTGCCGGTTTGAACTCCCAGGATGCGACGTCTTGAATTACCGCCTGAGCGAACGCCGCACCAGTGTTGCGAAGCAGCGAGATTCCGTCGATTTTACCGTCTTTTCGTATCACCGCCGCAAGTTGTATGCGGAATTCCGTTCGGGCGCTGGGTACCAGTGTTTCAACTGGCTCAAACTTGCGTAGCGGTATGGGTGCCCGCATGAGCGGCGAATCTCCAGGTTTCGGTTGCTGTTCGGCGAACCAGAGAATCCAGTCACCCGAGTAATCCGGCAGGTTTTCGATCGGGACCACCATCGTATACACCAATCGCCCCTGGAAACGGGCATCGATCTGCCGCGGAATAGTTCTAGAGGCCGGCCGCAAGGGAACGGACAGAGTAGTCACAGGAATACTCCGAATTTTTTCGGCGTACAAGAGAGTCTTCCGGGCGGGCTCGACATGCGGGGGTTCGACCTTGGTGCGATCCTCCCGAATGCTCAAATCCGGCACGGATAGGCCGCCTTTCACCTCTCCGGTGGCCGTTTCGCCGACAATTGGCGCTTTTGAGAACTCACCTGGACGCGCACCGTTGGGAAGCGGGCCGTTGAGCTTGTCGGCAGGGTGTAAACCGGCTATAGCGATGTCCACCTTGGCGTTGCCGGCCGTCGTCACCGGCCCCGGCGGCGCATTTGGCGGAGGCGCGATGCCGTTTGAGAACGCCGGCGTCCCGATTCCTTCAGGCAAGGCATTCCTGGCGCTGGATGTGCCGACAACTGACGCATCCGGCATCGCAACGTCGGCGGTTTGGACCGGGATTGTGAGCCGAGCCTCCTGCTTCACCGGCGGTGGCGGGACGAACGCCTTGCGCGGCTTGGGAATCTCGACCGCCTGGACAGGATGCTCCTCGGCGTGGTTCAAATCCCCTTTTGGCTGGGGTTGCGACAGGTTTGGCTGGGGGGCAGGCGGGCCCAAAACTTGAGGTTTTTCAGGCTTTTTCAGCTCGGGAGGGGGCGGCGCGGGGATCGCGGTCGCAACTCTGGCAATCAGGTTCGGCACTGCCAGGTCCTGTTTGATCTCGATCTTCGGGACCGGAATCCAGATGAACTGTTTATTCGAGGTCGCTTTTGGCGCAGTCGCGATGATGACGTCTCGTGACAATTCTTTCCCCCGTGGCTTAGGGAAGGTTCCAATGCGCTGGGCTGCGTCGACGTCCGGCAGATCCGGCTTGCGATAGTCATACCAGACGATTTTGTGCTCATCGGGCCGGATAACATCTTCATAAATGGGCCTGTTTGATACGTAAACTTGGGGCGGAATCAAGCCCAGGGCCAACACAACCGAGGAGTGCAGGAACACGGAGACCGCAAACGAGCGCGGCCGAATGCGATAAACGGGGACCTGCCGCGGTGGATCGCCCTCAAGCCAGTTTGATCGAATATTTACTTTTATCGACATTAGCTTGGACAGGCCTTAAGCCTGAAGAATAGCAAACTTTATCCGGCTCACTTCTTTGAATCGACGAAAGTACCACGACTCTGTAGGCCGCCCAGTTCGTGAAGTTATTGTAGAATAGTCGCTTAGCTCAGGCTGGCAAAAACGAACCCAGGATGAGAGTCAGGCTCACATTCCATTGCCCCCGTTGCGGGTCGCGATCGATCCGGCCCTCGTGGAAGCCAGCTTTTCGGGACCCTTTCCTTCGTATTTTGGGCGTTCGGCCTCACCGCTGCCACGTATGCCGGTCCAGATTCTACCTTTTCATACCCAACACATTGCGGATTTTCGTCGCGGCGCTGAATCGCCCGCCTAGCAGTGGCGAGACCGTGGGAGCCGCAGGCGCCGAGTTAACGCCCGAAGCCAAGCGGCGGTGGATAATTTGGGGTCCGCTTCGAAATAATCGCCTCTGGTAGTTTCTCCAAAGTTAAAGCACAGACTTCCGATTACTTCCGATTCAGGATTAAGAGGAAATTGGGATGAAACTCCCATAACCCGGTTACAGGTGTCTTGGTATTGGTTTTGCCTGCTCTTGCGGGTGATATCAGCGGCCACGCCCGGATCAGTAAGCGGCTGACCAAAAAGGTCCTTTCTCCTGTTGCGTACGATCTGCGCGGCGTCGCGGCGGCGCCCGCTCCAGTCGCCTCCAACCAGTGAATGTCGGGGCGTTCAGCTGGCGACGACATTTCGCGCGTTGGATTGGCCGTTCCGGTAGGAATGGTAAACGCCCCGGTCGCGTCATTCGCCCGGACGTCGTAAATGCCAGTTCTGATGGATTCGCTTCATGGGAGGAATCACTTCGGCGAGCTTTCTCCCATCACTTTTTCAGCTTCAGATTAACTATTGCGGCCTTCTTGGTGTTGAACACGGTCAGCGTCTTCTTGCCGCTGATGACGGTGTCCTTCTTGGCCTCAAGTTCGTATTCCACGTTAGTGCTCAACCCTGCGAAATGATAGCTGCCGTCCGGCTCAGTGATGTACGAGCGAATCTGTAGCGACTTGGTGTCCTTCAATTGCACCACAGCACCGGCCGCCGGCTTGCCGGATGCATCGGTGACGACGCCTTGTACCGATCGTGTGCCGGTGTCCTCGTTCTGGCCGATCAGAGCGACGGTGAACAGTACGGCAATCAGCCCAGCAGCCGCAGCCAGTCTCATATTCACTCGCTTATTTTGATTGTGACTGCAATGAAAACGTTACATCGACACGCGCTTCGCCTTCCACGTCGATGGACTTCTCTTGGTCGTTATAGCCCTTCGCCGCTGCCCGCACGGTGTAGTGCATGGTGAGCGGTGGCAATCGGAAAACGTACTCACCGCGCGAGTTGCACACAGTTTGCTGTTTCTTTATTTTCGCGGCCGACGATCCCGGCGACGGGTCGGGGGTGAGGGTTACCGTCGCGTTGGGCAGGGCGAAACCGGGATCGCGAAACACCGTGCCCGATATCAAAGCGTACGATTCCGGCTCGGTCTTCTTCTTGGCGGCCTGAGCCTCGGGGAGGATGGCGATCAATGCCAGCAGGAGGCTAATGCCAATCCTCTTCTTCTTCTTCCTCCTCTTCCTCGTCTTCGTCCTCGTCATAATCGAAGTCTTCTTCTTCTTCCTCGTCCTCTTCTTCTTCGTCCTCCGTGGTTTCGAGCTCAAAAGGATCGAGACCGGTCACGGTGAGATCGGCGCCGCATTCCTCGCAGGTCAGCGTGTCGCCTTCGTCAAGTTCGTCCTCGTCTACGTCGATCACAGCGTCGCAGTTTGGACAGTTGACCATCTACTTTCCCTCCAGAAGCATATTCCCTTATACAAGAATTCGAGCGTTAGCGCTTATGCGTTGGCCTTGGCCTGGCGGCGCCGGGTGGTAGGCGGCACGATGCCGTTCAAGCGGAGATACATAAAGAGCTGCTGGCGATGCGTCAGCTCGTGTTCCTTGACCCCTTGCAGCATCTCCAGCCGCGTGACCCTCTGGCCATCGAAGCGGGTGACTTCACCGGCATAGAAGCTGGCCGGCTGGGCGGCAAGCTGGGTCGCGCGGGCGTTCAACCGATTCCGCAGCTCGCGCGCCAGTGCGCCAGAGTCCTTGGTGGGCGGCAGCTCGGCCACATACTTGTTCATTATCTCGCGGAACTGGGGCGTAGCGAGGTTATCGACGCCATCGAGCAATAAGCCGGTGAGCGCGTAGCCCGCTTGTAGAATGTGTCGTGCGATGTCACCGAAACTCATCAGATCGGCGGAAGGCTTGTAGTCCAGGTCATGCGCAGAGAAATCTTCGACGGCATTCGCGGTGTCCTCGCGAATGGCCTTCCAGGAGTCGAGTACTGATTGTGGGCGTACCATAGACCCATTATTAGCATGTAGAGCAGGGAGAGGAACAGGTTGGGACCGAGAACGAGGAAGTCTCTAGCTAATTCCGAGCTTCGCTTCGATTCGGGTCACTCGATTGTCGACCTCGATGACCTTGCCGGTTAATGTGTCGAACTTTACATCCAAGTTGTTAAAACGCACGTCAACACTATTGAATCTAGCGTCGACACTGTTGAAACGAGCGTTGACCGCGCTGTGGTGGACGACATTCATCAGTATCCCCACGATCACGGGAAAGGTTGGAATGCCGATAGCCAGATAGAGCTGCAGGTCGGTCATCCAACAACTATTGTACGTCAGGCAGCTACATCCTCTCAAAGTTTGTACACTCTTCGATATGAATCGATTGGTCTGGTTTGTTATCGCCCTGCCTCTAATTGCCGCGTCACCCGATCAGGATATCCGGCGCGTGCTGGACGATCAAGTGGCGGCCTGGAATCGAGGCGACATCCCCGGCTTCATGGACGGCTACGACAAATCCGAATCGACAACCTTCGTCGGTTCAACCATCACGAAAGGGCATGCCGAGGTGCTGGCGAACTATCGCAAACGCTATCCGACGCCCGCGAAAATGGGAACGCTGCGATTTTCAGATCTCGAGATCCGGCTTCTGGGGTCCGATTACGCATCCGTGATCGGAAGGTTTCACCTGGAGCGCTCGGCCGAGGCGGGCGGGGAAGCGTCCGGCATTTTCACCTTGCTATTTCACAAGGCCGGCAAGGGATGGAAGGTCATTCTCGATCACACCACATAGATCAAACCAGTTAGTGCATCTTGTCGCGCTGGATGTTCCGCATCTCGTCGATGATGCGTTCAAAAATGCGCTTTAACGCTTCGGCGGTCAGCGGGCCATTATTGTTGCTGGTGACGTTGTGGAACACCTGGTCTTCGCGCTTGGGCTCATAGATCGGAAGCGATAGATCCTGCTTGATGCGGCCAATCTCTTCGACGATACGCGTCCGTTCGTTCAACAGCGCCAGCAGTTTCAGATCAACCGCGTCGATCTGGGTGCGGCACTCGGCGAGCCGTTGAATGCTCATGCGTTCTTCGATAGTAAACCACTGGAAAGCTCACGGGCCAGAGCTTGGAGCTTCGGCTCCAGATCGGGGTTGGCCGCGTTCTGCTCGATGACGCGTACGAAGGCGCTGCCGACCACGACAGCATCGGCGATGGCGCCCACGGCACAGGCTTGGCCAGCGGTAGAGATCCCGAATCCGACCGCTAATGGAAGACGGGTGATTCGCCGCATGGAATCAACCAGCGGAGCGACGCCGCCGGAAAGAGCGGCCTGTTCGCCGGTGACCCCCGTTCTCGAAATTAAATAGATGAAGCCGGTGGAATATTCGGCCACCAGCTTCAGGCGTCGCTCGGTGCTGGTGGGGGCCGCGAGAAATACCGTGTCGAGTCCAGCGTGCCGCATGGCGGCGATGTAGGGCTCGGCTTCCTCGACGCTCAAGTCGGTGAGCAGGCAGCCGTCGATGCCGTGCGCTACCGCGTCGCGAGCGAGAGCCTGCAAACCGTAGCGCAGCACCGGATTCATATACGTAAAGAGGAGCAACGGAATCTGAGAATGCTTGCGGATCTCGGCGGCGATCTCCAGTACTTTTGCGACGGTCGTCCCCGCTTTCAGGGCTCGCTCCGAGCCGCGCTGGATCACGGGGCCGTCGGCGATAGGATCGGAGAACGGGACACCCAGCTCGATCAGGTCCGCGCCACCGCGTTCGAGTGCAGCCACGAGCGCCGGCGTGCGAGCGGGCGATGGATCACCAGCGGTGATGTAGGCGATCAGGGCCGGGCGATGTTCGGCGCGCAGCCGCTCAAAAAGCCGGCCGATTCTGGTCTGGCTCATCCAGCTCCTGGAGATTCTCGCGATAGATGTCAGTGTCTTTGTCGCCGCGGCCGGAGAGGTTGATGACGAACAGTTCGTCTTTCGACGCCGGTGCACGGCGCAGCGCTTCGGCCACCGCATGCGCGGACTCGAGCGCTGGAATTATTCCTTCGGTGCGCGCCAGCGTTCGCGCGGCTTCGAGCGCCTCGGTATCGCTGACTGAAACGTACTCGGTCCGGCCCTGGTCGCGCAGCCAGGCGTGCTCGGGACCAACTAGCGCGTAATCGAGTCCGGCAGAGACGGAGTGTGTAAGCGCAACTTGACCGTCGGCGTCCTGAAGCAGATAACTGAAGGCACCGTGCAAGACGCCCGGCGATCCACCAGAGAAGCGCGCGGCATGCAGCCCCAGTTCAGCGCCGCGTCCTCCAGCTTCGACGCCAATGAGCCGCACGCCTTGGTCGCCGACAAAAGGGTGAAACATCCCGATGGCATTGCTGCCTCCGCCGACGCAAGCAAAGATCGAATCCGGGAGCCGATGCTCGCGCTCCAGAATCTGCCGGCGCGTCTCTTCGCCGATCACACGATGGAAATCGCGAACCATCATGGGATAGGGATGCGCGCCCAGCGCTGAGCCCAGCAGATAGTGTGTACTTTGCACATTGGTTACCCAATCGCGCATGGCTTCGCTGATGGCGTCTTTCAATGTTCGGCTGCCGGTTGCGACGCCGACAACTTTTGCGCCCAGCAGCCGCATGCGGAAGACGTTGAGACGCTGGCGGCGCATGTCCTCTTCGCCCATGTAAACGATGCAATCCAGACCGAAGAGCGCGCACACGGTGGCAGTGGCGACACCATGCTGTCCGGCGCCGGTTTCCGCGATGATGCGCTGCTTGCCCATGCGCCGCGCGAGCAAAGCCTGGCCCAGGCAGTTGTTGATTTTGTGCGCGCCGGTATGCAGCAGATCCTCGCGCTTGATGTAGATCCTGGCGCCACCGGAGTTTTCGCTCAGCCGTTTGGCGTAATAGAGCGGAGTCGGGCGGCCGGCGTAGTTGGCAAGCAAGTCCTTGAGCTCGGCTTGAAATGCGGGATCGAGCCGGGCTTCGAGATACGCGTGCTCGAGTTGTTCGAGCGGCGCCATCAGGACCTCGGGCACGTAACGGCCGCCGTAGGGTCCGAAATGACCTTTTGGATCTGGCTGTGAACTAATCATGATTGAAGCGCCGCCTTCACGAACTCACGCACCTTGTCGTGATCCTTAAGGCCAGGCGACTTTTCCAGGCGGGAACATGCATCCACGCCCCAGGGTTGGGCTTCTTCGATGGCACGGCGAACATTCGAGGCGTCGAGGCCCCCGGCGATGATGATGTGCTTGGGCAGGCCTTTGGCTCGCGACCAATCGAAGCTGGCGCCAGTGCCGCCGTGAAGAGCGTCTGAAGGCGTGTCGACCAACACCGCTTCCGCGTTTTCATCATTGGCGTGCGTCCACAGCGATTCATTGGCTGGGACCGCGTCCACATCTTCATCTTTGATGTAAGCCAGCAGCGATTCATCAGCGGGAATGGCACGCCAGATACGGATCCCGCGCGCCTCCGATGTACCGTGCAACTGTGCCACGTCGAGCCCGGTATCCAGAGCGATTCTGGAGATGATCTCGGGAGTTTCGTTGACGAAGATACCGACCCTCCAGACAGTGGAGGGAATTTTGGCGGCGATCATGGAAGCGCCGGTCGGAGAAATGTAGCGTGGGCTGTCGCGATAGAAATTGAAGCCGAGGGCGGAAGCGCCGGCCTCGACGGCGGCCAGAGCGTCTTCACGATTCGTGATTCCGCAGATTTTGACCATCATGACAACAGCGTCTGGAGCGCGCGCGCCGGGTCGCCTGAGCGCATCAGGTGTTCGCCGACCAGAAATGAATTGTATCCCGCGGCACGAAGCTGTTGCACGTCGGTGGCGATATTTATTCCGCTTTCCGCGACTTTGATGACGCCGTTGGGAATTTTATGGGCCAGCCGCAGCGACACAGAAAGGTCGACTTCGAACGTGCGGAGATCGCGGTTGTTTACTCCGATGATGCGAGCGCCCGAGGCAATCGCCGGCTTCAGTTCCTCGTCGTCGTGCACTTCGATCAGGGCGGACATGCCGTAGTGTTCGGCAAGCTCGCGAAAATCGCGCAGTTCGCGTTCGGAGAGGATGGCGGCGATCAGGAGAATAGCATCCGCTCCATATGCCGCGGCTTGGTGGACATGGTAGGGGTGGATGGTGAAGTCCTTGCGCAGAGCGGGGAGACCAACGGCGGCGCGAGCGGATTCAAGATCGGACAAATTTCCCTGGAAGTGTTTTTCGTCTGTGAGCACCGATAGTGCGGCAGCTCCGCCTTGCTCATAGGCGCGCGCCAGAGCGGGTGGATCGAAGTCGGGCGCCAACAAGCCCTTGCTGGGAGATGCGCGTTTGATTTCAGCGATCACGGCCGGCCGGTGCATGGTTAACGCGCCCGCGAAATCCCGGCGGCCAGCGATGGACGCCTCCGCTTGCAGCTCGATGCCAGGGGATCGCTGGGCGAGTTCCAGCTTCTTTTGCTCGACAATCTGGGCCAGGATGTCGGGAATTGCCTTGACCATGGCTGGGGATGTTTAATTGTAACCCGCCGGACGCCGCAGAGGCGTGTTACTTTGGTAACTTCTACTAGTTGGTACCTATGGAAACGTTCCGATTGGGTAAGCCGCTCAACGTTGTATCCCTTGACGAGGAAGGCAAAGGCAAACTGGTTACTCTTCCGGTCGGCGCGGCGATTACGGTCTGTGGCGCATCGACCATCCCATCCTGCGTTGAGATCGTGTGCGGCGAATCGCGATATAACGCCTTTGAGCAAGATCTGCGGGACCGCGCGGAAAAATCGTCCGCGACGTCTTCATCCTAAGCAGGGACCGGCCGGCTACGTTGAATCCAGCGAAACACCTGTACCGCGCTTCCCACCGTACAAAGCAGAATGAACCCGGCCATGTACCAGGTGAATTCTTCTGAATTTATGATCCGAATGATGTGACGTCCCAGCCACAGTGCCAACAGGCCAAGCAAGGTGAAGCGAAGGGCGCGGGCCAAGAAAATTATAGTGAGCAGACGCACCCTGGCGTACTGGAAAGCGCTGGCCGCCGCGACTACCAGCGTAAAGGGAAAGGGCGGGGGCGCCAGGCATGCAACTACCAAGATCAGCGCCGAACGCTTGGCCATCTTCCGTTTTAGGTACTCGAATCGCTTAGGCCTCATCATTCGTTTCAAACCTTCCTGACCGCCTTTCCGGCAGACGAGATCCAGGAGAAAGACGCCGAGAGTCGATCCGATGGACGCGGTCAAAACATACAGCGGCAGGTGTTCCCGATCTCTGGAAGTGAGGACGACTAGCAGGAAATCATTGCCGAACGGGAGGAACAGAAAGGATGAGTCGAGAATTCCGAGCAGCAATGGACCAAACGCGCCCAAATGGACCAGGAAAACGAACATCTGGCGAAAGAACGCGTGCACTTATCGATTGTTGCAAGTCTTAGGCCAGGGATCGTGGGGGGGCGAGGAGACCGAGCGTCCAATTTGGCGTTTGGGTTGCCCTAAGAATAGCGTTACTTCATGGAACCATCCGCGGCTTAGCAGTGAAGAACCGAGCCGCTAGCTGACCGGGCTCCACATGTCCACGTGCCATTTCCAATCGCCATTTTCCCGCTTCCACACGACCAAGTACTTTACGTCCATGGACGGCGCACCGGCGGCAAACTCCAGCTTCGCGCGACCGATCTCAAAACCAGCGTCGCCCAGCAGTTCGAACTCAACGGTTTGAAGCTTCACCGCGCTGAGCCCCATTGTGTTCACGGCGGTTTGCCAGAAGCTCTTGATGTTTTCCCGGCCAGAGATCATTTCCGCACCGGGTGGCATTACGCGCGCATGCTGCGTATAAACTTGACCCAACGCCTCAAAGTCGCGCTTGGCAACGAGCTGCTCGAAGATCTTGTTGGTTTTTTGGATATCAGCCGCCAAACTGGGATTCATCGCAATCGACACCTCCACAGGCTATTCTAAACCTGGAGTTTGACACTTCCCGGCCTGATTCGGTAAGCTAGGGTGACTGTAAGTCTTTAACGGAGAAGGTCTGTCTTTATGAAAACGCAGTTTCCGTCCGAGCGCGAGATCGTGCGTCAATGGCACGTGGTGGACGCCGACGGACAGGTGCTTGGCCGGGTCGCGAGCAAGGCCGCGATGATCCTGATGGGCAAGCACAAGCCCACCTATACGACTTTTTTGGACACGGGCGATCACGTGATCATTATCAACGCCGAGAAGATCCGGTTGACCGGGCGGAAGGACGCGCAAAAGGTTTATCGCCGCCATTCCGGGTACCCGGGCGGGTTGAGCGAGGTTGGCGCCGTGAAGATGCGCGCCACGCGCCCGACCAGGATGTTGGAACTAGC
The DNA here is from genome assembly GCA_035484655.1 of Bryobacteraceae bacterium. Taxonomy (GTDB): domain Bacteria; phylum Acidobacteriota; class Terriglobia; order Bryobacterales; family Bryobacteraceae; genus Palsa-89. The sequence goes on along the minus strand of DATHOT010000339.1, from coordinate 37,932 downwards.
CATCGCGGGAATGCTGCCGAAAACGAAACTCGGCAAGCAGATGTACCGCAAGTTGAAAGTTTACGCGGGCGACAAGCACCCCCATCAGGCTCAAAAGCCGGTGGGCATGGTGGCAGTTTAGAGAAAGGGATTTGGAGTGGCAGCTACGTTACTGCAGTATTTGGGGACAGGCCGGCGAAAGACCTCGGTTGCGAGGATCTTCCTGCGATCGGGAAAGGGCGAGATTACCGTCAACGGCCGGTCTTTCGATAATTATTTTGCCAATCAGTCATCGCGCGCGATGGTGCGCCAGCCGCTGCTGGCTACCGAAATGGCCGACAAGTTCGACATTATCATCCTGGCGAACGGCGGCGGCCCGACCGGACAGGCGGGAGCAGCGCGCCTGGGCATCGCACGGGCGCTGATCGAATTCAATTCCGAACTGCGGCCAAAACTGAAGCAGCTCGGATTACTGACTCGCGACCCTCGCGCCCATGAGCGCAAGAAGTACGGACAGAAGGGCGCGCGCAAGCGGTTCCAGTTCTCGAAACGTTAGTTCGCCAACTGCGGCGGGCTGCAAATACGGCCGGTCTTTAACCGACGCACACAAATTCCGCTTTGGGCCGTGTGCACAGCTAAGATCGGGCGAAACAATCAACCCTGAAAAAACAAGGAGGCATTTTTTGCCGTCAATTTCAATGAAGGAGTTGCTCGAAGCAGGCGTTCATTTCGGGCACCAGACCAAGCGCTGGAATCCAAAGATGAAGGAATACATCTTTGGCGAACGCAACGGAATCTTCATCATCGATCTGCAGAAGACCCTGAAGCTTTTCAAGGATGCCATGCGGTACGTGGCCGAGATGGCCGCGCAAGGCAAGACCGTCCTGTTTGTCGGAACCAAGCGGCAGGCGCAGGAAGCCATCGCAGAGGAAGCCGCGCGCTGCAGCCAATATTACGTGAATCAACGCTGGCTGGGCGGGCTGCTCACGAACATGCTGACCGTGCAGCGGTCCATCAAGCGCCTCAAGGAACTGGACATAATGGCCGCCGACGGCTCGGGCTATGAAGGGCGAGCCAAAAAGGAAGCCAGCCGTCTGGAGCGTGAGCGCAAACATTTGCAGCAGAACCTGGCGGGCATCAAGGAAATGAGCGGTCTGCCGGACATCCTGTTTGTGGTCGATTCGAACAAGGAAGCCATCGCGGTGAAAGAGGCTCGCCGTCTCGGCATCCCCGTGGTGGCGGTGGTAGACACCAATTGCGATCCGGACGAAGTGGATCACGTGATCCCCGGTAATGATGACGCGTTAAGGGCGATTCGACTTTTCACGACCAAGATCGCCGACGCCGTGATTGAAGGCCGGGCGCTGGCGACCGAGCAGGATTTCGCCGCCGAAAAGATCGTCACCGACGAAACGCCGGTGGAAGAGATCCCCGAATACACGCAGTTCGATCCGCAGCAATTGGATCAGCTCATGTCGGAAGGTTTGTCCGACGAGGATCTGCCGTCCATGTCGCTGCCTCGCAAGGGGCCAGGGTCGGAAGCGCCGGAAGCGGAAACACCGGAAGAAGTCGGCAAATCGCATAAAGAATAATGTCCCGCGCCGGCACCTGCTGGTGGAAAAGAAACGAGAAACTTGAAAACAGAAACTGGACCTATGGAGATTAGCGCCAAGTTAGTGAAAGAGCTCCGCGACCGCACCGGCGCGGGCATGATGGAGTGCAAGAAAGCTTTGGTCGAGGCCAAGGGCAATCTGGCCGAAGCGGAAATCATTCTGCGCAAGCACGGAATCGCTAAGGCATCGAACAAGGCGACGCGCGTCACGCGGCAAGGCATGGTGGGCAGTTATATTCACCCGGGCGCGCAACTGGGCGTCCTAGTGGAAGTGAACTGCGAATCCGATTTCGTCGCCCGGACCGACGACTTCCAGAACCTGGTGAAGGACCTGGCCATGCAAGTGGCTGCGGCGGACCCGCAGTTCATCCGCAAAGAGGACGTGACCAAAGAAGTTCTGGACAAAGAGAGCGACATCCAGCGCGGACGAGCTTTGCAGGAAGGCAAGCCCGAAAAGATGCTGGACAAGATCGTGGAAGGGCGGATGAGCAAGTTCTATGAGGAGATCTGCTTGTACGAGCAGCCCTTCATCCGCGATAACGCCACCAGCGTTGGCGACTTGATCAAATCGGCGATTGCAAAACTTGGTGAAAACATTTCGGTCTCGCGCTTTGTTCGCTTCAAGGTAGGCGAGGCGGCGCTGATCGAGGAAACAGCGGAGACTTCGCCGCCGCAGGGTTAAGCTTTGACGCAACGCAGGTCGGAGACCTGCGCCACTTCATCCGTGCCTAAATACCAGCGCATCGTTCTCAAACTCAGCGGTGAGGCGCTCGCCGGCGGCGGATCTTTCGGTGTTGATCCGGAGCGCGTCAAAAGCCTGGCGGCCGAGGTCGCCGAAGTAGCCAGGACCGGCGTGCAAATCGGCCTGGTGGTGGGCGGCGGCAATTTCTTTCGCGGTGTCGCCGCGGCGGCCATGAACATGGATCGCGTTGCAGCCGACCACATGGGCATGCTGGCCACGGTCATCAACGCCATAGCCCTGCAGGACGCACTCGAAAAGACGGGCGTGCCGACGCGGGTCATGACGGCTATACAGATGCATCAGGTGGCCGAGCCGTACATTCGACGCCGGGCGATCCGCCATCTGGAGAAGGGGCGAGCGGTCATCTTCGCCGCCGGCACATCGAACCCCTATTTTTCCACCGATACAGCGGCTACTTTGCGGGCGCTCGAAATCCACGCCGACGTGATCGCCAAGGGCACGCGCGTGTCGGGCGTTTATGATAAGGACCCCTTGCGTCACCCCGATGCCGTGTTGTATCGGGAAGTGACTTATCATGAAGTGTTGGCCAAGGCCTTGGCGGTGATGGATGCCTCGGCAGTGGCCATGTGCCGAGATAACCGGCTGCCGATCCTGGTTTTCAATTTAAACGAGTTCGGAAATATAATGCGTATGTCGATGGGCGAGCCCATTGGAACTCTCATTCACTAGTCGAACTTATGAAAAACGAACCGCAGACAACCCCAACCGCAATAACCTTTAAGACCGTGAAAGAGGTTGAAACGAGCGCCAAGACTCGGATGGAGAAGGCCTTGGCCGATCTTCAGCACGACATGGCCGGAGTTCGTACCGGCCGCGCTTCCGTCAATCTGCTGGATAACGTGCGAGCCGATTACTATGGCACGCCGACGCCCTTGAATCAAATGGCGACTCTGCACGTTCCGGAGCCCTCGCTGATCACCGTTCAGCCGTGGGATGTGTCACAGATTGGTGTGATCGAGAAGGCTATCCGCTCGGCCGACCTGGGATTGAATCCGGCTAATGACGGAAAAATCATTCGCGTGCCGATTCCACCGCTCACCGAAGAGCGCCGGAAGGAACTGGCCAAGAAGCTTCACCATATCGCCGAAGATCATCGGGTCGCGATGCGGAATGTGCGGCGGGATGCGAACGAAAACGTGAAGAAGCTGCTCAAAGACAAGATCATCAGCGAGGACGAAGATCGCCGGGCTCACGACGAGATCCAGAAACTTACCGACGCGAGCATCCAGAAGCTGGACCAGGCGGCTAAGGCCAAAGAGAAAGAGATAATGGAGCTGAAGTAGGCCACCGGTAGGATAGAGTTACAATCCTATCGATGACTTATCCACACAGGCTATGGCGCCGGGTGGCGTTGCCCGCCCTGTTTTGCCTTTCGATTTCGGTCGCGGCTGCCGCTGGCCGCCCGATTTCCGAAACCGATATTTTCTCTTTTCAGTGGCTCGCGAATCCCCAAATTTCGCCCGACGGATCGCGTGTCGTGTATGCGCATGTCGCCGTGAATTCGAAGCACGATGGCTATGACACCGCACTGTGGATGATTCCCTCAGTGGGCGGCCCGGCGCGGCAATTGACCAGCGGTCCCCGCGATTCGTCACCGCAATGGTCGCCGGACGGCAAACTGCTGGCGTTCACGCGGGCAATTGAAAAAGACAGCAAGACGCAGCCTCCACAAATCTATCTGCTCGCGATGGAAGGCGGCGAGGCGCGGCCGCTCACCGACCTGCCGAAGGGCACTGGCGGACCGGTTTGGTCGCCGGACGGCCATACCATCGCGTTTTCATCCAACACCCTTCCAGCGGACTTCGACAAGAAGAAAGACAACGAGGAGAAGAGCGACGTCCGCGTGATCACCAAGGCCGTGTATCGGATGAACGGCGCGGGCTACCTGGAGTCGGATCGGCCCAATCACATCTGGACCGTCGAGGTTCCCAAGGTTCTCGGGGACGCGCAGAAGGCCAAGCAGATCACCTCCGGCGAGTTCAGCGAAGGCGATATCGTATGGTCGCGCGATTGTTCGCAGATTTACTTCACCTCGCGCCGAATTGTCGAATCCTATTACGAAACGCCGCATACGGATTTGTATGTGGTGAAGGCCAGTGGCGGAGACATCACAAAAGTGGCCGGCCTGGAAGGCTCTATTCAACAGATGGCGTTGAGTCCGGATGGAACGCGCATGGCATTTGCCGGCGACATCGCGATCGGAAAGGATGGCGTGGAACGTTCCTACAGCCAGCCGGACCTGTTCATCACGTCGCTCCAACCGGGATCGACTCCAAAGAACCTCACCGCAAATTACGACTACGATATCGGCGGTGGGATTGGCGGCGATCAAGGTCCACCGCGGGGGAATGGGCCGTCGAAGCCTTTCTGGAGCAAAGACGGAAGATACATCTTCATCCTTGCGGCGGAAGAAGGCCGCGCGAATCTCAAGCGCATCGACGCGGAAACTGGAAAAGTCGAGCCGCTCACTACCGGCGATCACGATATTTTTGCTTACAACGCAACGCCGGATGGCTCCAAGGCAGCGGTGCTCATCTCAACGCCGACCAATATCGGCGACATGTATGTGGTCGACGTCGCGTCGCACGAAATGCGCCGGCTTACCAAGATCAACGAAGAGTTGTTGTCGAAGCTGAACCTGACCGAGCCTTCCATGATCTGGTACCAGAGCTTCGATGGAAAACGCATCCAGGCGTGGGTGCAGCGCCCGCCAGATTTTCAGGAAGGCAAGAAGTATCCTCTCATTCTCAACATTCATGGTGGACCGCATGCGGCGTACGGCTACACATTCGATCATGAGATCCAGTGGATGGCGGCCAAGGGTTATGTAGTGCTGTATCCGAATCCGCGCGGCAGCACCACCTACGGCCAGGACTTCGGAAACGTGATCCAGTATCATTATCCGGGCGACGATTTCAAAGACTTGATGGCCGGCGTGGACGATTTGATCGCGCGCGGCTGGTTGGATCCGGAAAAACTTGGTGTCACGGGTGGCAGCGGCGGCGGATTATTGACCAACTGGGTGATAGGACATACGCAGCGCTTCAAGGCCGCGGTCGCGCAGCGCGATATCGCCGATTGGTCGGACTTCTGGTATACGGCCGACTTTACGCTCTTCACTCCCACCTGGTTTCGAGGCGCGCCCTGGGAACAGGAGGCCGATTTCAAGGAGCGTTCCCCAATCACTTACATCACCAAGATCACGACGCCGTTGATGTTGATCGAAGGCGAGGCCGATTACCGTACGCCTCCCGCGGCCGGGGGCGAACAGATGTTCCGCGCGCTGAAGTACCGCAAGATTCCGACCGTGATGGTGCGCTTCCCCGGCGAATCACACGAGCTTTCGCGATCCGGCGTGCCCAAACATCGAGTGGAGCGGCTGCAACATATCGTGGCGTGGTTCGATAAGTATCTCCAAGGCCAGGAAATTCACACTTACGACGTGCAGTAGCGTGGGCCAGGCCCACGGCCTGCTAAAACCGTGGCAAAACCGGACAGCTTGTAACGAAAACGGACAGTGCAGCCGCCGGGCGTAATCGCAGCCAGCCCTGATGTTCCCCAAACGCCCTCTCGGCTGAGAAGAACAAATGGAATGGGAATTGCACTGACAAGCCGCTACCGGCCTCGCCAAACAGGACTCTAAAGAAATGATCTACTCCAAAAGTCTTACGACATTCCTTGTGCTCATACTGGCTTTTTCCGCTGCCGCCCAAACCTCGGAGGTGTCTATTGGAGAGCCCAAGCTTCCACGAGCGATCGGACCACTGATAAAGCCGTTTCACGTCCAGCGTCGCATCGTCTCTCCGGCCAAGCTGTCGGACTCGCCGCGACTGGGATCGTTGGTTCGCGCCGGGAATCTGTACCTGTCGGTGCAAGACGTTATTGCCCTCACGTTGGAGAACAACGTCGATATCGCGGTCCAGCGTTACGCGCCGTTTCTGTCGAGAGAAGTGCTCCGACGGACGGAGAGCGGTCAGTTCTTGCGAAATGTTGTGCAGCCGATCAGCCCTGGACCGCAGAGCGTGAGCCTGGCCGGTGTTACATCCACCACGGTCGGCCTTCCCGATACCGGGTCGGGCGTCAGCTCCGGCGGCGGCCTGGTCATTTCCATCGGCACAAACCCGCCGACGTTGGATCCGATTCTTTTTGCAAACGCGAATTTTCAGCATCAAACCAGTCCTGAAAGCAACCTGCTTCTGGCTGGAGTTCCCGCGCTGGTGAATGACACCCGCGCGTTCCAAGCAGGCTATTTTCAGCAGTTCGTCACTGGAACTTTGGGGCAGCTTACCTTCAGCAGCACCAGATATCACCTCAATAGTCCATACTTTGAGACTAACCCGTTCACCAGTGGCAGCCTGGACTTTTTCGTACAGCAACCCCTGCTGCAGGGTTTTAGTATCGCCGCGAATAACCGCTATATTCGTGTCGCGAAGAACAATATGAAAGTCAGCGATCTCCAGTTGAAACGGCAAGTCATCACCACTATGTCCGCCGTTTTGAATCTGTACTGGGACTTAGTAAGCTTTAACGACGATTTGCGCATCCGAGAGCAGGCTTTGGCCACGGCGCAAAAGCTGCTCGAAGACAACCAACATCAGGTCGAACTAGGAACGCTCCCGAAAATTGAAGTGACCCGCGCCCAAGCCGAGGTTTCGTCCACTAAGGAAAATCTGTTGATCGCACAGACGAACGTCTCGCAGCAGGAGATAGTGCTGAAAAACGCTCTGAGCAGGAATGGCGTGGCCAGTCCGGATATGGACGAGGTGCATATTATTACTCTCGATAATATTGTCGTGCCGGCGAAAGAGGACCTGAAACCGACACCGGAACTGATCGATCAGGCGCTCCGCACACGCACAGAGCTCGAACAGGCCCGCATCAACCTGGAGAGCTACAAGATCAACCTGGCTGGAACCAAGAACGGCTTGCTGCCGACACTAAGCGCCTTTGCTGAATTCACCAACAACGGCCTATCCGGGGACCCGAATGCTTTAAGTCCTGGTGTGATTCCTCCACAATTCGCGATTGGCGGGTATGGAAATTTTCTGGCGCAGATTTTCCAGCGCCACTTTCCCAACTATTCGGCAGGGTTTTCGCTGAATATCCCCTTCCGCAATCGCCAGCCGCAGGCCGACTACGTGACGGACCTGCTCACCGTCCGCCAAAACGAGCTACTCCTTCAAAAGGCGGTCAATCAGGTTCGAGTCGACGTAAAGAATGCCGTGATCGGCCTCCAGCAGGCCCGCGCGAGATACGAGACTGCGGTGGCAACCCGCACGCTCGCCCAGCAGACTTTGGATGCCGAACAAAACCGGTTTAAGTTCGGCGAGTCCACCATCGCACTCGTAGTGCAATCTCAGCGCGATCTTGCCAACAATCAGGAGGCGGAAATCCAGGCCATGGCAAATTATACACATGCCAAGATTGCATTCGACGATGCTGTCGGACAGTCATTAGAGGTGAACAACATTTCGATGGCCGAGGCCGCCGCCGGACGTGTCACGCATGAATCCACGATACCGGAACAGATTCCAGAGAAGAAATAGCGAGGAACGAAATGAGAAAGACTCAAAGAGGTTTGGCGATCGTTGCGGCTTGGAGCTGCCTGGCTTCGCAGTTGACGGCCCAAGGTCCCCAACAAAGGGTGGAGCCACCTCACGCGCCTATCTTCATACGATCGTACGAGGGAGCACGGCTCGCACCGCTCGAAATGAAAAACTCGGACCGGCTCCGGAGTCTGATTCGAGCGGGCAAACTCTATCTGACTGTGCAAGACGCTCTTGCAGTTGCCATAGAGAACAACCTGGATTTGGAGCTGGACCGGTATGGCCCGCTGGAGGCTGAATGGAACCTAAAGCGGCAGCAAGCCGGAGGTCCCCTAAAGGGTGTGACCAGCGGCAATTCGCTTTCCAATCAATCTACCAGCGGACAAGGAGTTGTAGGCAGCGAGGTGGCCGCCGGGCTCGCTACCAATGGTGGTGGAAGCAGCACAACAGGTACAGGAGGAGTTGTTCAGCAGATCGGGCCCATCACACCCAACCTCGATCCGGTCTTCCAGAACGCGACTTCTTTTCAACACATCACAACGCCACAGCCGAACGCCAGGGTAAGCCAGGTGTCCTCCTTGATCGATTCCCGGCATATCATCAATTCGTTTGTCCAGCAAGGGCTGATCACGGGCGGGTTTGTGCAACTCACTGCCAACGAGTCCTATCTGAAGGAGAACGCGCCGACCAACAATCTCAATCCTGGGGTGGCACCGGTGGTTCAGATTACTGTACGTCACTCGCTTCTGCAAGGCTTCGGCGTAGCAGTCAACCGAAGATTCATCACGGTGGCGGAAAAACAGGTAGGCGCATCGCGCGAGACGTTCCGTTCTCAATTACTGAATCTGGTAGCGAGCGTTCTGAGCCTCTACTGGGACTTAGTGGCGGACGACGATGACTTGAAGGTACGGCTACGCGCGCTGGAGGCGGCACAAAAATTTCTGGAGGATACCAGGAGGCAAATCGAACTGGGCGCTATTGCCAGGGTCGAGCTGCTTCGACCGGAGGCCGACTTTTCCGCGCGACGGCAGGAGCTCGAGATTTCTCAAGCCACGGTACGCCAACAGGAGAATCTGCTTAAGACGGCCATGAGCAAGAATGGGCTGGAAGACCCGCTGATCGATACCGCGGACATTGTTCCGCTCGATCATGTTGAAGTTCCTGAGCAGGACGATCTGCCCGGCTTGCGCCCTCTTCTGGCGCGCGCTCTCTCCAAGCGGCCGGACGTCGCACTCGCCAAGATCAGCGATGAGACCGGGGAAATCTTTGCGCTCGGAACGATCAACACGCTATTGCCAACCCTGCAGGGCGTTTATGCCACCTGGGATGCAGGCCAAGCCGGAGTTCCCGTCCCGGGCAATCCACCTGATCCTAAATTTGTGGGTGGCCTTGGAACTGCTCTAGGCCAGGTCTTTCGCCGCGATTTTTACAGCCAGCGTCTCGGTGCCAGTTTCAATATACCGCTCTATAATCGGCAAGCTCAGGGTGACTATGGGATAGACCAGTTGCAGTTGCGCCAGGGGGATCTGATCGACCGTAGAAATATGAATGCCATTTTAGTGGCCATTTCCAACCAGATGGTCGCGCTGCGGCAGGCTCGCGCGAGATATTCGCAGGCTCTCGACACGCGCGCTCTGCAGGAACAGCTGCTCGAAAAAGAGCAGCAGATGTTCAGTTTTGGTGGCGCAACCAGCGCAGACGTGGTCGCCGCAAGGACGACTCTGTTGGCCGCACAGCTCACCGAGGTCGAGGCGCTCGCCGCTTACGGCCGCGCGCGCGTGGCGCTCGACCAGACACTGGGAGAAACACTGGAAGTGAATCACATTTCGGTCGACGAAGCACTGAACGGGCGTGTGTCGAAGGAATCGAAGCCTCCGGCGACGACTGAGCCTCGACCTTGAGGAAGCGTCTTACCAGATCTTGCAAGGCTTCGGGCGAACCATCGGCTGCCCCACCCGGCACGCGAAAGCTTGACCGAACTCGGGCATGTTAGAAACGACGCCGTTCACCCGGTATTCGAGCGGCGAATGTGGATTTGTGATGGCATCCATGCGCTTGGTTGCCGGCCGTTCATCGCCGCAAGCCCACTGCGCCATACCGATAAAGAACCGCTGATCGGGCGTGAAACCATCGATAGGTTGCAGATCTTGGCCTTTGGTTGCGCTCTTCCAAGCCAGGTAAGCCAGGAAGGTTCCACCAAGGTCGGCCACATCCTCGCCGAGAGTCAGCTTGCCGTTGATCCGGATGTCGTCCACGATGATGTACGACGAATATTGCTCTGAAACGCAGTCCGCTCGCTTCTGGAATTCCGCGGCATCGCTTTTGGACCACCAGTCCTTTAAATTGCCCTTGGCGTCGAACTGGCGCCCCTCGTCATCGAAGCCGTGCGTCAACTCGTGCCCGATCGTGGCGCCGGTATCACCGTAGTTCGGTGCCTCGTCCATTTTGGGATCGAATAGGGGCGGCTGCAGGACGCCGGCGGGAAAGTTGATGTCGTCCATTTGCGGATCGTAGTAGGCGTTCACCGTTGGCGGCGTCATTTCCCACTCCGTCTTGTCCACCGGCTTTCCGATTTTTGCGAGCTCCCGGCGCGATTCGAAAGCAGTCGCTCGCTCGACGTTGCCGAAGTAGTCGTCACGGGCGATCTTGATGGAGCTATAGTCGCGCCATTTGTCGGGATAGCCGATTTTGTTGACGATGCCGTGCAGCTTCTCGAGCGCCCGTTGCTTGGTTGCGTCACCCATCCAGGGCAATTGGCGGATCTCGCTCTCCATGGCGGCTTCGATGCCTTTGGTCATGACCAGCGCTCTCTGTTTGGTGTCGGGTCCGAAGGTTTTCTGGACGAACACTTGACCCAGCGCCTCGCCCAGATCGGCATCCACGCGTCGCACGCAGCGCTTCCAACGCGGCGGCATTTCCTCCAGACCCTGCAGATATTTGTTATAGAAATCGAAATTGGCCAGGACGAACGGCGATGAAAGGTAGGGCGCTTTGGCGTGCACCAGGTGCCAGCGAAGATAGGTCTTCCAATCCTCGAGGCTCCGCGACTGAAGCAGCGCCTGCAGTTCTTTGTAGAATGCCGGCTCAGTGACGTTGATAGCGGAGGTGTCGGGCACGCTGGAGGTCTTAAAGTACACGGTCCACTGAAATGCGGGAGTCAGAGCCTGCAACTGAGCACGCGTCATTTTGTGGAACTGCTTGTATGGATCGCGCTTTTCGACGCGAGTAAACGACACTTTCGCCAGCGCCGTTTCTATGTCCATCACAGTCTGAGCGTGAGTTTTTGCCATTTGCGGATCTTCGCCCAGGAGCTCAAACATCTTCTGCATGTGCTCGTTGTATTTCCGCCTGGTTTCCTCCGACTTGGCATCGGTTTTAACGTAGTAGTCGCGGTCCGGCAGGCCCAGTCCTCCGGCCGTCGCGAACGCAATGACGCGCGAAGAGTCGGCATAGTCCTGATTCGATCCGAAGCCAAACAGCATGTGGCTGCCGGCAATATTGAGGTGTTCGCGGCCCAGGAACGCAGGAAGGTCGCGCGTGGACCTAAGCGCGGCGATCTCATCGAGTCCTGGCTTCAGGGGTGCTGCGCCGGCTTTCTCCGCCGCCGACTCGTCCATGCAGGCGTAGAAGAAATCGCCAATCTCGGTTTCTACCAGACTGCGTCCGGAAGCCACTTTCGACGCTTGTTCAAGAATGCCCCACAGGAAACGCTGATTGTCTTCGGCGAGCTTGGCATAAACATCCCAGCGCGCTTGATCCGGAGGGATCGGGTTTTTCTTGATCCACGCCCCACAGGAATAACGGAAAAAATCGGTGCAAGGATCGGCCGAGCGATCCATGGAAGAGACGTCCAGGCTGGGACTATAGGGCAGCGTAAATAGGGGCGTGTCTTTGTTTTGGGCCGTCTGCGCGAGTAGCGCGGTCGTGATGGTAAGAACCAGGAATGGGAGTCTCACACTGTTATGGTAGACAAATTTGGCGATCGGCTAAGTCTATGCTAGAATCGCACAAAGATTTGAGAGCGGCGCGGGTATTCGACACGACTCGAATGGTCATCCGCGCACCATCGGTCGTGACTCAACTGGCCGGGCCAACACAATAAGGCCTGCCCGCATTTTGCCTAGGAGGATCGTCGTGAAATTAGACGAAGGCGCCCGCATTATATCTCGGAGGTCTTTTTTTGGGGCAGCCGCTGCAACTGGCGCGGCGCTTGGCGCGGAACGAGAAGATATTCAAAGCGCGGACGGCGCCAACCAACGCGCGCGCGATGCATATCGTATTCGAGTGGATGCCGCGCGTCTGGAGCGCGATACACCGGAACCCGACGCCGTCAACAACGGCGATGAGGCGCTCTATGCGACTCGAATCGGGAATTACTCGAAGGGGCTACCGCACAATGATTTGGGTGAGGCTGAGCCGTACGCTTACGACCTTTTCATTCAAGCGATGCATAGTGGTACGCAAACGGCCATGGATCAAATTCCCATGGGCAACCCCGATCCATCTACCAGACTCAAGCTCGTGAATCCGTGTTCCGGGATCGCATTCGACTTACAAGGATCCGATTCTCATCACATGGCAATTCCTGCCGCGCCGGCTCTAGCGAGTGCACAGGCCGGCGGTGAGATGGTGGAAGCCTACTGGCAGGCACTGGCGCGCGATGTTCCGTTTTCACATTACGACTCTAATCCGATCACGCAGGCCGCCGCCGCGGATTTGTCGAAACTTTCCGACTTCCGTGGGCCGGAAGTGAACGGGCAGGTTACAACCGGGACTTTGTTTCGCGGTTTTACAGCTGCCGATCTAGTGGGGCCCTATGTCTCGCAGTTTCTGTTGAAGCCCATTCCGTTCGGGGTCCAATGGGTGGAGCAGCAGATCCGGACCATGCTGCCAGGCATCGATTATCTTACGCAATATTCGGACTGGCTGAGCGTTCAGAATGGCGTTTCCCCAGCCAGCGCGACCGGTTACGATCCTGTGCGGCGCTACGTCCGCAGCGGCCGGGACTTGGCGCAATGGGTCCACATGGACGTTCTCTATCAGGCTTACTTCAACGCCATGCTGATCATGCTGACGTCGCCCGATCCCACCGATGACGTGACCGGCGGCGGCATGGGTGTACCGCTGAATCCGGGAAATCCCTACGTCAATTCCACCAATCAGGTCGGGTTCGGCACCTTCGGTCAGCCGGCGATTGCGGCGGCCGTTGCGGAAATCGCTACTAGGGCGCTGAAAGCGGTGTGGTATCAGAAGTGGTTCGTTCATCGCCGTCTTCGACCGGAAGAGTATGGCGGGCTGGTGCAGAATTACTTGAACAAGGGCCAGAAGTACCCGATTCATAGCGACGTCGTGAACTCGGCGGCGATCGCGCAAGTGCAAAAGCAGACCGGCGGATTCTTGTTGCCGATGGCCTTTCCGGAAGGCTGTCCGCTGCATCCTTCTTACGGCGCGGGACACGCGACGGTGGCAGGCGCATGCGTGACCATCCTCAAGGCTCTGTTCAATGAGTCCTACGTAATACCAAAACCGGTTGTCGCGAGCGACGACGGCAGCGCTCTGGTTCCGTACACGGGCGCTGATGCGAGCCATCTCACAGTGGGCGGAGAGCTGAACAAGCTGGCCGCGAACATCGCCGTCGGCCGCAACATCGCGGGCGTCCATTGGCGGTCCGACTACGTGGAATCGCTGAAACTGGGGGAAGCCGTCGCGATCAGCGTTCTCAAGGATCAAAGGCTGACGTACGGCGAAACGTTCGACGGCTATACGTTTACCCAGTTCGACGGCACAAAGATTACCGTCTAGGTGAAGGCCGCGCCGGGTCCAAATACCTTAGCGAGCGCCTTTTTGGCCGCAGTGCTCAAAGGAAATTCGTGTAGCTTGTCCTTGGAGAGCCATTGAAACTTCGCCGGGGCGCGTTGCACAGTTGCCGCGAAAACATCATAGAAGTAGTTTGTATTAACGATAGTATGTCGAAATCGAGCGATTCTGGCCGCGAGGCGGGCACGCGGCAGGTGCGCAGGTTCGGGCAATTCCCAGAATCCGGCCAGCCTGCGGCTCTCCGCCGGTCTTTTCCAGGCTAAGATACTGCCTGCCTTCTCGATCACCAGGAGTTGAATCTCCACATCGATTGTGCCGGGGCGGACGGACTTAATCGGAAGCTCATTCTGCCTGCCCGATGCCCGCGCGTGGCAATCGCGGGCTAAAGGACACAAAAGGCACTGCGGCTGCTTGGGCAGGCACACGGTAGCTCCCAGCTCCATCAGGCCCTGATTGAACTCGCCCGGATGACGCGGATCAACGACAGAATCCGCGACAGCGCGAAGCCGCGCTCGCACTACGGTCGAACTGACATTGCCGGTCTCCTCCGTTAGACGGCTCAGGACACGGATTACATTTCCGTCCAACACGGCGTAAGGCAGATCGAATGCAATGCTCGCGATGGCTGCGGCCGTATAATCTCCCACGCCGGGCAATGTTCTGAGCGTCGGATAGTCCCTAGGAAATCCACCGAGTTCTACAATCTTGCTGGCGGCTTTCTGCAGATTCCGAGCGCGGGAATAGTAGCCCAGTCCGGCCCACGCGGCCAGCAGATCGTGCTCTTCGGCGGATCGAAGAGCCTCGACGTCGGGGAATCGATCGAGGAAGCGCTGGTAATAGGGAATGACGGCGCCGACGCGGGTCTGCTGCAGCATGATCTCCGAAATCCAGATGCGATAAGGATCGTGGGTGTGGCGCCAGGGCAGATCCCGCTTGTGCTTCCGATACCAGCTCAGAACGCGGCGGCGAATGGAGACGCGTGAAGCGACTGGAAGTGTATCCACGATCTTAGATCTTGAACGACTCCAAAGACTCCGGGGCGAAGAGGTCGCGCGGGGTAAGCTGTCGTTTGGATAGGCCTTGCTCGCGCGAATACCGCAGGAACGTAGTCAGCGTGTTCATGTTCGGTTCCAGCCCGTAAGGCCAAAAGTCGCGGCCCATCAGCTTTTCGGTCTCATCTAGATGCGGGAGGAGCCAGGGAAGCATGTAATGCAGCGCGGCGGTCTCATGGAGCTCGCGATAGACTTCCCGTTGCGCCAGGACAAAAGCTTTGCAGAGGGATTGAACCACCCACGGATATTTCGCATAAACATCGCGGCGGATCACCACCGTGTGCATGATAGGAAAGATTTTCGTTTTGACGTAATAGTCGCGCTCGACCGCCGGATAATTTTCAAAAAGCCGGCGTACCTTACCGGAGCCATTGGTGAATGATGATGGTGCGCGAGCGGTTTGAAACGCATCCAGCTCGCCGCTCTCGAGCATCTGGGAAAGCGTTTTGTCAGAAGGGATCGGCTGGACTCTGAATTCGGGCGGCAGCGAAAGCGCGATCTTCTCGTCGCGGCCCGGCTCTTCCTCGCCGCCGGTGAAGTACGACATGCTCTGGGCGGGAACCTGATATTCGTCGCTGAGAATCCCTCGAATCCAGACACCGGCCGTCATTTGATATTCCGGCGTTCCGATACGCTTGCCGATCAGGTCTTTCGGTTCGCGAATGCCGCTCTTGGCTGAGACGTAAATGCAGGAATGGCGGAAAAATCGGGAGGGGAAGACCGGGATGGCGATAAATGGCGGATTCGGCGATGACAAAGACAGCACGTAGGAAGAGAGAGACAACTCCGCCGCGTCGAATTCGTGGTGGCGGAGCATACGGAAGAAGGTCTCTTCGACGGGCAGCGTGAGGTAGGTCAAATCGACGCCGTCCACGGGAACGCTACCATCCATCAATGGTCGTGTACGATCGTAATTCCAGCAGGCGAGCGAGAGACGAAGCTTGGATGATCCGGATGTTTGGGCCGCGGCTTGATTCACCAGTAAAGAGGCTCCGCCGGCGGCCAGGGAGATCAGACCGCGCCGGGTCATCCGGTCAGGGGTGGTCGCCGGTTTGCGGCCGTTCTTGGCTTTGCCTTTGCTCCGCGGTGCCATATATTGGATTCCATTATCGTATGTGCCGGGCGTGAGCGATGATGCACGACTTCGTTCTTATTGAAGCCTGCAGGTCGCCGAGCCCGCCCAGTGGCCGCATCTCAACGGTTTGCGTTTCATTGTATTCAGCAGCAGCGGGGATCGCTCTCCACGTCGATAATCAACTGATCCTTGCCGGCGAGCACTTTCTGGCTTACTTTTCCGCACGTGAAATTGGCCCCCGGCTTTTTCGCAAATTCTGCGCGAGCGAGTCGCTCATATAGCCTTCACTGAAGGCCGCCGACGCCACGG
The DNA here is from genome assembly GCA_035484655.1 of Bryobacteraceae bacterium. Classification (GTDB taxonomy): domain Bacteria; phylum Acidobacteriota; class Terriglobia; order Bryobacterales; family Bryobacteraceae; genus Palsa-89. Next base: position 21,779 of record DATHOT010000339.1, on the reverse strand, counting down.
ACATCGCCTTTTGCCTCATTTCCTATGATGACCAGGTTCGCACCGGTAGCACGGCCTCACGCGGACGAAATAGGTATTTGAGTGCACTGTCCCTAATTTGGATATGATGCAGTCGTGAAGGCGCGCGTTGTTTGGCTGCTGATCCTACTCCTCATTGTGGCTGCCGTTGCATATGCCTACTACGCACCGTTTCGATTGTTCACCTTTGTGATCGCGGGCCGGAGTCCGGTGTGCCCGCTCTCAGAGGCGGTGAAGGCCAGCGAGAACCTGCATCTACAAGTCGAGTATAAAGACGAGATACTGAACGCAAGCAAGCTCATCGAGCAGGATCCCAAAGGTTACGAGCTTTGGGACACCCCCAAGGGCCGTTACTGGATTCCCGCCGGTAGCCGTTACGTACTCCCATTCAACCTGGCTGAACAGCGACGCAAAATCTACGGCACCGGCGACTTCGGGCCGCATGCGGACGATATCACGCTGGATTGTGGCGCTAATGTCGGCGTCACCGTTCACGAGGAATTGGCCGCCGGCGCCAAAACAGTCGTCGCCATCGAACCGGCGCCCGAGAATTTGGAGTGCCTGCGTCGCAACTATCCCAACGAAATTGCCGCAGGCCGCGTGATCGTGGTGCCCAAAGGGGTTTGGGACAAGGAAGACTTTCTCACCCTCCGCGTTGACCCAAAGAACTCAGCTGCCGACAGCTTCGTTATTCAACGCCAGGGCGCAGTGGATCTCGAGAAGGTCCCGCTTACCACCATCGACCATCTAGTGGCTGAGCTGAAGCTGCCGCGTGTCGACTATATCAAGCTCGACATCGAAGGTGCCGAGCCCAGAGCGCTCACCGGCGCCAAGGAGACCCTGGCGAAGTACAAGCCCCGGATTTCGATTGCCGCCTATCACCAGCCGGATCACCCCAAGCTGATTTCGGAAATCATACGCTCTGACCGTCCCGATTACCAGATGCAATGCGGTCCATGTGCCGAAACGAATTTCTCGATAAGACCGGATGTCTTGTATTTCAAGTAGAGCTAGCGCCACGGGCCTGTGCGCCGCTTGCCTCGTGTTCGCCTCCTGCGCCAGGCACTACCGCTCGCAGGGCATAGTGCTGGCCGTTGATCGCGGCCACCAGACCGTGACCATCTCGCACCGGGCGATTCCCGGTTACATGGATGCAATGGCCATGCCTTTTCACGCCGGACCGTCCGAGCATCTCGATCAGCTCTCGCCCGGCTCACGGATCGAGTTCCAGCTCCAGGTCGGCCATACGTCTTCGACGGTGCGCCACATCCGCGTGCAGCAAACCGGCGTCGCCGACGTACCGCTTCCGCAGGCGGAGGGGAAGCTCGCGATCGGAGATTTGGTGCCCGATTTCACGCTGACCGATCAAGGCGGCCGCGCTGTCAAGTTGTCCGATTTTCACGCGCAGTTGGTCGCGGTGGATTTCATTTATACGCGCTGCCCGCTGCCCGATGTGTGTCCACGGCTTTCGGCGAATTTTGCCCGATTGCAAAAACGCTTTGGCGGCCAGATCGTGCTTTTGTCGATCAGCCTCGATCCGGAGTACGATACGCCGGCCGTGCTCACTGACTACGCGCACCGCTGGCGCGCAGATTCCGAAACGTGGCGCTTTCTCACCGGATCGATGGAGGACGTGCGGCGGGTGGCGGGGCGATTCGGCGTGGTCTATTGGGCCGAAGAAGGGGCGATCACGCACACTTCGTCCACGGCGATCGTGGATCGGGACGGGCGGCTCCGTGCCGTGGTGGAAGGGTCCTCGTTCACCTCGCAGCAGTTGATTGATCTGGTAAACGCTTTCAGAGGACCGGGCTGATCAAAGCGACGGAACGAAGAGCCGGAATATATCGAGAGAGATCCATCCCACGAACGCCGAAGCCGGGATCGTCAAGATCCAAGCCCATACGATGTTGGTGGCCACCCCCCAGCGCACCGCCTTCAGGCGTTGAATGGAGCCCACGCCCGCAATTGCTCCGGCGGTGACGTGAGTGGTGGAGACGGGCGGGGCCGGGTGCATGAAATGCGCGGAGTAAATGATCGTTATGGCAGCGGCGGTTTCGGCGCAGAATCCGCTGCGGGGTTTCAGCTTGGTCAGGCGTGCTCCCATGGTGTGTATGATCCGCCAGCCTCCACTCAGGGTTCCCAGCGCGATAACGGTATAGGAAGCCATGAGCACCCACAAGGGAACTTGGAACTTGGGAATAAGCTTGGCACTGACCAGTACCGCGGTGATGATACCCATGGTCTTCTGCGCATCGTTAGTCCCATGCGAGAGGCTCAGCAACGCCGAGGAGACAAGCTGCAACCGGCGGAAATATTTGTCCATCCGTTTGGGGTTGAAGTTCCGGAACAGCCAGTAAACATCCACCATTAGAAACATCGCGAGCAGCATGCCTATGAGAGGCGCGACGACGATGAAGATCAGCGTCAGGCGCCAGCCGCTGCCGATGATGGCGTCAAAACAATGCGCCAATCCTTTCAGATGCGCCACATGCGCCATGGCCGCGCCCGCGTATCCGCCCAGCAGCGCGTGCGAGGAGCTGGTCGGCAGCCCAAACCACCAGGTGATGAGGTCCCAAACGATCGCGCCCACCAGCCCCGCTAGAATCACCCAGGGTGTTACGTATTCCAGATGGACCATGCCGGAGCCCACCGTCGTCGCCACTGCCGTCCCGAACAGAAACGCGGCGCTAAAGTTGAAGAAGGCCGCCCAAACCACCGCCCACAACGGTGGCAAGACACGCGTCGAGACCACGGTCGCGATGGAGTTTGCAGCGTCGTGGAAGCCATTGAGGAAGTCGAAACCGAGCGCGACCAGGATAATGACACCGATGAATGGAAGAGAATTTTCCATGCTTATCGGTCAGGAGTTCTTGACAACTACGTTTTGTAGCGCATCCGCCACGTCTTCGCAGGCGTCCGTGGTTTCTTCCAGGAATTCGTAAATCTCCTTCAGCTTGAGCAAAGTGATGGGATCGGTCTCGCTGCGGAACAACTCGCTGACTGCATTGCGGCCTAGCTGATCGGCAACTTCTTCCAGCCGATTTACTTCGATGCAATACGGCTGCACCGGTTTGTTGGCGCTAAGAGCGTCAAAGGCCTGCTCGATGGTCTGGCTACAGGAGTATACGATTTTACAAAGCTCGATCACCATGGGCGGAATGGGCTCAACGCGATACGCAACCATGCGGTAGGCGGCCTCTTCGATGCCGTCCAGAACATCGTCCAGGTGGGAGGAAAGAGAATGGATGTCCTCCGGATCGAGCGGCGTGATGAAGGTCTGATTCAAGCGCGTGTAGATTTCGTGGATAACTTCGTCGCCACGCTGCTCCAGCGTCTTGATCTTAGCTGCCGAGCTGGCCAGCGAAGAGTTGCCGGCCTCCACCCCTTCCAGCAGCGTACCTGCGGCTTCAAGAATTATCTTTGCCTGCGTCTGGAAGAATTCATAAAAACGCTCGTGGCGCGGGAAAAGCTTCATAGTTTGTTGGAGTTAGATCTGAGCAACATCCCTGGATCAGTGTAACAAAGCGTTCGCGCTTCTGGCCCTCTTCAGGGCCGTCACTCCGTGCTATATTGCGTGGCGTATAGGTTTGGGATGAGCGCATGAGAACGCAGATCGTCAGAAGATTTCTGTGGAGCGCCTCCCTGCTGATCATCGTTTGGTTGCTGGCCCTGGACGTGTACGTTACCCAGCAGGATTCGGCCTTGATGTATCCCTTGCTGGGAGCCTCCCTGCTGATCCTGGTTCTGGCGGCGGTGATTGCCTGGTTTTTCAGGCGAGCGTTCGTGCGGCGGGCCGAGCAATTGCGCAATTTTACCGAGCGCCTGTTAGACCCCGAAGTTTTCGACTATGACCTGCCCACTGGCGACGATGAACTCGGAGCGCTCGGGCGATCCCTGCGGCGCACAGCCCCACGCATTCACGCCTTGGTTGAGAATCTTAAGCTCGAAGGAGCACGCCGAGAAGCAATTCTGTCCAGCATGATTGAGGGAGTTCTGGCAGTGGATAAGGATCTGCGCGTGACATTTTGCAATGATTCGTTCGCTCGAATGGTCGGGGCAAGGGTTCCGGTAGGTTCGGGCACCCGATTACCCGAGCTGGTTCGGGACCCGGCACTGCTCGAAATCATGGCGACCGTTCTTGGCACCGGCGAGCGCGTGGAGCGCCGGCTTACTCTACCTGCCGCGGCGGGTCATTCCTTCGATGTGCTGGCTGGGCCTTTGGCAGGGTCATCCACAGCTCTTGGCGCTCTCGCGATTTTTCATGACGTTACCGAACTGGAGCGGTTGGAGCGGGTCCGCAAGGACTTTGTCGCAAATGTTTCGCACGAGCTGCGCACGCCCCTGGCTGCCATCCATGGGTACGCCGAAACGTTGCTCGCGGGGGCGCTCGAAGATCAGGACAACAAGCGTAAGTTCGTAGAGGTCATTCTGGCGCAGGCGGGGAGGCTCACCAACATCGCTTCCGATCTGTTGACGCTTTCTGAACTGGAGCGAGGCAAGACCGTTCCGCCTCAAAAGGTGCCGATTCGCGCAGCCTTGGAGTCCGCCTTGCGAACCGTGGAAACTAACGCGACTGCGCGCGGCGTGCGATTGATCCGCGGGAGCATCGACGACGTCAAAATAATAACGCATGAACTCAGGCTGGAGCAGGTCTTTGTGAATCTCCTCGACAATGCGGTGAAATTCAACCGGCCGCAAGGTGAAGTCCGGGTGGAAGTTCAATCGGTGGACAGGAATGCTTGTGTCACCATCGCGGACACGGGAATTGGCATTCCATCCGAAGACCTACCCAGAATCTTCGAGCGGTTTTATCGTGTCGATAAGGCTCGATCGCGCGATATGGGTGGCACGGGCCTGGGTCTTTCCATCGTCAAGCACGCCGTCGAGCAGATGGGTGGGACCGTCACCGTGGCGAGCCGGTTGGGGGAGGGAACGAAGTTTACCGTGACGATTCCTGCCGTCCGAAACTGAAAGTTTCGCTGTAACACAATATTAACTCTATTGTAATTTTCCACTAACGCAGCGGGGCTATCCTTAACACTCGGAAACGCTTAGAGTTAGATTCGCAAAAGCGAGCAGTTTGAAAGGGATAAGCCGATAAGAGCCACTATGCGACACGCACCATTTTTATGCGCTGCAATATTCTTCGCGGTCTTGCCGCTGACCGCCCAGTCTCAGCCGGATGCTTCTGATGTTACCGTGCTGAAAGCTCAACTTGCGGAACAGCAAAAACAGATCGATCAACTGAAATTGGCGCTCGAGGAGCAGAAGAAGCTGATCGAGCGCAGCCTGAAGACCACCGCGAACGAGGACAAGCGGGAGTTCGCCTTGCCGCGCGATAAGGCATTAGGCGAGGTAGCCAGTACGACGCCGTATATTCCTCCGGCGCCTGCTCCCGCACCTCTGGCAACGCCGGTGGTTAGTGCGAGTGCGGCTCAAGCGCCAACTACACCTCCCGCTAACCCGTGCGAGGCGGTTCCCGACGGTCCCGCTCCTGCATTTATTCGGCTCGGCAGTACCTGCCTCGTCCCCATCGGTTTCATGGATCTCACGTCCGTGTGGCGCGACAAGAACGCAGGCTCCAGCATGGGTTCCAACTTCGGAAGCATTCCGTTCAACAACACGGTTAACGGCAATCTCTCGGAATTCCGTTTTACACCTCAGAACTCCCGTATTGGCTTCCGCTTTGATGGCGACTGGAAGGGTACGCATTTCATCGGCTACAACGAGTTTGACTTCAACGGAACCAGCGGGTCGAACGGCATCGCGGTTTCCAACGGCGCATTCGTTCCGCGGCTCCGCTTGTACTGGGTCGACGTTCGCAAAGGCAAGATCGAATTTCTCGCCGGGCAGAGCTGGAGCCTGCTGACCCCTAACCGCACCGGCCTTTCCGCATTGCCCGGCAATCTGTTTTACACCCAGGTGATAGACATCAATTACATGGCGGGCCTGACATGGACGCGACAGCCTGGAATGCGGGTTCTGTTCCATCCCAGCGAAAAAGTAACCTTTGGAGTTTCCGCTGAAAATCCGGATCAATATGCCGGCGGTTCGGCCGGCGGTTCCACGATCACCTACCCCGCCGCTTTCGCCTCTCTCGCGAATGCCCAGCTCGACATCTCGCAGAACGTCAGTAACGGTCAGAACATCCTGACCCAGCCCACCGTGGCGCCCGATATTATCGCGAAACTCGCGTTAGACCCCAGCTCGCGCTTTCACTTCGAGGTTGGCGGTGTCGAACGCAACTTCAAGATCGTGAATCCGTCTTTGCTCACCCAGCACTTCAGCGCGACCGGCGCCGGGCTGCTGGCCGGCCTGAACGCCGAGGTCTTTAAGAACTTCCGTCTGATTTCGACCAACTATTGGAGCGATGGCGGCGGCCGGTACCTGTTTGGCCAAGCTCCGGACCTCATCGTCCGCGCCAACGGAACGCTGAGCCTCGTCCACTCCGGCGGCACCATCGACGGTTTCGAAGCCAGAACTTGGAAGAACAACTTACTGCTGTATGCCTATTACGGTGGCATTTACATCGGGCGCGACGTAGCGATCGACACCAATGGCAGCAAAGTCGGTTACGGTTACACTGGTTCACCAAACAGCCAGAACCGTAATATTCAGGAAATTACCTTCGGTTTTAACCAGACCATCTGGGCGAATCCGCGTTACGGCGCCATCAACGCGATGGGGCAATACGAGTGGCTGAACCGGGATCCATGGTTTGTGGCGTTGGGTGCCCCGAAGGCAACCCATGACAACACGATTTACTTTAATTTACGGTATACGCTGCCGGGCAGCATGCCACCGTTCTAAGGAATACGAGCTGTTTGAGAGGATATAGTCTATGAAGAAGCAGTGCTTCTGGATAAGTTTGCTAGCGGCCGCAGGCACCTTTGCGGCCTCCGCGGAGACGATCAACGCTGCTGGAGCTACATTCCCAGCGCCCATCTATCAAAAATGGTTTGAGGAGTACCGCAAAGCACATAAGGATGTGCAGATAAACTACCAGTCGGTGGGCTCCGGCGCTGGAATCCAGCAACTCACGCAGGGCACCGTAGATTTCGGCGCTTCGGATATGCCGATGACCGATGATCAAATCTCCAAGATCACCAAATTCAAGGTCCTGCATTTTCCGACCGTATTGGGCGGCGTCGTTCCGGTTTACAACATTGCCGGGGTGACAGCGGAACTCAAGTTCAGCGGCGATACTTTGGCTGGCATATACATGGGAACGATCAAGAAATGGAACGACGCAGCGCTTAAGAAGGATAATCCAAGCGTGAATCTTCCCAACGAGGACATTACGGTTGTTCATCGATCGGACGGCAGTGGTACCAGCTTCGTTTGGTCGGATTTCCTATCAAAGGTCAGCCCCGAGTGGAAGAGCAAAGTGGGCGCCAGCACTTCCGTGAACTGGCCGACAGGCCTCGGCGGCAAAGGCAATGAAGGAGTCGCGGGATTGGTGAAGCAAACTCCCAACTCGATCGGATACGTGGAGTTGATCTACGCGGTCCAGAACAAGATTAGCTACGGTCTGGTTCGCAATGCGGCTGGCACGTTTGTGAAGGCGGACTTCAATACTGTGTCCGAAGCCGCGGCGGGCGCAGCCAAGAACATGCCGGATGACTTCCGCGTCTCGATCACCAATGGGGCAGGGAAGAACGCCTATCCGATCGCGACCTTCACCTGGCTGCTGATTCCCAATAAACTCGATGGCGCCAAGAAGACAGCCATCACGGGCTTCCTGAAGTGGATGCTCACCGCTGGCCAGCAAGATGCACAACCAATGAGCTATGCTCCCCTGCCAAAGCCGGTAGTCGCGAAGGAAGAGAAACAAATCGGTTCGATACAGTAGAAATTTCCAAATGGGCCAGGTTGCAGTCATCGCCGCTCCGCTGTCGCGCGCGCAAAGATTTGGCAAGCGCTTGCGGGAAGGCGATCAGGTCGCGCATCTGATTACTCTGATCTTCGCCGCCAGCATACTCCTGGTGACAGTCTTTCTGGTCTATGAATTGTGGATCCACTCAGCGCCGTCGCGCGCCAAGTTTGGACTAGGGTTCCTGTTGTCCAGAACGTGGGATCCGGTCGCTGAAAAGTTCGGCGCGCTGCCGTTCATCTATGGAACCGTACTCACCTCCCTTCTAGCTCTGCTGATTTCGGTGCCCTTGGGCGTGGGCGCGGCCATCTTCCTTTCTGAACTGGCGCCGCCGCGGTTCTCGAACGTTCTCACATTTCTCGTGGAACTGCTGGCCGCCGTGCCCAGTGTGATTTTCGGCCTGCTCGCAATTTTCACCCTGGTACCGTTGCTGCGGCAGTACGTCGAACCGTTCCTGAAAAGAACGCTCGGTTTCTTGCCTTTATTCCAAGGCCCCGCTTACGGCGTCGGATATCTTGCCGCGGGCATGATCCTCGCGATCATGACATTTCCGTTTATCATTTCGATCTCTCGGGAGGCGCTGCTGGCAGTCCCGCGAGAACAGCGTGAGGCGGCCCTCGCGGTGGGCGCGACCAAATGGGAATCAACCTGGAAGGTCGTGGTTCCATTCGCGCGTCTCGGCATCATTGGTTCAGTCTTTCTGGCACTGGCCCGTGCGCTGGGGGAGACTATGGCGGTCACCATGGTGATCGGGAACGATACCGCCATGCACGCCTCGCTGCTGGCCCCCGGTTATACCATTGCCGCCATAATCGCTAATGAGTTCACTGAAGCCACCGGCGACGTTTATCTGGCCGCCCTGATTGAGCTGGGCCTGGTGTTGTTCCTGCTCACCATGATCCTCAATGCCTCCGCCCGATTGCTCATTTTGGCGACCACCGCGAAAGGGTCCAAGGAGGAATGATGCATCGGACAGCGCGCAGAAAGGCCGTCAACAACGTGATGCTGGCGCTCACGGGCTTATGCACTGTGTTGACGGTCTCGGTGTTGTTCCTGATCTTGGGATTTCTGTTGTGGAACGGCTGGCGGTCGCTGGACTGGAACTTTTTTACAAAGCTGCCGCTGCCCGCGGGCGAGGCCGGCGGAGGTATGGCCAACGCGATCGTGGGCAGTGGAATCATGATCCTCATCGCAGTGGTCATCGGCGTTCCAGTCGGATTTCTCGGGGGAATTTACCTGGCCGAGTTCGGCGGAAGTACGTTCCCCTTCCTGGTGCGCTACACGGCGGATTTGCTGAACGGCGTGCCGTCCATCGTCATCGGAATTTTCGCCTGGACCGTCGTGGTAGTGCCGATGCATCACTTCTCCGCTTGGGCCGGGGGATTCGCTCTTAGCCTGATGATGATTCCGATCGGCCTGCGCAGCACTGAGCATTTTCTTCGTTCGGTGCCTAATGCTCTTCGGGAAGGCTCGCTGGCGCTGGGCGCCAGTAAGACCCGCACGATTCTTTCCGTCGTAGTTCCGGCCGCCAAGCAAGGCATACTCACCGGCATGATTCTCGGTGTGGCTCGCATCGCCGGTGAAACCGCCCCGCTTTTATTTACCAGCTTCAACAATCAGTTTTGGTCGGACAAACTAGGCGAGCCGACTGCCTCGTTGCCGTTCATGATCTACTATTTTGCCGTGTCACCATATGAAGATTGGCACCGTCAGGCATGGGCCGCCGGGTTGGTGCTTCTGACGCTGGTCTTGATCGCGAACATCGCCGCCCGCTGGATTCTGTCACGAGGCGCAGTTCAAAGAGGCTAATCTGGATATGAGTGCCGCGCCGGAGCGAATCAAAATGAGCCAACCGCCCGCGCCTTCTCGCCCGTCAGCAAACCAGATCGAGGCCACCTCCAAACCCAAACTGCAGACCGTCCAATTGAATTTCTTCTATGGCAATTTCCAGGCGCTTCACGATATCAACCTGGAGGTCCCTGAGAAGCGCATCACGGCCTTGATCGGTCCGTCGGGCTGCGGCAAATCCACATTTCTTCGGACTTTGAATCGCATCAATGAGACCGTCAAAAACGCCCGCCATGAAGGGCACGTTTTACTGGACGGCCAGGACGTCCACGAGATGGATGTAACCAGCTTGCGTCGGCGGGTGGGCATGGTTTTCCAGAAGTCGAACCCGTTTCCAAAGTCGATTTTCGAGAATGTCGCTTTCGGCGTCCGTGTGAATGGACTCGCACGCAAACAATCGATCAGCGATGTGGTGGAACACAGCTTGCGGCGCGCGGCCTTGTGGGATGAAGTGAAGGACAAGCTGCATCAATCGGCTTATAGCTTGTCCGGAGGCCAGCAGCAGCGGCTTTGTATCGCGCGGGCACTGGCGGTTGATCCTGAGGTCTTGCTGTTGGACGAGCCCTGCTCGGCGCTCGACCCGATCGCTACCGCTAAGGTAGAGGATTTGCTCTTTAGTCTCAGAGATCAGTGCACGCAGGTGATCGTGACGCACAACATGCAACAGGCCGCGCGCGTGGCGGAATCCACCGGTTTCTTCCTGCTGGGGAGATTGATTGAATTCGATAAGACCGAGACCATCTTTAAAGCGCCGGCCCGCAAAGAGACCGAGGATTACATCACCGGCCGGTTCGGTTAGACTGGTAGCGTTTAAGGAGAGCTTTGATCCACTTCCGGGAAGAACTCGACGAGCTGCAAAAGCGGCTGCTTGAAATGGCGGGCCTGGTTGAATCCGCCATCCATCAGAGCATCGACGCGCTGGTGCAGAGAGATGAGCAGACCGCTAAGGAGGTCCTGTGGAAAGAGGCTCTGATCAATCAAAAGGACATTGAGATTGACGAGTTCGCCACGCGCTTGCTGGCGCTTTACCAGCCTATGGCGAGAGACATGCGCTTTCTGACCGCGGTGATTAAGATGAACGGCGATTTGGAACGCATGGGCGATCTGGCGGTCAACATCACCCAGCGGGCGCTCTCGCTCATGCACGATGCTCCGCTGAAGCCGCTGGTCGATATTCCGCGCATGGCCAGCCTGGCCGAAGGCATGGTCCGGAGCAGCCTGGACGCGCTGGTGCAGCGTGATGAGGCGCTGGCGCGACGGGTGTTGCTTTCCGACGACGAGGTGGATCGTCTGCGCGACGCCGCGTACCGGGAATTGGTGGCCTTCATGCAGGAGGAGCGAACCACCATTCCACGTGCTGTGGACCTGATGTTCATCGCCCACAACCTGGAGCGCATCGCCGATCACGCCACCAACATCGCTGAGGACGTTCTGTTTCTGATGAAGGGTATCGATGTACGACATCACGCTGAAGAGCGCCGGCAGGCCGCGCAGACCAAATTCGAAGGGGCGCGCGCCGAATAACCTCTACAATAAGTGGGTTGGAACCCATCTCTCATTACTACTATTCCCATCGCTTGAAGCTGCAGTTTTGGGATTGGGGACAAAATGGTAAGCCGTCGCTTTTGCTGGTTCATGGCGGCCTTGATCACGCCCGCAACTGGGATTGGGTAGCACGCGCTCTGCGTGAACATTTTCACGTATTCGCCATGGATCTGCGCGGACATGGCAACAGCGCCTGGGCGCCGGGCGCGTTGTACAGCATCGCCGAACATGTGCTCGACCTTTCCGCGCTGGCGGACGTGATCGCCGATTTTCCGATCTATCTGGTCGGCCATTCGCTGGGCGGCATTCTTACACTGCTCTATTCGGGCATCTATCCGGATCGCGTGCGCAAGGCCGTATCCATCGAGGGCTTGGGACTGCCCATCACCCATCGCGTCCATAAGCCCGCGCCCGAACGCTTCCGCGCCTGGATCGCCAATGTCCGCCAGGCTGAGCGCCGTGAGCCGCGCAGCTATCCGAATCTGGAATCGGCCGTGGCCCGCATGAAAGAAGCTAATCCTCGTCTCTCCGACGAGGTGGCCCGTCATCTCACCTTGCACGGCACCAACTGGAACGCGGACGGCTCGCTGATTTGGAAGTTTGACAACTACGCGCGCATCTTCCCGCCCTATGGCCATCACCTCGAGGACTTCCGCACGGTCCTGGGCGAAATCGCCTGTCCGGTGCTGCTGTTTTGGGGAATGGAAAGCTGGGCGCAGGATCCGGAAACCGACGGCCGAGCGTCGATGATCAAGAACCATCGCCTGGTCAAGGTTCCAGGAGCCGGACACTGGGTGCATCACGATCGGCTGGACGTCTTCTTGGACGAAACTACGCGTTTCCTCCTCGACAATTGATAGGAAACGAAACCCTCCCGATATGCTTCAATACGGGTAGGAGGAGGTGTGCATGCGAAGCTTGTCCTGGTTTGTCGCTTTACTTTCGTTGGTCGCGATCTCCGCAGGCGCGGATTTCAACACCGGCCTGACTGCATATAACAAAGGCGATTATGTCACCGCAGCCAAGGAGTGGCGTCCTCTCGCGGAGAAGGGTGTCGCCGCCGCCCAGTTCAACCTCGGCCTGTTGTACTACGATGGCCACGGCGTGCCGCTCGATTATGCACAGGCTGCCGATTGGTTCACCAAGGCCGCCGAGCAGGATTACGCTAAGGCTCAATACGACCTGGGTGCCATGTACGGGATTGGGAAGGGCGTCCGGCGCGACTACGTTCAAGCCTACAAGTGGCTCAATCTTTGCGCGGCCAAAGGAGACGACCGGTGCGCGGAGCAGCGCGACCTGGTCGCAAAGAAGCTCAAAGGGTCCCAACTCACGGCGGCACAGCGGCTTTCTTCGGAATTCGCGCCAAAAAAAGAGCCCGAGAAGTAAAGATCAACGCCGCGACATTCTACGCCGTAGCACGCCCAGACTTCCCAAAAAAGCGAGCAACGCGCCCGCAGTGAGCCAGACCGCGAATTGGAACTGATTCGCGCCCGCGAACGAGTAGCTCGACAGGAAGAACCCCCGGACCATCATTACCAGCACCAAGAAGCTCCACACTGGAAATATCCATCGCAACCTGCTTCCGGCCAGCAGTAATGAAGCCAGTCCCACGATTCCGGCAATCAGAATGATCCACTTCAGCGTCACGCCTTCCCAGAATTGCATCCCGAATGACAAACTGTTAGAACCGCTCACCCATGCCACGATTCCCAAGCCAATCAGGAAGAAAGACAACACCAGCTCAAACAGGTAGGCGAAAACGCGCAGCACGAACCCCAAAGCGCTCAAGGATGCCATTCTAACAATTCGCTAAGAACTGGCACGGCCAGCCCCCGCCCGGTTATCCTAAATACAGATGGCATTTCACCTGGAAGTCGATTACCGTCCGCGCGGCGATCAAGTTTCCGCCATCGATCAGCTTTTCCGCGGCGTGCTCGACGGTGAGCAGCACCAGGTATTGCTGGGCGTCACCGGCTCCGGCAAGACTTTCACCATGGCGCAGGTCATCGAAAAAACCGGCCGTCCCGCGCTGGTCCTGGCTCACAACAAGACTCTGGCGGCGCAGCTTTATCACGAGTTCAAGTCCTATTTCCCATCCAACGCGGTCGAGTATTTCGTCAGCTATTACGATTACTACCAGCCGGAAGCCTACATGCCTTCCGGAGACATCTACATCGAAAAAGAAGCGACCATCAACGACGAGCTCGACAAGCTCCGTTTGTCCGCCACCCGGTCTTTATTCGAGCGCCGCGACTGCATAATCGTCGCCAGCGTTAGCTGTATCTATGGCCTGGGTTCGCCCGAGGCTTATTACGGAATGCTGCTGATGCTCGAAAAGGGACAGAAGATCTCTCGCCAGCAGATCCTATCGCGCTTGGTCGAGATCCTGTACGACCGCAACGACCACAATTTCACGCGCGGCACCTTTCGCGTGCGTGGCGACGTTATCGAGCTCTTTCCCACCTACGACGATTACGCCTATCGCATCGAGATGTTCGGCGATCAAGTCGAAAGCCTTAGCCAGATCGATCCGCTGCTGGGGCAGGTGCGTCAGACCTACCTTCGCTTGCCTATCTATCCGAAGACGCATTATGTGATGACGCCCGAGACCCGCGAACAGGCGCTCCACAGCATCGAACGCGAACTGGGAGAAAGGCACCAGGAACTTGAAAAACTAGGCAAACTGGTGGAAGCTCAGCGCCTTTACCAACGCACCATGTTCGATCTGGAGATGATCCGGCAGATCGGATATTGCCATGGAATCGAGAACTATTCCAGGCACTTTTCCGGAAGGCTACCGGGTGAAGCGCCGCCCACACTGCTCGACTATCTGCCGCACGATCATTTGATCTTCATCGACGAAAGCCATCAGACCATTCCGCAACTGCGCGGGATGTATCATGGCGACCGGTCGCGCAAAGAGATTTTGGTGAACTACGGGTTCCGCCTTCCGAGCGCGCTCGACAACCGTCCGCTCACGTTCGAAGAGTTCGAGAACCGCGTGAATCAGGTGCTCTACGTTTCGGCTACGCCCGGACCTTATGAGCTGACCAAGTCCGCCGGCGTCGTGGTGGAGCAGATCATTCGCCCCACCGGCCTGGTGGATCCGCAGGTTGAAGTGCGGCCTATCAAGGGCCAGGTGGATGACCTGCTCAACGAAATCCGGAAGCGCACTGAAAACAACGAACGAGTCCTGGTAACAACTCTGACCAAACGCATGGCCGAAGACCTGTCGGAATACTACACCGAGGTCGGTGTGCGCTGTGCCTATCTGCATTCTGAAATCGCCGCGCTGGACCGCATGAAAATCCTGCGCGACCTGCGGCGCGGAGACTTTGACGTGCTGGTGGGAGTCAACCTTCTGCGCGAAGGTTTGGACCTGCCGGAAGTGTCGCTGGTGGCCATCCTGGATGCCGATAAAGAAGGCTTTTTGCGATCCACCGGCTCGCTGATTCAGACCATGGGCCGGGCCGCTCGTCACTTGAACGGCCGGGCGGTCCTATACGCCGACGTGTTTACCGACAGTATGCGCCGCGCCATCGACGAAACCAACCGGCGCCGCGCCATCCAGCAGCAGTACAACGAGGAGAACAACATAACCCCCCAATCCATTATTAAGCCGATCGATATGAGTCTCGTGGCCATCGCTGAAGGCGATTACGTCACGGTTCCGGTGGAGCCGGAGGACCCTATCGAAGAAATGACTCCCGAGCAGCGCGAAAAGTTCATCGCTGAACTGGAAGCTAGCATGCGCGACGCCGCCAAGAAGTTCGAATTTGAAAAGGCGGCCGAGCTTCGGGATCGGATTAAAATGCTGAAGTCGTTTGGGGTGTATGAAGAGAGTCAAGCCAGTAGCGCTGGTCGGCGCGGGTAACCTCACCGATTCGCCCCTTACGAAATTTCTGAAGCTTTCCGATTATCTTGGACCGGTAAAGTCCTCGACTTTTCGTTTGGCCAGCAGGATCTCGAATATCTTCCGCGCCGGCCATCCCGTGAAGGACTACGCGGATTTGAACGGCTGCCGGCTCATCCTGGTTTGCGTGCCCGATAAAACCCTTCCACGAATTGTTTCTGAAATGGCGGCATCGGGCATCTCTTGGCACGGCAAAGCGATTTTGCTGTGCAGTATGTGGCTCGACAGCAGCCAACTCAGTGAACTCTCCGCCCGAGGAGGCTCGATCGGCTCCCTGAGCCCGGTTCCGGGCTTCGACGGCCTGGAGGACTTCCGCTACCTCGTGGAGGGGGACAAACTTGCAATTCTCGAGGCCAAACGCCTGGTCGCGCATCAGAAACGACGCGTGATCGCAATCGAGCGCTCGTTGAAGCCTTTTTACCTGGCCGCCTTGACCTGCACCGGGAATTTGCTTTTTGCCTTGATGGTCGCGGCCTCGGAATCTTTGCGTCATGCCGGCTTGTCTTCGCCGGTATCGGACACGATCCTCGAAAAACAATTTGGAAAAGCACTCCGTTCTTACCTGAGATCCGGAAGGAATGTCAGCCCGGGTCCGCACGAGCTTGCCGGGCAGTTGCGCGCCTTGTCCGCCACTGATCCAATGCTGGCCCATTACATCGAGCAGAGCTGCCGCCTTTCCTCAAGGCTGCTTGCGGAACGGCCTCCGCTCGATTCAGTTCCGATACTTCACGCACGCAAACTCGCTGCCGACGCCGGTCGCTAGTAATCTTTCTTTTCGATTTTCCAATAGGCGTGCGGTCCAATTAGTAAACCCACCGTCCGTGATCGGGTAGCGATTGCCATCCGGAGCCACCGGCGATATCCGCAAACATAAGCCTTGGTAGTAGGACAGCCCTTCCAACCTCGCCAGGTTGAAGCGAAACTGAGCGTCCGGAAACTCCTGACGCAGTTTATCGATCAGCTCGGTTTTCAAGCGAGCCAGTCGAAAATGAGGTACGCCACCCGGTAATTCTCGCGCCGGATCCTCGATTGGGTCCGGCAACCTGATACCGCGTTCAGCCAGGAATCGCGCCGACCCTCCCAGTACATGCGCCCGGACAGATTGCCGCAGTTCTTCCGCCCCGACTCCGGACTGGCCTAGAAGAGCCTCCACCACCGCGGTATCGGAAATCTCCACCAGCGGCTCGCGGAAACTGAAACCCTGTTCATTGAGGGCTGACAAAAGCCGCAGGTAGAAGCGAATGTGCTCCCCCAGATGTTGTATCTCGAATGCGTGCGATCCCGTGTCCCGCCCGGCCGA
The DNA here is from genome assembly GCA_035484655.1 of Bryobacteraceae bacterium. Taxonomy (GTDB): domain Bacteria; phylum Acidobacteriota; class Terriglobia; order Bryobacterales; family Bryobacteraceae; genus Palsa-89. The sequence continues at coordinate 5,282 of DATHOT010000339.1, read as the reverse complement.
GACCAGAGCAAATAACCGGAAGTGTGGCGAGTAGCCCGGCTCGTCGAACGGTTGCAGACGAACCAGGCGTTGGCTGCAGCATAAACGAATCGCCCCGCCTCCACCCTGACGCGATTGGTCTGTGCGCCTGCGCCAGCATTCCAGCGCCAGCGCCGTCGTGGGATCGCCGAGCACTTCCACATTGCGGATGGTCGTCAACACATTGTTTTGGTCAATACCGCCCAGTACATGATTCAGTCCCAGAGGACCCACCGGGGAGAGTTCAACGGCATCGAACCCCTGGGCAATCTGGAAAGCGGTCGTATCGAACTGGTTGAGCAGACGCGCGTCCACCTTCGACGGTGCCACCAGACCGCGTCCCGCTCCTCGCCGGAGATCTGATTCACTGGATCCAGCCGTGCGTGCCCGGTACACGCCCATAAGCAATGACTGAAGATCGCTCAGTGGGATGTCTTCAGAGAGAGCCGGCAACAGGCGGGGGATCCCCGTACGAGCGGCAATTCGCGCGACGATCTTGGACGCCATAAGCCCCTAGGATAATGCCTCCCTAGTCCTTTGGTACTTTGCATGCCCTGCTTGCAGAGAGCCCCTAAGGCAAAGCATCTGGCTGCGACGGCGTTCGTAACCCGATATTACACAAGTCTTACAAAGCAAAACTCAAATGCCTGTTAGGTTGGAAGTGTACCTTCAACTTATTGGAGATTTCGTGAGCGGCGACGTAATTAGTATCTATAAGAATCAAAAACCGAATTGGACGATCATAGTCGTTTTGGTGGTATTGCATCTCGGGGCCTTCGCAGCCCTTTTTATGTTTAGCTGGCGCCTCTTGCTAGCGGCGGCCGTGCTTTATTGGATGGGTGTCGGGTTGGGGATCAGCATGGGTTATCACCGGCTGCACACCCACCGGTCCTACCAGCTACCGAAAGCATTGGAGTATTTCCTGGCTGTATGCGGAACCTTGACGCTGCAAGGTGGGCCGATTTTTTGGGTGGCGACCCACCGGATTCACCATCAGTTCTCAGACCGCCCCGGCGACCCCCACTCACCCCACGACGGCGCTTGGTGGGCGCACATCGGCTGGCTGCTGGTTGGCGAATCCAAGCACAACAACACTAAGGTGATGGCCAAGTATGCGCCGGATCTCGCGAAGGATCGCTTTTACGTGCTGCTCAACGACTACCACTGGGTTCCGTTGCTTTTGCTGTCCGTAGGGCTGTTCGCCTTTGGCGGAGTGCCGCTGGTGTTGTGGGGCATTTTCGTCCCGATCGCTTTCGGCTTGCATGCCACGTGGGCAGTGAACTCCGCCACGCATATGTGGGGCGGACGCCGCTTTAAGACCCGCGACGATTCCCGCAATAATTGGTGGGTTGCGCTCCTCTCCTTCGGCGAAGGCTGGCACAATAACCACCATGCGCATCCCACTTCGGCGCGCCACGGCCTGGCCTGGTACGAATTCGATATTTCCTGGATTTCCATCCAGGTATTGAAGTTCTTCGGCCTCGCGAAAGCGATTCGAGTAGCCAAAGTAAATAGTGTAGTAACCGAGCGCGAAGCCGCCTAGCGCCCATGTAGCGCACGCACTTTTGCGTGCCGCATTCACACTCGTGTGAATGCACTTCGATAAGCTGAAGTTATGGTAGTCGCCGGCCGCCGCAGGTCCATCGCATTCTTCATTGCCCTCGGCATCGGCCTGATCTCGGTCATGATCCTCCTGTACATCGGGTGGGTCTTGCTCAACTGGCGCACTGGAATCCTCCTGTTCCTGGCGACCATTTTGGCCTTGACGATCATCAGCGGCGTCGTCCTGAACACGACCTTTCTGGTGCGCGAGATACGGCGGAACGAGCAACATGACGCCTTCATCAATGCCGTCACGCACGAACTGAAGACGCCGGTCGCATCCATCCGGCTCTACCTCGAGACACTCCAGACCCGCCCAGTGGACGAACCGAAGCGCCGCGAGTTCTACCGGATTATGGTGGAGGACAGCGACCGCCTGCTGGCCACCATCGAGCAAGTGCTCCGCACCGGACGAATCGGTTCCACTATCCGCCATAAACTCAACCTGGCGCGGTTGGACATTAACGGCGTCGTCGAAGAATGCCTCACGCGTGCCCGCACGCTGCATCAGCTTACGACCGAATCACTCCAATACCATCCTGGCCCGCCCATCACCACCATGGGCGATCCGGACGAGGTCCGTGCCGCGGTTTCAAACTTGATCGACAACGCCGTGAAGTATTCGGGCACTGCGGTGAACGTGCTGGTCGAAACCGCGCCCGTCGACGGCAAGTTCGTAACGGTGCGGGTCAAAGATCAGGGCGTCGGAATTCCGAAAATCGAGCTAAAGCAGATTTTCAAGCGCTTCTACCGTGTTCCCGGTCCGCTAGCGGCGCGCGTGAAAGGGACCGGCCTCGGCCTGTACATTGTCCGTTCGGTGGCCAAGCGTCATGGCGGCCGCGCTTGGGCGGAAAGCGAGGGTCCCGGACGCGGCAGCACCTTTGTTCTGCAGCTCCCCATTGTCCGATGAGCCGGATCTTGGTGGTAGAGGATGAACAGCACCTTGCCGACGGGCTGCGTTTTAACCTGGAGGCGGAGGGTCACCAGGTCCAGGTGGTCGACAATGGCGAATCCGCGCTGGACACTCTGCGCACAGATTCGAATCGGTTCGATGTCGTAATTCTGGATGTGATGCTTCCCGGCAAGGACGGCTTTACGGTGATGTCTGAGATGCGGCAGACGGGCCAGTTCATTCCCACTTTGATGCTCACAGCGCGCGGCCACCCGGACGACATATTGCTTGGTTTCGCCGCCGGCGCCGACGACTATCTCACCAAGCCTTTCGAGCTGTCCATTTTGATTGCGCGCATCCGCGGTCTGCTGCGCCGCCGGGAGTGGTTGCGGGCCGATGCTGCCGCGGCAAGCAATACCGTGGCCCAACCCAACGACACCTTCACGTTCGGCGATAAGTCGGTGGACTTCGATCGCCTGGAGCTGCGTGTTCGCGAACAGGTGTTTCCATTGACGCTCATGGAAGCCAATGTACTGCGCTACCTGATCCAGCGCGAAGGCAAGCACGTCTCGCGCAAAGCTATGCTGGCCGAGGTCTGGGGTCTGCACGAAGACACCGACACCCGCGCCATCGACAACTTCATCGTACGCCTGCGGCGCTATATCGAAGATGATCCCAGCAGCCCGCGCCACTTGATCACCGTCCGCGGCGTCGGCTACAGCTTCATAGCTTCACCAGTCGCTAAATGACAAAAGCGATTGCGTGCTTTTTGCTGGCAGGCGCCCTGGCTTGGACGCAAGATCTCTCCGTTGGAAAGGTTCTGGTTGCCAGCCGGAAATCGCACGACGCCGACTTCGCCGGGACCGTGATTCTGCTGGTCCGCCACGACCGGCAGGCCAGCATCGGCCTGTTTTTGAATCGCCCGTTGAGCATCCCCTTATCGGAAGTCTATCCGGAGCTCAAGGGTGCGCAATTGAAGTTGTACGCCGGTGGCCCACTGACGGTCGGTATCCGCGCACTTTACCGGTCTCGCGCCAAGCCCGTGGGGGCGGCGACCGTTTTGCCGGATGTTTCCATGATTTCGACCAAGACCCTGCTCGGCAAAATGGTCGCCGACGAGATGTCTTCCAGTGTGTTCCGCGTCTATGCCGGCTACACCGGCTGGTCGCCCGGCCAACTGCAGGACGAAGTCGCGCGTGGCCTGTGGCATGTCTTCGCCGGTGACGCGGGCGTTGTCTTCGATCCCCATCCTGAGACAGTCTGGCCCCGTCTGATCGCCCGGCTGCCGCGTGCATACAATCACTTTAGGATGCGGAACATGTTGGAAAAGTCGTCTGTCCAAGCCCGGAAGCCGGTATAAGGCTTGAGAACCTGACCCGCCCCATACAGCTTCGGCTGCTTTTCACGCACGTTGGGCTCGGCAATCAACACCCAGTCGGCGTTCTTGCAGAAGCTATCTTCTTCGGAGGCTTCGTAGGAATAAAACAGAGCGATTCTGCCGACGGCGGCGGCGCCCCGTTCCATTACCGGCCGGAGATCCAAGTGCCTGTTGGAAACATTGACTGCCAGAATCCCGCCGGGCTTTAGATGACGCAGGTAAGTCTGGAAAGCCTCGCGTGTGATGAGATGCACCGGCACCGAATCCCCCGAGAATGCATCCATCACCAGGACATCGAACTGCTGGCTGGATTCGCGCTCCAGCGAAAGCCGGCCGTCACCCAGCACCGTCTCGACCTTGGCCGGAGTGTCTCCCAGGTACGTGAATTCGCTTCGCGCGATTTCGAGGACCAGTGGATTGATTTCGTAAATCCGAATCGTATCGCCGGACCTCCCATAAGCCGCGAGCGTGCCGCAGCCCAATCCCAGAATCCCGATTCGTCGTGGAACTCCCGGCTGGCCCGCTAGCATCGCAAAGGCGATTCCAGTGCCGTGGCAAAAATATGAGATCGGCTCTCTCCGGTATTTGGCATCCAGAATCTGCTCGCCGTGATTGATCACTCCATGCAGCAGCTTGCGATGCGTGAAGTTGTCGTCCTCGCCCATCACGTCTTGCACGCGCAGTTGTCCATAGAAGTTGCGCCGCGCGAGGCGGTAGCCAGACACCGATTCGTGAACTATAATCCCCAGAAAAATTAGATATGCGGCAACCAGCGCGATCACTCCGCCGCTCAACACACGGCCCCCCACCCGCTGCAACCACTCGCGATGGGCCGCCAGCAGCAAACTGGCCGCGAGCACCGCGCACAGCCCCAGGCCGATCGGGAACTCCTCATAGCCGCTAAACACATTCGGCGCAACCAGCGCAACGAAGATCCCACCCGTCGCGCCGCCCACCGAGAGCATGGTGTAGAACAGCGTCAGGTAACGTGGATGCGGCTTCAAGCGGACCAGTTCCCCGTGACACACCATGCAGCAGAAGAACAACGCCGAGACTGCTAGCATCACCGTCGGACCGATTTTGAAAACGCCGTTGGGATGCTTCAAAAGATATGCCAACAGACCTAGCGCCACCGCCAGCAGCGGGTAGAAGACCGCGCGCACATAGAGACGCGGCGAGTCGAAACAGATGATAAAGGTAACCAGATAGACGCTCAGCGGAAGCACCCAAAGGAACGGGATGGCTGCGACGTCCTGCGTCAGGAACGTAGTCACCGCCAGAAGCAAAATGGATCCGCAGGCGGCCAGAGCGATCCAAAGCAATAACGGACGCCAGCGGGGCGGGGAAGCGGGAGTGGCAGCGTCGGTGAGATCGTTTTCACCGGCCTTTGTG
>DATHOT010000338.1:0-5852 GCA_035484655.1 Bryobacteraceae bacterium | reverse complement strand
CTGATTTCGTAAACTGAAGGTACGTGGAAGAAGAAGTCTTAGGCAAAGCGTATGATGGGCGCCTGATGCGGCGCCTGCTCACCTACATCCGGCCGTACAAGGTAGAGGTTGTGGTGGCGCTGGTCCTGCTGTTCATCAACGCGGCGCTGCAGGTGATCGGACCGCTGCTCACTCAGATTGCGATTGATCGCTACCTGGTGCCGTCCGGAAAGCCATCGCACTCGCTGATTGATCCGTATCTCGCCAGCGATCCCTGGAAAGGGCTGATCCAGATATCGTTCCTTTACCTGGCGGCGCTGGTCGCCGGCATGTTCTGCGACTTCGGCGAGCAGTACCTGATGCAATGGGTTGGACAAAAGGCCATGTTCGATCTGCGGCGCCAGTTGATGGGGCACTTGCAGCGGCTGGATATCGCCTTCTTCGATCGCAATCCGGTGGGCCGCCTGGTCACACGCCTCACTACTGACGTGGACGCGCTCAACGAGCTGTTTTCATCGGGGCTGCTCATGATTCTGGGCGATCTGATGATGCTCAGCTTCGTCATCCTGGCGATGCTCAAACTGAGTCCCGGGATGACGGCGTTCCTGCTGGCAGTGATGCCGATCGTCGTGCTGGTGACGATGCAATTCCGGCGAACGGTGCAGCAAAGCTATCGGCGCATCCGGGTCGCCATCGCAAGAATCAATTCTTATTTGCAGGAGCACATCAACGGCATCGCCGTTCTGCAGCTCTTCAACCGCGAAGAACGCAGCCGCGCCGAATTCGACCGCATTAATCGCGATCACATGGAAGCATACAAGGACGCCATCATCGCGTATGGCTGGTTTTATCCGGTGGTGGAGTTTCTGGGAATGCTGGCGTTGGCGTTATTGCTGGCCTACGGAGGATTCCGCATTCGCGGCGGCGCCCTGAGCCTCGGCATCCTGGTGGCATTCTTTCAATACGGCCTGCGATTCTTCCGGCCTATTCAGGACTTGAGCGAAAAATACAACATCCTGCAAGGGGCCATGGCCGCATCCGAGCGGGTCTTCAAACTCATCGATACTCCGGTTGAGATCCACTCGCCGGCCGAGCCGAAGCCGTTTCCCAAAGGGCCCGCGGCAATAGAATTCGACCGGGTCTGGTTCGCTTACAAAGATGACGATTGGGTACTCAGCGATGTCAACTTCCGGATCGAGCCGGGCGAAACGATCGCGGTGGTGGGCCACACCGGGGCGGGGAAGACCACGCTAACGAGTCTGCTGCTGCGGTTCTATGAAGTGCAGCGCGGGACCATCAATATCGGCGGCAGCGACATCCGGGACTTCGATCTCGAGGAACTGCGGCGCAATTTCGGCGTGGTGCTTCAGGATCCGCATCTGTTCACCGGAACGGTGGCCGATAACATCCGGCTGGGGACTGGGGGCATCAGCGATGAACAATTGGCCACCTCGGCCGAACGCGTGAATCTGCTCGATTTTATCCGCACGCTTCCGAATGGCTTCGAGCAAGCTGTTCGCGAGCGCGGCAGTGGATTTTCGACCGGCCAGAAGCAGCTCATCAGCTTCGCCCGCGCGCTGGCGCACAATCCTCGCTATCTGATCCTGGATGAAGCCACTTCCAGCGTCGATACCGAGACCGAATTCCGCATACGCGAGGCGCTCGATCACCTGGTCGAGGGGCGCACTTCGATCGTCATCGCGCATCGCCTATCTACCATTCAGCGCGCCGATCGGATTCTGGTGATGCACAAAGGGAAGCTGCGCGAGATGGGCACGCATCAGGAGCTGCTGGCGCTGCGCGGAATTTATTGGAAGCTTTATCAGCTTCAGTACAAGGATCAGGAGTTCGGACCGGCGCGGGTGAAAGAGTCGGAAGCGGTTACGGGCGATTAGTGCCGGACCGGGGGGTCCGGCGCGGACGAAGGCGTCCGCCCCACTAAATTGATGGCTTGGCGAGCCTGGTCGAGCGCAGCGGCGTCCGGGCCGTCGAGGAAACCACGCTTCTGCGCTGCTTCCAATGCCGGGATACTCTTCTGATACCAGATCTGCGCGTGGGCACGGTCCTTTAATATTTCATAGGCCTTGGCGATTCGGAACTGAGTTAGCGCGGACACCGGCAGGTCCCCGGCTGGAAACTCGGAGAGAGATCCTTCGAGTTCAGTCAGAGCCGCTTGTGCTTTGCCGGATTCGAGCAGCGCGTCGCCGATTTTTGTTCGGACGTTTCCGACATCGGTATGGAATTGCACGCTCTTGGGGTCGGCCAGCGATAGCGTCCGCAAACTATTCAACCCTTCGCGGTATTTGTCCAGCGCGGCCGCCGTATCACCCTGCGCGCGCAGCTCGTCGCCGATATCCACGGTCTCCCAGGCCTTGAGTCTTTGCAAGCCTGCGTTTTGCGGGTCTTGTTTTAACAGCGAGTCTTCGATGGCCAGCGCCTTGCGATGCATTGCCAATGACTCGGCGTGGTCCTTCGCGAAGTTCGAAAGTAGATCGCCGACGCGCTCGTAGGCCAGCGCCAATACCCGGCCTGTTCGCTTATCGCCGGGCTCGGCGGCCGATAGTGATTCGAGCATGGTCACGGCTCTCCGGCAATCGTCGATTCCGCTTTTCCAGTTTGTGGCATTGGAGCTCTTCCAGCCATAATCCAGGTAAGCGACCGCCAGGTTGCGGCGATCCGCTGAATTGTTCGGATCGGCGGCCGAGAGCCGCTCGGCGATGGGCAGTAACCGCCCCAACTGATCGAGTGAGCCGGCGGAATCGCCCACTCCCGTCAGCGCGTCACTGAGCTTGCCATGCGAGGTAATCAGCGCCCGCTGGGCAGCAATATTCGCCGGATCCGCCGCCACTACTGCTTCGCGAATCGCCAGCGACTTGCGATAACTCGCAATAGATCCGGGGATGTCGCCCAGGTTCGACGATCGGAATCCGCCTTGCACGTCGCCGACTTTCTCATAAGCCGTGCCCAGTTCCTGCTGCAGCGACAGGTCGCCCTTGGCCTCCTTGGCCAATGCATCCAGATATTGGAGCGCCCGGTCGACGATCAGTTTGCGGGCGGGCGTGGCGCCTGGCAGCGTCTGGATCGCATCATGTACTTCAAACAGCAGGGAGTTCGCCAGTTGACGTACATCGTTGAAGCGCCGCTCGGCTTTGGCCCGCTCCGCGCGCGCTATGAAAGTTTCGTGCATGGTAATCGCCAGGCCAACCACCAGAGTCAGCAGCACGGTGATGGCTGCCCCCACACCGGCCTTATGCCGCTTGACGAACTTGCTGCTTCGATAGAAGAACGTGTCGGGCCGCGCGATCACCGGGAGCCCTTCGAGGTGTCTCCGGACGTCCTCGGAGAACTGATCGACGGAAACGTAGCGGCGCTCCGGCTCCTTGCGCAGCGCCTTGAGAACGATGTTGTCCAGGTCGCCTCGCAGCCGCCGCTTCAACTTCTCGGGAATCTCGTCCCGCGTTTCGCTCACGGTCTGTGCCGTCACGGTTTCCGCCCGGGTGACCGAGGCGCTCGGCTTCTCCGGCTCAGTCTCGATCACCGCCTGCACGATGTCGCGCGCCACCCGGCTGGCCCGGCCGTAGGGCCGCCGTCCCGTCAACAAACCATACAGCACCACGCCGAGGGAATAGACGTCGCTGGCAGTAGTGATCGGCTCGCCCCGCACTTGCTCAGGACTGGCGTATTCCGGCGTCATCAGCCGCATCACCGTTACGGTATGCTCAGCCCCCTCCGCCTCCGGATCGAGAATCTTTGCGATTCCGAAGTCCAGCAGCTTGGCCTCGCCTTCCTCAGTGACCAGGATATTGGCGGGCTTAATATCGCGATGAATCACCAGGCGTTGATGAGCATAGGCCACGGCGGAACAAACGGTGCGGAAAAGCTTCAGCCGTTCGGGCACCGGGAGCTTGCGCTGATCGCAATACTCGTCGATCGGCCGGCCTTCGATGTATTCCATCACCACATAAGGCCGCCCATCTTCGGTCGCGCCGCCATCCAGGAGCCGGGCGATATTGGCGTGATCGAGATTGGCCAGAATCTGGCGCTCGGCTTTGAAGCGGTGCACCCGGAACTCGTCGCCCAGTCCACCGCGAACCACTTTGATCGCCACCTGCTTACGATACTGATCGTCGGCCCGGACCGCGCGGTAGACGGTGCCCATGCCGCCGTGCCCGATCTCCTCGACGATCTGATACGGACCAATCCGGCTGCCGGCCAGGGATACTGGATCCTCCGGCGGAGCCAGGAGAGGCGAAACTTCCGCTGCGTTGCCGGCCAGAAACCCGGCGCCAGCCCGCTCGTCGGCGGCGATCAGAGTTTCCACTTCCAGGCGCAGCGCCGCGTTTCCGGCGCAAGCTTCCTGCAGATAAGCGGATCGCCGCCCGGGCGCCAACTCGAGGGCCTGCTCGAGGATCTCGCGCACTCGCCGCCAATCTTCAGGCGTCAAGGGGACCTCGGGTGATTTCACGGAACAGCCAGGCTCGCGCCGAAGCCCATTCACGCTTCACGGTCGGCACGGACACGCCCAGCACTTCCGACGTCTCTTCGATCGAAAGGCCGCCGAAGAATCGCAATTCCACCATCCGGCTCTGGCGGTCATCCAGCTTGGCGAGGCTATCGAGGGCGTCATCGAGCGCCACCAGATCAATTTCGCGCCGCTGCGGAGTGGCCACCACTTCCTCCAGCGCGAGCGTCATTACGCCGCCGCCGCGTTTGGCATAGCCATGGCGCCGCGCGTGGTCCACCAGAATCCGCCGCATCATCTTCGCCGCCACGCCGAAAAAGTGCGCCCGATTCTGCCATGTCACTTCCTTTTGATTCACCAGCCGCAGGTATGCCTCGTGAACCAACGCCGTGGACGAAAGGGTATGACTTTGCTTTTCCTGCTTGAGATAGTAGCGGGCGACGCGCCGCAATTCCTCATAGACGAGGGGCATCAACGCATCCAAGGCCCCCTGGTCGCCACTGCTCCATTGGACCAGCAGCTTGGTTACGTTCTGGGGAGAAGGATCACTCAAGCGACGAAATCCAGCGTTCGTTTCAGTATACCGCCCAACAAGTTACGGACTCGAATTGTTATTATAGGCGCCAGGGCCGACGGGACTGATCCTTTCTGCCGATAGTTCTCGCGTATCTCTTTTGAACGCAATTAGGCCGAAAAAAAGTGGCTTCGATTACAACTCCTGAGGAGGAGACCTTATGAAATGTGTACCTTGCCTTTTGAAACTTACTAGAAAGATAGCAGCGTTTAGCGCCATAACCGCCGTGGCTTTCCTGTTGCCGGTCGCCGCTCTGGCGGACATCAACAGCACTGCCACTTTGTCTGTGGGCCAGAGCCTGAACCTGGACACTGGCACGACCAACACGTCCGGCACCGGAGACATTACGTTCACCGGGACCAGCATCACGTTCATTGGTAACGCCAAGGGAGGGGTCATCCCAGGCTTTACGGGAACTACGTCCTTCGGCCAGCTCACCCAGTCGCTTCTGCAGTCATTGGCTGCACTCGCGTCGCCGGCGCCCATTCCAGCCAGCTCGCTCACTGCCGGAGCCACTGCCGGAGCAATCATTGGACTGGGAACCAACGGCGGAAATGCAGCGAAGCTACTGGTGATGGCCATAAGTTCCACTTCGATCACCCTGCAATACACGACCTATGGAGCATCCAGCACGGGGCCAGGTGCTCCCACGGTCACGGGGGTTACGAACAACTACAGCTTTATCCCGGCCGGGTTCTCGAACTCGGGCGTGACGCCCAGCTCGATCATCACCATTTTTGGGTCCAACATGGCGGCTCCTTTGACGGGCACCTTGACGTTGCAATCCAGCGCCGGACCGGCAGGTATTCCGACGACCCTCAACAACACCAGCGTCTC
>DATHOT010000337.1:0-24129 GCA_035484655.1 Bryobacteraceae bacterium | reverse complement strand
GAGATGCTCGACGATCTTCCCAAACACGGCGATTGGGGTGTCCGCTTCGATGAGCGGGGTCGCAAGCAACGCTGGAAGGGCTATAAGCTGCATTGTGATCTCAGCGATAGCGGCCTGCCGCTGAGTTATGTGCTGACGTCGAGTGCACTGTCCCTAATTTTGGTAAACTTGCCCCAAGCAAGGAGAATCCCGAATGCCACAAATCGAAATTACTCGCAGGCAACTTGCCCGCGTGGCCAGCATCCTGACGGCCGGAGCCGCTCTGCCCTTTTACAACGAGTCGGCCCTCGCTCAGCGCGCCGCCGGCGGTCGCCGGGAAATGCCGGCCGACGCAGTGCGCATCAATGAAAACGAAAACCCGCTCGGCCCGTGCCCGGAAGCTCTGGAAGCGATTTATCAGGTTGCCAAGTTCGGCGGACGATACTCGCCGCATAACGAGGCCGGCGAGTTGGTGAAGACCTCGGCGGAGCTGGAGGGTCTCAAGCCTGCGTACATTGCCGTGTTCGCAGGTTCCAGCGATCCGCTACACCGCGCCGTCTGCGCTTTCACTTCTCCTACCCGCGGCTTCGTCATGGGTGATCCCGGTTACGAATCTGGCGCTGGAACCGCGCGCTTCATCGGAGCCAAAGTGACTCGCGTACCTCTGCGCAAGGGCTATTCGCACGACGTCGTCGCCATGACCAAGACCGACTCCACCGCCGGGCTTATCTATATAGTCAACCCCAACAACCCGACCGGCACGCTCACCTCTCGCGCGGACATTGAATATGTTCTGGCGAACCAGCCCAAGGGCTGCGTCCTGCTGCTGGACGAAGCGTATCTCCATTTCTCCACCGCCCAGACCGCAGCCGATCTGGTGGCCGCCGACAAAGACCTCATCATCCTGCGCACTTTCTCGAAAATCTACGGTATGGCTGGGATTCGCGCCGGACTCGCCATGGGCCGGCCCGATCTGCTCGACAAGCTGCGGCCTTTCGGGGTCGGCTTCGTTCCCATCACCGGAGTCGCGGCCGCGACGGCCAGTTTGAAATCTAAGACCGTGGTCGCCGAGCGGCGCAAAATTAACAAGGACATCCGCGACAACGTTTTCGAATTCCTGGAAGCCAAGAACATCCCCTATGTCCCCAGCGAGGCGAACCATTTCATGATGGACGTCAAGCGGCCGGGCGGTGAAGTGGTGAGCGCTCTGGCCGATCAGAAGGTCTTCATCGGACGACTCTGGCCTGCCTGGCCCACGCACGTGCGCGTGTCGATCGGTACCCAGGAAGAGATGGACAAGTTCAAGGCAGCCTTAGTGAAGGTGATGGCCTAACGGGTTGTTGATGCGGAAACTTTCGGAGGGATTGTGAAGAATCCCCTCCCCGGTTATAACGGACGCCTTTTTGCAGGCGATTTCTTCGGCGGCGCTATCGCGGCGCTTATCGCTTTGCCCTACGGCTTGGCGATGGCCTCGCTCATGGGGCTGCCCCCCATCCTGGGACTATACACCTCGCTCTTCGCCGCGCCCATCTGCGCCCTGCTCGGCAGAAATCCAGTACTGATCGGCGGAACGTCCAGCGCGACGGTTCCTTTCATTCTCGGCGCCGTTCGCGCAGGAGGAATCAGCGGCGCGGCCAAGATCTGTATTTTCGCGGCGGTCTTCCTGTTGATCTTCTGCATTATGCGGCTGGGCCGCTATGTCGCGAAGGTTCCGCATTCGGTGCTGGCGGGATTCTCGTGCGGCATCGGCGGCCTGATGGTCATCTCGCAATTGAAAGTGATCTTCGCTCTGAAGGCGCCGCCGGGCGGGTGGAGCGAATCCATGTTCGGCCAGTTGATGCAGAGCCTGGAGCAGTTCCGCGCGTTTCACTGGCTGCCTGCGATGGTGGCCGGTATCGTGATGTTGATTTCGACGCTGGTGCGGATGCGCTACCCGCGGGCTCCCGGCCCATTTCTTGGCGTCGGCATCGTAGTCGCGGCGGTGGCAGCTTTTGGATGGAAGGTGAACGAAGTCGGGAATATCCCGATCAGCATGCCGCCCTTCATCGGTTTCACCTGGGCGCCGGAGGATGTTTTCAAAGTGCTGCCGTCGGCTCTCGGGCTGGCATTTGTCGCTTCCGTCGAGCTGCTGATGACGTCGCGCGTGGTGGATCATTTCCGTGGCCGCCACAAGCTGGTAAAAAAAGTCGATGCCGATATGGAGCTGGGCGCCTACGGCATAGCCAATTTGATTTGCGGATTCTTCGCCGCCCCCACCAGCGTCGGTATTCCCGCCCGAAGCGTCGCCAATGTGCAGTGTGGCGCCACTACGAAAATATCCAACGTAGTGCACGGCGCGCTGCTGTGGGCAATGATGACCATTGGCGCTACGTTCATTTCCCACGTGCCGCTGGCCGCGCTCGCCGGCGTTACTGCCTGGATGGGCTTCCGGCTGCTTGACTGGGGCACCTGGAAACGATTGCCCAAGCTGCGGCTGGTGGATGCCGCCGCGTTTCTGGCGACCGCTGCCGGAGTACTGATAGCCGATGCAGTAATCGCCATCACCATAGGCTGCGCTCTGCACGTTCTGCGCTATCTTGTGCTGCGCTATATCGGCGCGCCGGCCTGGCTTGAGCGCCAGGAACAAGCGGCCTCAACGCACGAGCAGACCTCCGCAGCCGCAACTCATTCGGCTTCCTTAACCACCACTTCCGCTTCCAAATGAGCGATCGCATGCGCCGCCGCGAACTCCTGTCGCTATTGGGACTGACAGCAGCTAGGAAGGGAATCAGCGCCGTGACTTCTCCTCTTCAGAGCCTCGGTGACTGGTTGCGCGCTGACGCGGCGTCCAGAAAGCATGGTCTGGAGGCCTGCCTGGACCGCATCCGTCAAATGGACCCTTCCATTCACGCCTGGGTCCAGGTTCAACCTCAACCCTCCATTGCGGCTGGTCAGCTTTCGGGAATTCCGCTCGGTGTCAAGGACATTATTGAAGCAGAGAATCTAGTCACCGAATATGGTTCGCCGATTTATAGAGGAAGGCAAAGCACGGGTGACGCCGCGATTGTTAAGAAAATCCGGAGTCTCGGCGCGATCGTGATGGGAAAGACCCAGACCGCGGCCTTCGCATACCGGACTCCGGCGCCGACCAGGAATCCAAGGAATCTCGAGCACACGCCGGGAGGCAGCTCCAGCGGTTCGGCGGCGGCGGTCGCGGCGGGCATGGTTCCTTTTGCTCTGGGGACACAAACGCTGGGCTCCGTGCTGCGGCCCGCATCATACTGCGGCGTCACCGGTTTCAAGCCCAGTTACGGATGGTTCTCGACGGACGGCGTTCTGCCCTTTGCCAAAAGCCTGGACACGCTTGGACTCTTTACCAATACACCGGCCGATATGATCGAGCTTTGGGAATCTCTCGGGAACGCGCGCGGTCGAGACGAGGACTTCGCCGTCGGCAGTCTGGACCCGTTGCCTGAAGTCGAGCCGGAAATGGCGAAGGCTTTCCAGTCCGCTATCTCCAGGCTGCGCGGCCACGGGATTTCCGTGCAAACTGTTCGCATCACCGAAATGCTCGACAAGCTTAAGGAAGAGGCTAGTCTGGTGATGTTCTACGAGGGCGCGCGATTTCATAAGCAGCGTTTCGAGCAATATGGTGATCAGCTCAAAGACTTAGCCGATCTGGTTCGGGAAGGCCTGCAGATCTCCGATAAGCGTTATCAGGATGCGCTGAGTTTGATCGCACAAAGCAAGCAGCAGATTTCTAGCCTGTTCAAGACAACGCCGGTCATTCTGACCCCGGCCGCCACCGGGCCGGCGCCGCTCGGCCTCGCCTCCACCGGAGATTCGCGAATGAATTCTCCATGGACTGCTTTGGGAACACCAGCGATTTCTATTCCCATGCCGGCCTCCGGCGGCTTGCCGTTAGGACTGCAACTAGCGGCCGAGCAGGGCCAGGAACAAAGAGTGCTTCACGCGGCAAAACGGCTCGCGGCCATCTTCGGGCCGTCGGCATGACTACCAGGAGGAGTTGAACGATGCACAACCATTCTCACTCTCACAACGGACACAGCAGCCACAAAACGCGGCGCGACTTTTTCCAGCAACTCGCCGGCGGAGCAATGGCCGGGGCCTCGGTGCTGGAAATGGGATTCTTCCGGGCAGCGGTGGCTCGAGCCCAGGCGCCGGGCGCAAGCACGCAGTTGTTCGATATCCAGAAAATCGCCGATGGAGTCTACTTTGCATTAGCGCATCCGCAAGCGCTCACGAATTGCAATGCCGCGATTTTTGTGAACTCGCAGGATGTGCTGGTGGTGGACGCGCATTCCAAGCCCTCGGCTGCGGCCTCTCTCATCGCGCAGATCAAGAGAGACGTTACCACCAAGCCGGTTCGCTATCTGGTGAATACTCATTTTCATTGGGACCACACGCAAGGCGACGCAGCGTATCGTGCGACTGGCTCCAAAGTCGAGATCATTGCCAGCGAAACCACCAAACAGTTGGTGGCGCAGAACGCGCGCAATCGATTGAAGGAATCGCTGGACGGTGTTCCCAAGATCATCGATGGTCTGCAGGCTCGGTTGTCTAAGGCGGCGTCGGCGGCCGAGAAAGACTTCTTTAAGGAGCAGATCCGCCTGGCGCAGGCTTATCAGGTCGAGATGAAGAGCTTCACGCCGGAGCTGCCGGACATCACCTTCGCGAAGTCGCACGTTATTAAGGACCGCGCTCACGACCTGCATATCGAGTTCCATGGGCGGGCGCACACCGCCGGCGATGTCGCCGTATTCTGTCCGCAGCAGCGCGCCGTCGCCACCGGGGATGCCATCATCGGCTTTCTTCCGAACATCGCTGACGGGTATCCGCGGGAGTGGCCGGGCACGATTAACTCGATTGGGGAACTCAAGGCCGATCACCTCCTGCCCGGCCACGGCACAGCTCAGAACAACTACGACCGCGCGATCCAGATGCGAAATTACATCGAGGAACTTACCGGGATCGTGGAGGCCGGCAAAAAAGCGGGCAAGCCGCTGGCCGAGCTGCAAAAGACCATTTCGATGGCCTCGGTGAAGAGCTTGCAAGCAAACGGCTACATTAATTTCGTGACGGACACGACCCAGAAGTACAGCGTGTACGTGGGTTCAAGGACGGCGCTGGAAGACCGGTTCGCCGCCAATATCGACGCGATTTACAAAAATTTGGATAAGACGTGAAGATGGCAGGTCGGAGACCTGCCCCACTCCTAGCGGCGCGCGGTGACCGTGATTTCAATGTGCGCGTTCGGCGCGGCCAGCTTGGCTACGCCGACAGTGGTCCTGGAGGGCCGGTTATCCTTGAAGTAGCTCGTATAGATGGCGTTCATCTTTTGGAACTGATCCATGTCGGTGAGATAGACCTGGACCGCGACCACGTCCCCATAGTTCATCTTCGCTTCCCGAAGAATAACGCCGATGTTCTCGAGCACCTGTTTGACTTCGGCGTCAAAATCGTCGGGAATCTTTTGGGTTTTCAAGTCGCGCCCGATCTGGCCGGACACATACAAGGTGCCATCCACCAGCACCGCCGGGTTGAACGGCCCGCCGGGGGCGAATTCCTTGGGCTGAATGATCTTCTTCTCGGCGGCTAACGGCAGCGCAGCGAGCAAAGCAATCGCGAGCAGGCAAGCAGGTTTCATAGGTATAGTGCATCATACCTCGCCTGGGCCCCTGCCTACTGGACGGGCAATGTCAAAGCGGGAGATGAGACGCCGCCGATCGAGACAATGACCGGTTGATTGCCGGCTTGGATGCTCGAGGGGACCTGGGCGTTCACCTGGTACAAGCCGGGAAAACCGGGAGCGAGGCCACTGAAACTTACGCTGGCCGAAGTGCCGCCGATCGTCACCGTGGCCTGCGTGGTGGTGGTAGAAAGAGGAACACCGGCTGAATCTCCCGAGGCCGGCTGGTTGGTCACTGGGCCGAGGCCATTGCAGAAGAGCGAAACGACGCTGCCGCGCGCGGCCGGATTTGCCGCGGTAATGATCTGGCCGGTGGTGGCGTTCTCCGCGGCGGCGATGCTGGAGCCGAACATGGCCGGCGTGTAGTTGGCAATGGGCACTGTGACCACGTTGCCGAAGCCGAACTCAAATAATGTCACTTTCATTTTGGCGGATGAATATCCCTGCAATTCCCACGGCACCTGAATATTCACCTGGCTGGGACTCACATAGACCATATGACCGGGCACGCTGACCGCCGGAAGCGACCCGGTGGCGGCCGCGTCGAACGAAACCGTCACCTGATCCATGCTGAGAGGCAGACGGACCGCGCTGTAGTTTTGATCGGTGATATAGCTGAGGTTGCTTCCATAGATCGACACATACGATCCGGGCGCGACGGGCGAAGTGGAGTTCGCCGCATTCACTACACCGCCGGCGGAGACGGTGGGCGGGGGTGAAACGCTTCCCGAGAATTGATAGGACTGGCCGCCGCCCGTTGCGTTCACAACATAGTTTCCGGTCTGGGAGCCGATGGTGACGGTCGCGTAGGCAAAGCCATAGTTATCGGTGGTGGTGGAAGCTTCACTGATGGTCAATGGGACGCTGCCGCGCGCTTGAGAGAAAGTCACGGCTGCACCGGTCACCGGCACACCGTTCGCATCAGTCAACTGGAATGCCACCTGGCCGTCTGGAATAATCTGGCCGGCAAGGGCCTCGTCCTCGTCTCCCGATACCGCGTCCAGGTTGACAGTACCCGAGGTGGGGGAAAGAACCATGTAGGGAATACGCATCGGGACGGACGCGCCGGAAATAGTGATCGAGCCATAATAGAGACCACCCGCAGATATACTTCCGGCCAAGCTTACCGTCAAAGTGCCCGCCTGGCCCGGCCCCAGTGCGAGCGAGGAGGGGCTGACAGAGATCGTTATTCCTGATGCCGAACTGATGGGCGCGTTGGCGAACGAAAGATTGACGCTGGATGAACCGGTGTTGGTGATGGTGAGCGGCTGGCTTTGCGAAAGTGGAGACGCGCTCGGAAAAGAGCCGAACGAGACCGTGGACGGAACGACGGTCACATTAGTCTGGATTGCCAGGTCGGCGGCGACGAGGCCCGATCCGGACTGCAGAATGTTGAGCGGCGCCGCGATCCCGCTGAAGCCGCCGTCGTCGGTAGTAACGGACTGAGAGGCTGTATTAACGATTGCCGATTTGACCTGCTGGCCGGTATAGCCGGGATGTTGTTGTTTAACCAGAGCGGCGCTACCCGCTGTCAAAGGCGTCGCGAAACTGGTGCCCGCGGCCGCAATATAGCGGACGGAACTGAACACTTCGCCCAATGGGTCGTAGTTCTGAGCACCCATGTAAATGAGATCGCCATTGCCTGAACCTCCGCCTACAGCCAGCACATCGGGCTTGATGCCGCTGGTGCCAAGGCCGGGCCCGAAGGACGAATAGCCGGCGAGCACCACCGGTCCGCTAATTGCGACTTCGGTCGCCGACGGATTGATGGTGGCGGTGTGGCCCGGATGAGAATCGATAAAGGCCTTCAGATTCTGGCCGTCGCTCATCCCGATGGCGAGGACGGGTTGAGAGAAGCTGGAGAGCCCCCCAAAATTTTCCGAGGTCTCGTTGACGTTGTCATAGATGATAGCGCCGAGCGCACCAGCGTTGACCGCATTGGTCATTTTGACCGAGAAATTGCAGGTTCCCCGTTCAATGAGCGCGAAGGCGCCAAGCAGCGAGAACGGCGGCAGCGCGTTGCAGCCCAGGCCAGTGCTGTCGCCGATCTGGGCCAAATCGACGAGTGGAGCCGAATAAGCGCCGTAAGGAGAGAATGCGTCAGTGAAACTTGCGGAAATCGAATTCAGATTGCTGGGAACGCCGGAGCCGGCGACCTCGACGTCGGGATTAAAACCGTGCGTGTCGCTGACAGCACCCACGGCGATCACCGAAGGCGCGTCGGCCGGAGAGCTGATGGTGTTGTACTGGGGATAGGTGCCGGTTCCGTAAGTGCCGCCTTCGCCCTCATTCCCGGCGGCAGCGAGCACAATGACGCCCTTTGCGGCCGCCTGCTCGAAGGCGTAGGCGACAGGATCGCAGGGAACGCCGGCCGCGTTTCCACACACTGTGCCGGTGTCGACGGGACCAGTAAAGGAGGTGCCTCCAAATGAAGTGGTGACGACGTCCATGCCATCGTTCACCGCATCTTCAATGGCCTGGATCAAGGCGTCATTGCTCGACCCGTCGTTGACGCCGGGCGAACCGGAAATTTTGTAACTGCCGACCCAGGCTTTCGGCGCCATGCCATTGATCGTCACCGCAAGGGTGGCGGTGTTTCCGGCGGCACTAGTGGCGACGGCCGTGCCGTGACCGACGTGGTCGCGGGCCGAATAGTCGTCCGGTGTCGAGTCAGCAGCGGGATTGTTCGGATCGGATCCGGCCGCATTCAGTGCCACATAACTGCGGGCCACAATCACCTTGCTGTTCGTGAAATTGGTGCAATCGCTTGGGACGTTGCACTTCGGAAATCCAGCGGGCGTTTGCAAGGAACTGTCCTGCAAAGAGGGATGCGTCTGATCGATTCCAGTATCGAGAATACCGATCTTAATTCCTGCGCCGGCGCTGCTCATGCCGCCTAGCAGGTTCCAAGCCTGAGGCCCGTCCAGAATTTGGATGGCGCGATTCAGGAGCATCTTGCTGCGGCCGAGCTTCACGACGTCGACGACGCCGGGGATGGCTTTGATTTCCGCCAGGCGAGCCGGAGAAGCAACCACGAATATCGCATTGAGCAGCGTGCCGGCCGATCCGGTGATTCGAATATTCCGCGCAGCCAGTTCATTCCGCACAGCGCCTTGCGCCGCTTCGATCCGAGCGCGCCAAGCAACGCCCGTCGCCGATTGCATCTCAGCGCGCGATGAAAAATGCGTGGCCAGTGGTTCGTCAGTCAGGAAGACAGCGTAGTGGGTTGCGGGCGTCTGCGACCAGCCCGGTGAGCAAAGTAGGAGCGCTAAAAGAAAAAACGAGGATAGGCAATAAAAGCGATGTCGTGTCAAGGATGACCTCCGGGGATTCGGGCGAAACGGCCAAAAAGAGCTGACGGACGCGCCCACTAAGTGGTTTCTGAAACTCCAGTATAGCAGGGGCCCGGAGAACCAACGCTTTGAAACGGCCCTCCGATGTGTCGCGTCGTAGGGCTATACGTTCGTTAACGAGCGTGGGAAAAACAAAAAAGAAGGGTTGTCTAACAAGTGAGAAGACTTTACAATTATTTACTCGCAGGTTCCCTGTTTGGGTTGTGTATTCCATTTGCGAGCGCACAGAACGCGCTGGATGTAAATATCGGTTTCGGTAGTTTTCACGATTCGTCCACCGGCGGCGGCCTGGATAACGCCAATTCGCTGAATGCTTTTGGGACCTGCACGCCCCATTCGGTCGACACATTCTGCCAAGCGACCGGCGGACTGGGCAGTTTCTTCCTGGGTTTCGGCGGAGACATTATGTTCTCGAAACGTTTCGGAGCTGGATTTCAGGCCGATATCCAACCGGCGCGGAGCAATTATGGTCCGCTTCAATACCGCCAGAGTTTTCTGGATGCGAACGGTATTTACGCCCCAATCGATCGGAAGCGCTTCGTGGTGCAATTGATGGGCGGGCTGGGCGACGCCAGGACGAGCTTTTCCTTCACGCAGAGCGGCTGTGTCGGTACGGCGGTGTGCACGTCACAAACCGAGCCGGTGGGAGCCGCGAATCATCTTGATATCCACGCCGGAGTGGGCGTACAAATCTACCTGACGTCGCACGTATTCCTACGTCCGCAGTTTGACTATCACTACGTCCCCGGCCTCACCAACCAGTTCGGCAGCAATTCAGTACCGGGCGCCACGATCTGGGTGGGCTACAACTTCGGCGAGCGGTGAGCGGGCCACGATAACTTGCCGGTTTGCGCCGCGCGGGAGGGTCGTCTCTTCGATATGATTCATGCATGCGACGCAGAGACTTCCTACCCGCGCTGGGCGCGACTTTAGCAGCGGCACAGACCACGACCACTTCCGAGATCTCGCGCAAGGGACGTCTGAAGCAGGCCTGTTTCCGGCGGAACTTCGATTCTAAAATGCCGTTCGAGGAGATGTGCCGTCAAGCCGCGCGCATCGGAATTCAGGGCTTCAGCGGGGCTGCTCAGCAGGAGTGGCCCACTCTCAAGAAATACGGCTTGACTCCGTCCATGAGCGTGGGCGGCGGTATCTCGATCGACAACGGCATTATCCGGAAGGAGCTGCACGAGGAGCAGGTGAAATCGCTGGGGACGTTCATCGACGCCTGCGCCGCTGCTGGTGGCTCCGACATCCTGATCACGGGCGGGCGCCGGTATGGCATGGCGTACTCAGACGGCGCGGACATTGCAGCTGGTTTTCTTAATCGCGTCAAGAGCCGGGCGGAAGACAAAGGGGTGAACCTTTGCCTGGAAGTGATGAACAGCAAGTACAAGGACCCGGCCATCGGACGCGACGATCAGATCGGCGATCACCTGTCGTGGGTGGCCGACGTTTGCCGGCGCGTCGATTCACCGCGGGTCAAGATTCTCTTCGACATCTACCATGTGCAAATCATGGACGGAAACATCGTTGCCAATATTCGCGAATACTTTCCGCTGATCGGGCAGTTCCACGCCGCCGGAGTTCCGGGACGCCACGAGATCGACGACGCTCAGGAATTGAACTACCGCTTCATCGCCAGGGTGATCGCGGACCTCGGATTTACCGGCTTTATCTGCCACGAATACGATCCAGCGCCAGGGCACGATCCGATCGAATCGCTGCAGAAGGTTTTCGCGCTGGCAGACGCGTAGAAATTAGGGACAGTGTACTGTCCCTAATTTAAGGCGGGGCGGCCATGATCCAGGCATAACGCGATCAGATCGGAGATATTCGCTTCTCCGACGCACATGACCGTGTCCGCTCCGCCCCAATAGATCTTCACAGTTTCATCGGGCTCCGGAACCGCGCCACAGGTAAAGACTACGTTGTGAACATATCCCGTGATTTCCCAAGGGGCCTCGGGCTGCAGAATCCAGGAATCGCCCACACCGATGATCTTGGCCGGATCGTGGAGATCATGCAGCGCGACGCCCAACCGATAGACCGATCCGTCCATGGTCTGGAAAACGCCGTGGTAAATGGAGAGCCACCCCTGATCTGTTTTGATAGGCGGCGCGCCGGGCCCGATCTTCATTTCGTCCCAGTGATACTGGACCGGTTTCATGATGAGCCGCGACTCGCCCCAAAAACGCAGGTCGGGAGAGTAGGAAATCCAAATCGACCAGGGCGCGATTTCGGAGTGGGGCCGATCGAGGCGCGCATAGAGCCCGTCGAACTTTTCGGGAAAGATGACGACATTGCGATAATCCGCTTCGGTGATCAGCGACACTTTCTCCACCTGACTAAAGTCCTTCGTCCTGGCCAAAGCGATTCGCACGCCATTGCGCGAGTAGGCGCTGTAGGTAATGACATACTCCCCATCGAGCGGAGTCACGCGCGGATCCTCGACACCGAATTCCTCATACTCAGCGAAAGGGCCGTCCTTGGCGGGAGTCAGAAAGGGCTCAGGATCGGCGATGAAGCGATAACCGTCGTAGCTTCGCGCCAGTCCGATGATCGATCGGCCAGTCCGAAGATGCGACCGAAAGAGCATGATGTATTTGCCATTCAGCTTTACCACGCCCGCGTTGTGAACGGTTTCGACCGGATACGGGATGTCGCCCTTGGTGAGGATTGGATTCTGGCTGTATCGTCTGACGATATCTCTCATGCTGACTTCCTTGCTTCCAGATCGAAAATGGCGGCGTAAATGCGTTCATATGCCTCGACCATGGTCTCGATAGAGAAACAGTGCTGAACGCGGCGGCGGCAGGCGCCGCGGTCGATTTCGTCAACTCGTTCCAAAGCCTGTACCGCTTGGTCAACACTCGATACCAGAAAGCCTGTCTCACCGTCTCTGATGACCTCGCGGCAGGAGCCGAGGTCCATGGCTATCACGGGCACTCCGGCGGCATTAGCTTCCGCCAGAACCAGTCCGAAGCGCTCGGGGATAGTGTTCAGGTGCAGCAGCGCTCGCGCACGCGCGAACAATTCATTCTTGCCCGATACATCCACCGGCCCGATGTAGCGGATCTTCTGATCGAGGTGGGGCTGAATCTGCTCCTGGAAGTAGGTCCGATCCTGGATAATTCCCGCGATGAGGAGCGGCAACCCGCTCCGGCGAGCAACCTCAATCGCCAGGTGGACTCCCTTGTCGGGATGAATCCGTCCGAGGAAAATCAGGTGATCGCCGGCGCATGCCTGGAACGGGTACAACGAGAGATCGATTCCGTTGTAGACCGTCGCGAGGTAATTCAGCCCGGGCGCCCGATCGGAGTTGCTGATAGATACAAAATATCCATCGCGGTATTTCTCATATACGGGCATGATTCTGGGCGACGAGAATCCGTGGATGGTGGTGAGGACCGGCGTCTTCACGAGTCGCGTGTAGGACAGCGCCATAAAGTCGTAATGGCTGTGGATGATGTCAAACTCAGAGGCGTGCTCAAACGTTTCTGAGATGTGAAGGTATTCGGCGACTTTGGGATCGATTGAGCAATCCTCTTCGTATCCTTTGTCAACCACGGCATGCAGGCGAGCGCGGGTCACGGAATCCCTGGTGGCGAACAGCGTCACATCCCAACCGCGGGCCACCAGTCCTTCAGCGATGTTGCCGGCGACCGTCTCCCACGCTCCGTATTGCCGGGGAGGAGTTCTCCAGGCCACCGGCGAAAGGATGGCCACGCGCTTGTCCGCGGTTCTCATTCAGGCTGCATGGCCGCCAGAACCTCAGAGAGAGGGACGGTGGCGAAACCGGTAGCGTGATCGGCCAGGCCATAAGGAATGATCAACACGCCATTATGAAGCAGAGCGCCGCAGCTATACACAACGTTCGGCACGTAACCTTCGCGCTCATTTTCATTGGGCTTCAGCAGCGGCTCGCGGAGGCGGCGGAGGACCTTGCTGGGATCATCGCGATCGAGGAGGAACGCACCGATGCAGTATTTTCGCATCGGGCCAACTCCATGGCTGAGAACCAACCATCCGGCATCGGTTTCGATGGGAGAACCGCAGTTGCCGAGCTGGACCAACTCCCACGGAAAAACAGGTTTAAGAAGCACCTGGCGCTTGTTCCAAAAATGGACATTGTCGGAGAACATCAGGTAGATGTTCTCGTTGTCCTGCCGCGAGAGCATGGCATAGAGGCCGTTGATTTTCCGGGGAAAGAGCGCCATGCCTTTGTTCTCGGCCGCCGGACCGTTCAACGAAATGAAGCGAAAGCGCAGGAAGCAGGAAGTCTCCACCAATTCCGGCAGGACGACCCGGCCATCGTAAGCGGTGAAAGTTGCATAGTAGACGTGGGCGCCATCATCGTTCTGAAACCAGACGAAGCGCGCATCTTCTATGCCGTTGCGCTGCGAAGGCGTGGCGGGGAATAGGATGCGTTCGGACAACTCCTGCTCGGGCTCGAACTGGACCTCGTAATTGGAGCGGGCCAGCATCCAGACTCCCTGGGCGGCCATTTGATCTTCCTGCGCCATACCATCGGGAAGACGGAACTGTTCGGCTTGGAGACTGGCACGAAGCTCTTCCAGCGCGAACGATTCACCGAGCTTGTTCATGACCCGGCGTGTGAAGTCGTTGTTCAAGCCCAGTTCAAAAAGTTTCCTCGCGAACATACCCTTCTCATAGAGGGGATTGGGGACTTGACGGGGCTCGGTGAGAAAGCCGGTGGGGGTCTGCACTTCGATGCGCTGATCGGAATGGATGATACCGGTTCGAAAAGTGATGGAAGAAATGTGTCCTTCGCCGGTTGCGCGCAGGCTGAGGATAAATCGCAGGGCGCCCTCCGGCAGATCAGTCTGATCGGGATGCGGGACGATAGACGGATTGAACAGAGCGGCGGATTCCAATGAATATTCGGCCAGGAAATAGGAGCCGATCAAGAGTTGTCTTTGTTCGGAGACTTCCTGATCGGCCGGGAGCAACTCGCGGACTTGTTCAAAGCGCTCCAGGTAAAGTCTGCGGATGTGCTGATGCCGTTGCGAGAACTCGGCCGAGATTTCCCCCAGCAGCGGATCGACCTGGTCTTCGGGCAGCGACATGATGCGCGAGATTATGCGGGCCATCCGTTCTGATCCTCCCGGACTGAATGGCCGCAGAAGAACGCGCGACTGATCAGGCTGGAGGATTGGGGGCGTACGATGTACGTGAATGGAGACAGAACTTGGGGCGGCGATCATAACGCCCCGATGAAGATCGGTTCCTTTCCGAGGGAAATCGGTTCCCTGAAACTGGCTACCATGTTTTGCGCCAGGCGCATTTCCGCTAATGAAAGCAGGAATGCCAAGGTAGATTCAGCTCCCTGGTTTCCATTGACGCGATCTACATGCAGCCCGTCACCGCAGCCGCCGCTCTCGGGCGAATAAAGCTCCAAGCCCAGATCGTTCCAGCCGATGAACCAATCGAAGGCACGTTGGGCCTGTTCATACCACCAGAAGTCCGAGGTAGTGCGATAGGCTTCCAGACAGGCCGAGACCATGGCTTGGGCTTCGATGGGCTGCTGATCGAAATTCGCGCGAGCGCCGCCGCGCTTATAGAAACCATTGCTGCCGATCGGCCGAAAGTGACCGTTCTCGGAGATTTGTAGCTCGTTCAGCCAGCGCAAAGCAAGCAAGCCTCGCTCCAAGACGCGCGGCTGTCCGGTGGAGTGTCCGCTCAAAATCAAGGCGTGGGCGAGTTTCGCATTGTCGTAGGATAGCTCCTCTTCAAACCAGCACCAATCCGGCCTGGCATTGCCTGCCAACAGGTCCATGAGCCGGCCAGTGAGGGTCTCGCGAGTCTGGTTGACGAGGCTGTCGCCGCTCAAGCGGTTCAGATACTCATGGATTCCGATCAGCCCGAATGCCCAGGCCCGCGGCGAGGTGAAGTCCGACAAAGCGGGGAGTGCCTGCGCGAAGAGCTGGCCGGCCATCATCTGGAAGCTTCGAAACGGAGAACGCCCGACGCCGATGCCGAGGGCCCAGAGCGCCCGGCCGTGACAGTCCTCCGAACCGCGGTCGTCGAGCCAGCGGCGGTCGAAACTCAGGTGATTGTGGAAGCGTTTGGTTTGTGTATCGAAGGCGTGATGAAGAAAAGCGGCGGAAGTGGTGGCGATGCCCAGCAGCTCTTCCGGCTCTTCACCTAATTCGCCGAGCAGAACCGCCAGGATAAACGCGCGCGCATTATCGTCGGTGCAGTAGCCCTCGGAAAAATTCGGAACGCCGAAAACCGCGTGCTGGAAGACACCCGTTGAATCGGTCATCCGCAAGAGATGATTCATCTTCAAATCCGGCAGTTCGCGCGGCCTCTGGTCGAGTGTTTTCGTGACCAGCGACTTTCGAGAGAGCGCCGCTCCTTCCAGGCGCGATGACTCAAACGAGCGCATATATAGCTGTGCGACATTGCTCCACACCATCTCGCGGCCGACCCGGTAGGCGCTCTTGCGCATGGCATGCCGGCGATTGGGGTCGCGCAGCAAGGCAATAACTTCACGTCCGATGGCCCGAGCGTCGCGGAATGGCACCAGCACACCGCGGTCTTCGGCCAGCAGCTCCGCGGCATGCCAGTATGGCGTGGACACTACCGCTTTGCCCGCACCGAACGTATAGGCCAGGGTTCCCGACGTAATCTGCTCTTCATTAAGGTAGGGCGTTATGTACAGGTCCGCGGCGCCGATGAACTCTTTCAGATTCTCAAGTTCCACAAAATCGTTGTAGAAGATGACGTTCTTTTCGATCTTGTTCTTCTTGGCGAGCATTTCCAGGCTTACGCGGTAAGCTTCGCCATGCTCGCGGAGTTCATTGGGATGGGTCGCGCCCAGGACAATATAAACAACTTCTGGAAACTGCTCCAAAATTTGCGGCAGGGCGTTGAGCACATACTCGATGCCTTTATTCGGCGAAAGCAGGCCGAACGTGAGAAGCACAACTCGCCCTTCCACTCCGAACTGATCCTTGAAATATGTTGGATCGACGAATCCTACATCGGGAATCCCATGTGCGATGAGGTCGATCTTGGCGGGTGGGGCCTGGTAAATGTCCTGCAGCATCCGGCGCCCGAGCTCGGTCATCACCACCACTCGTGTCGAAAGCGAGATTAGCTCTTCCATAACGCGGCGTTGTTCGGCTCGCGGTTCCCGCAGGACAGTATGCAGCGTCGTGACGACGGGCATTCTCAATTCCCGCAGGAATGCCAGGATGTGAGCGCCGGCGGGTCCGCCGAAAATGCCGAACTCGTGCTGCAGGCAGACAATATCCACGTTGCTGATGTTGAGGAAATCTGCGGCGCGCACATAGGACGACAGGTCCTGCTCCTCAATCTCGAAGCGAACCACTTCCGGGTATTCGTAGCCACCCGGAATGTCGTTGACTGAAACGGCCAGGCACTGGCTTTCAGGATGGGCTGATGCGACGGCCGCAAGCAGGTCGGACGTGAAGGTGGCGATGCCACACTTGCGCGGCAGGTGGTCACCAACAAATGCAATCTTTCTGACTTTAGAAGTTGGTTTTAGGTGGCCATTTCCGTTGCTGCTCGGCGCGCTCATGTGATCCTTTCGGCACGAACGATAAACGGACCGGGGGCCGGCCGGCTCGCGCGCTGGTCTGTCCAGAAGCATTCCGGAGGCCGTAAGGGCCGAATCACGGTTTTCCTATGTGTGCTTACGCGTAGGCGACCACGAGGCGTCTAACTATCGGCTTCTCAACTGACCCGCACAGGTCACATGACCAAATATGGTCAGGCCCGGCGGCGGGAAATCGGTATTTGAGTGCACTGTCCCTAATTTTTGGCGAAGTCGAGATAGCCGTGCTGGGGGTCGGTGCTCACCAGTCTCACTTTAAGCTGGTCGCCCACATCGACGCCCTGCTGGCCTCGAACGAGCAGGCCTTCCGCCGGCGGGCCTGATATCCGGACAAAAACGCCTTTGGGCGTGACGCCAGTCACCACCGCGGCGAAGGTCTCACCGATTCGATTCCGCAGCGCGACAGCCGCGATCCGCTTACTCATGACCCGTTCCACTTTGCGCGCGGCATCTTCTTTAAGGGTGCAATTGCGCGCAATGGAATCCAGTTGCTGGTCCGAATATGGCGCGGGCTGCTTGGCGAGGACGGATTTGATCAGCCGCTGGGTCACCGTGTCGGCGAACCGGCGGTTGGGAGCGGTGGAATGCGCGTAGTCCTGGGCGGCCAATGCGAAATGCCCCTGATTCTTATCGCCTGGGCGTGAAAGCACGTACTCGCCCGGTCCCATCAGCTTGATTACCGCTAGAGAGACATCGGCGTAGTGCACTGCGTCAACGGTTTCCCTTTTCTGAAGGAAGAGATTGAGCGCCCCTGAATCAGGCGCCGGCGGAAGCTTATCGCCATAGCGCGCGGCGAGTTCAACGATGCGTTGCCAGCGCTCGGGAGTTCTGACGACGCGCCGGATGGAAGAGACGCCGGCCTGCATGAGCGTACGCTCCATCACACCATTCGCGGCGACCATGAAATTCTCGATTAATTCAGTAGCCCGATTTTTCTCGCGGGTATTAATTCCCTTGACCTGGCCGTTGGAAATGATGGGCTCTGCCTCCACGCGGTCGATGTCCAGTGCGCCCTGCCGCTGCCGCTCTTTAAACATGAGTTGCGCCGCCTCATCCTGCAGCTTCAGTTGCGTAGCCAAAGCAGCGGAAGCAGCAACTTTCGGCGGAGCGGCCGAGCTTCCTTCCAACCACGATCCGACGCCATTGTAGGCAAGCTGGGCCTGATTCCGCACCAGCGCCCGGTAAACGCCGCCGGAGCCGATCGAGCCATCGGGGGCGACGACCATTTCAATCACGATGGCTAAGCGGTCGGCGTCCTGATTCAGAGAAGTCAGATCGGTCGAGAGCTGCACGGGCAGCATGGGAAAAGTTCGGATACCGGTATAAACGCTGGTCGTCTGAGCAGAGGCATGTTTATCGATGGGGGAGCCGATAGGTACATCGGCATCGACATCGGCAATCGCGATCAGGACGCGAATTCCGGTGCTGACGCGCTCGGCGGCTTCGGCCTGATCCAAATCGCGCGAGGTATCGTTATCGATGGAAGACCACAATAGCGAGCGCAGGTCGCGCACGTCACCATTCGTGGTGGATGCCGGCCGAGTCTGGAGCGCGGCCAGTTGTTGGCTGACCGCCGGGGGAAAATCGGGATCAAAGCCCTGATCGATCATCTCCTGATGGGCGGCTGCAAAAAGATCAAATCCGCTATGAGTCATGAAAACGCAAGCCTACCACAGCGGCGCCGGAAGGCCGGCCTTTTCCTATGCCGTTCCCGCGGCCCTGTAAAATATTAGGCATGGACAAGCGATTACAAAAGAGGCACAAGCGGCAGGTTGCGCGGGCGAAAGAGCACGTCAAGTTATCGGAACCGGATCTGAGAACACCGGAACAGATAACAGCAGCACGGGAGGCGGCCCGCACCGCGTCCGGACATCGCAACAGTGCCGGTGCAAACGTCTCCACGCCGACCGGCCGGCGAAACGCCGCAACTGTCACGCATACCGCGGCGAAAACCGACGTTTAAGGCGCCGCCTGCCCTATCGCTGCCGCTTCGGTTTCCTGCGGGCCGGCTTGGCGTTCTTCTCGAGCCGCAGCTTCCAGGCCGCGCGTAGTGCACCGGACAGCAGGTCCTCGTTCGCCGCGGCCAGCCGAATATGGGTCGCTCCCATCCTCCCCCATCCACCGGCGATGGGCAGGAACACCTTGGGCAGTTCCTTGACGAACTCAGCTTGCTGTTCGGGCGCCAGCATCAGGTTGCCGTAGCCCTGTTTTTGGGAGGCGAGCGTAGCAAAAATCCGGCCGCCCACGCGGAAATCGGGCGCGCCCATGTGCGAGCTTTCCTCGGCACCGTCGAGGCTCAGAGCGATCCGTCGAAAATCTTCGGCGTCCATCGAAGCGTTTCTCCTATCCAGCAGCTAGCATAATATTACGGTCAATTATGCGTTTGGTCACCTGGAACTGCTGTCGCGGTCCTTACCTGAAGAAGGCCTCGTTCCTCGAAGCGCTGGCGCCGGACATTGCCGTCATTCAGGAATGCGCGAGGCCAACCTGCGAGAACGACCAATGTTTATGGTTTGGACATAACCCGCGCCAAGGCATCGCAGTCTTTGCCAGAGGATCGTATCGAATTCGCGCCCTTCCCAAAGTGGCGAGAGTTCCACGCTACGCGATTCCAGTTGAAGTATCCGGACCAACTAATTTCGTGTTGATCGCTGTTTGGTCCAAGGGCGGCCAGGCCAGCCCGTATGTCGAAGGCGTGGTGCGCGCGGTCAAGCAGTATCGCAAATTGTTCGCACAATACCCCACAATTCTGGCGGGTGACCTCAATTCCAACACGATCTGGGACTCAAATCACGACCCCGGCCTGAACCATAGCGCCCTAGTGAAAATGCTGTCCGAGCTGGGCCTGGTAAGCAGCTATCATTTCTTTCATAGCGAAGCTCATGGCGAAGAGAAGCAGCCCACCTACTATTTTCAATGGAAGGAGCAACGCCCTTTTCACATCGACTACTGCTTTATTCCCCGGATCTGGGCGCCGAATGTGCAACGTGTCGAGATTGGGTCTTACGCGGAATGGAAGAGTCATAGCGACCATCGTCCACTCCTGGTGGAAATCGCCGACGTTGCAAACTGTGGGACGGCTAATCCGCCCTTAGCGCTTCCACCGGATCAACAACGGCTGCACGCCGCGCCGGAAGATAACTCGCCAGCACGGCAGCCATCACCAAAACGATCGGCACCGCTGCGTAAATCACCGGATCCAGCGGACTGATTCCAAACAGCAGCGATTTCATCAGCCGCATCAGCCCGGTGGCCGCCACCAGTCCGATGGCCACGCCGATTCCCGCCAAGACGAGTCCGTGCCGCACAAACATCCGCCGCAGCTCGCCTGGCTGCGCTCCCAGCGCCAAGCGAATTCCGATTTCGCGCCTGCGCTGCGATACTGCGTAAGAAATTACACCATAGATTCCGATGATCCCGAGCACCAGCGCCATCGCGCCCGCGATCCCCAGCATCACGAGTGTGAAGGACGTTCGCGCTAACGATCGATCATAGATCTCTCGCATGGTCCGCACCGAAGCCAGCGGCAGGTTCGGATTCACCGACCACACGGCTTGCCGGACCTGGTTGAGAAAGCCTTCGGAGCCGGTGCGGTCGCTGCGGACCACGAACGTCACCGAGCGCACTGCGTCCAGCGGACCGGGTCCATAGAGATTATCCAGCATCGAAGGCCAGTACACGATGGCGGGCGCCCTCTCATCGACGCCGTTCTCGCGGACGTCTTGTATCACGCCGATCACCTCCCACCAGAGAGCATTCAGGCCCGTACGGAAGCGCTTGCCGAGCGCGGCGGAAGGCGTGCCCCACAGCTCGCGCGCGAGATTCTCGGAAATCATCGCGTTCCGCCTGAGGCCATAGACGTCGGTCCATGTGAGATCGCGGCCGGCAACTATTCTCGTGCCCGACGTATGAAAAAAGCCTGGCGAGACATACTTGAACAGCCGAAGCGGCGGTATTTCGGTGGAGGTGTAGGTTTGGCCTTCGATCAAGATATCGTCCCAGTTGGGTGGGATCCCTTCCATGGGCATCTCGCTTGCGAACGCAACGGAGGCCACGCCCGTGATCGCCGCCAGCTTGTCCAGTATGTCGTTCTGCACTCGGGTGACTCGTTGTGGCTCGGCGATCAACTGAACGGGAATCGAGATTCGCATGGTCTGCAGATGCTCAGCCTGCGTGAATCCTGGCTCCACCGTTCGCAAGGCTTGAAACGTCCGAATCATCAGTCCGGCGCTTACCAGCAAAACCAGAGCCATGGCGACCTGAGCCACCACCAGCAGGTTGCGTGCCCGATGCCGTTCCCTGCTCACGCTAGCAGTCCGCCCCGCGCTCCGTAGAGCCAGGGACGCTCGAGGTCCCGCATATTTCAAAGCTGGGATCAATCCGAACAACAGACCCGAAACCAGCGAAAGAGCCAGAGTGAAGCCCAGCGCACGAGCGTCGAGAGAAATTTCAGTCAAACGCGGCAGATTCGCCGGGCCGATCGCCATCAGAAGACGCAGCGCCCCATAGGCCAGCGCGACCCCGGCCACGCCTCCCATCAGCCCCAGCAGCACGCTTTCCATCAGCATCTCGCGGACGATTCGCCTCCAGGCCGCTCCGAGCGCGGCACGAATGGCCAGCTCATGCTGCCGAGCCTCCGCCCTTACCAGCATCAGGTTCGCAACATTGGCGCAGGCGATCAGCATCACCATGCCGATGGTCCCCATCACCACCCACAGAATCTCGCTCACATTTCCGACCACCTCTTGTTTGAGGGGGCGAAGATCCGGCGTGATTCTCCAGGTCTCGTAGATTCGCGGATTGCCGCGGTATGGCCAAGAGCTCATCCAGATGGGCAGCATCCGGGCGAGATCGGCATTGGCTTGCGCGATGGTCACACCGGGCTTGAGGCGCGCGATGCCCGGAAAACCGAAGCCAGGCAGGCTGAGCTTGCTGCGATCGAAGGACAGCGGCATGATCAAATCGAAATCTTGATTGACGAACCGGAACCCCTGAGGCATCACGCCGACGATTTCCCGAGAGCGCCCGTCAACGGTGATCTTGCGGCCAGCCACCGATCGATCGCCCCCCAGGCGACGCTGCCAGTAACCGTAGTTGAGCAGCACGGTTTGTGGACCTCCCGGCAGCTGGTCGGCTCGCGAGAGCCAGCGGCCCAGCGCGGGCTGAACACCGATCGCCTGAAGCGCGCCATCGCTGACATAGACAGTGCGGACCTGTTCCGGCTCCGCCAGTCCGGTGACACTTGCCGTCCCAGGCGCCCACACTCCGAACGCCTGAAATGACCGGTTTTGCTCGGCAAAAGTGAAATACATGGAAGGTGAAAGCCGGAGGCCTTCGGCGATATTCGCGAGCCCGGCAGCACCGGGAGCCGTCTGCTTTACCGCCACCAGTTCATCCGGCTTGGGGTAGGCGAGGGGCTTCAATAGCACGCTATTGAGTACGCTGAATACCGCCGTGTTGGCCCCAATTCCGATAGCGAGCGTCAGCAGGGCGACGAGAGTGAACATGGGATGGTGGCGCAGCGCGCGCAGGCTGTAGCGGACGT
This sequence comes from Bryobacteraceae bacterium, assembly GCA_035484655.1. GTDB lineage: Bacteria > Acidobacteriota > Terriglobia > Bryobacterales > Bryobacteraceae > Palsa-89. The sequence goes on along the minus strand of DATHOT010000337.1, from coordinate 1,960 downwards.
CGCGGCCCAGCGCGTCCAGGAAAGAGATCGTGTTCATGCTGTAAATTTCCTCACGAATCAAAGTGCTGTTTCCAAACTTCCGGCGCGCTGCCGCGTGGGCCTCGGCATAGGGCATTCCGCGTGCAGCGTTGTCATCGGCTTCGATCTGCACGTAGGACTCGATCTCCCGAAGACGCTCTCGGTCCCATTTCGCTCGTCGGAAGAAACGCCGCCAGCTCATTTCATTGCTCCGAGACCGGTTTCAAAACGCGGCTTATCGCTCGCACCATCCGCTCCCAACGCGTGGTCTGAGCAGTCAACTGTTTGCGGCCAGCCGGCGTGAGGCGGTAATACCTGGCCCTGCGATTGTTCTCCGAAGTGCCCCAGAAGGACGCAATCCAGCCGCGATCCTCGAGCCGATGCAAAGCCGGGTAAAGGGATCCGTGTTCGATCTGGAGCACGTCTTCCGAGCGGTGCTCAATCGCGTGGGCGATGGTGTGACCGTGCGCCGGTCCTAGCACGAGCGTCTGCAGGACCAACATGTCGAGCGTTCCTTGCAGCATCTCACTTTGGAGTTTGGGTCCACGTCGAGGCATAATGATCCATTTTACTCCACTAGACAATCTACTGAACCTCACAATTCAAATACGTCTCAGCGCGGGATTTGTTCGTAGAATAGTTCACAAGGAGGTCTAGGGATAGGCTGTGAACGAGGCCGTAGAGTCAGGCCGATGTTATGCTGAACAACGTTAGGGGCTGAAACATGCAACTATGGAAATTTCTTAGCGCAAGCATACCGGTCGTTTTCGCTTTCACCACTGCCGCCCAGGGGCAATCGCTGCTGGTGCTCAATAAGGAAGGGTCGGTAGCGATCATCGACCCCGCCACGCAGAAGGTTCTGGGCCGCGCGCCCACCGGTGATGGTCCGCACGAAGTGGTCGCAACCTCGGACGGCAAACTGGCGGTCGCGTCGAATTACGGATCCGGACAGATGCCGGGGCACACGCTCTCGGTGATCGATATCGCCAGCCGGAAGGAAATACACCGCGTGGATATTTCGCCTCTTTCGCGGCCGCACGGCCTGTTCCCGGTGGATGGAAAAGTGTACTTCACAGCCGAGGGCAGCAAGGCCATCGGGCGCTACGATCCGGCAGCCAACCGGGTTGATTGGGTGATGGGCACCGGGCAGGACGGTACTCACATGGTCGTAATGAGTAAAGACCACAACACGATTTTCACATCGAATATCGGCTCCGGCACCATCTCGATTTTCGAACGCGCGGGTTCCGCTGATGACTGGCGGCAGACGGTCGTGCCGGTCGGCCACGGGGCGGAGGGCTTCGATGTGTCGCCGGACGGGAAACAGCTCTGGGCCGCAAACGCAGGGGATGGAACCGTTTCAATCGTGGATATCGCCGGGAAGAAGGTGGTGCAGACCTTCCCGGTGGACGCGAAGCGATCCAATCGCCTGAAGTTCACGCCTGACGGTAAGCGGGTCCTGATCTCCGATTTAACGAACGGTGGTCTCATCGTGGTGGACGTCGCCGCGCGGAAAGAGGTTAAGCGCTTAACCTTGGGCCGCAGCATTGCCGGCATTCTGATCGTGCCCGATGGCTCGCGCGCGTACGTGGCAGCGACGAATGATAACTACGTCGCGGTGGTAGACCTGAAGAATCTCGAGGTGATGAGCCGTATCTCAACCGGCACTGGCCCGGACGGCATGGATTGGATCGCGACTCGTTGATCTATTTTGACCTTACTTCCGTAACATCACTTCGGTGGATTTGATAACCACCTCCACGCTGTCGCCCTTTTTCAGCTTCATTTCTTTTGCGCTTTGGCGAGTGATTACGCTCTCGATTGTGAACTTTCCCAACTTGACGACCACGTGAGCCATGATGTCGCCCATGGTGATCTTTGAGATTTTTCCTTGCAGTTGATTCCTTGCTGAAAGAGCCATACACCAACGATACACCCTAGG
>DATHOT010000336.1:0-45684 GCA_035484655.1 Bryobacteraceae bacterium | reverse complement strand
CAGGTCGAGAGCTCGCGCCTGGGGTGCCTCTGCCACTGCCTGTCTATCGGCAAGTGGCCGCAAATTCTTGAGTTAGCGCCAAAGCACGCGGACTAATTCGCCGTTACCTGGATGCTCTCCGTACCCCCCTCGGAGACCTGTACTCGGACGCCGTGGGCCAGGCAAGCAGGTAAATCGTCGGGGTTGTGAACCTCGCAGGGCGGCTGGTCAAGCCAGGCCAGCAAAACATAGTTACCGGGGGCCAAGCCGGTGGCCAGGAAGTTCCCGAATTCGTCGGCATATGTGGTTGCATAGGACTGAACGCGGCCGATTTGGGGATCGGGAATCAGCATTACCGTGGCGCCGGTAGCGACCACCGCCGGATCGGTGGTCACGGCCCTCCCGTTCACGCCGCCGCCATGCATGCTCAACACGACCTCCATCGCCGGAGGATCGCCGCCTGGCTCGGATTCCAGGCCAGTAGCCAGCCGGTCGAAGTTACCCACGCGTACCGATTTCAGATAGGCGCCTTCCGGGGCGTTCGCTACGAAAAGGTCGTAGATTTCTTGTGGGACGAACGGTAGCGAGAAATTGCCGCTTTCATCGACCGTCGCTCTGGTGGCCGGGGCGGTGGCGCGACGCGGCTCGAGCGATACCTGGATTCCGGATAACGGCGTCGAGTCGTCGTCTTCAATGTGAACCTTGCCCTTCCATGCCTGCTCGGGGCCGACGACGATGTCGAGGTTGGCCACATCGGCGTCCGCGACGGAGATCGGAGTGCGGGACGAAAGTGCCTTGCCGTCCTCGACGGTGGTTGCGATCACCACGTAGGGGCCCGTGGTCACTCCCTTGATTTCGAAATTGTGGTCGGCATCGAAAGCGATATTTACGGGCGCGCTGACCGAGCCGGTGTTGTCGGGATCGTTCCAGCGCAGCGTGATGCTGGGCTCGGGCACCACTTGCCCGCCCAACCCGCTGGTAACGCGGCCGTGAATGCGTACGGTGTGAACCAGGGTGAGGAAAATGTCGATGCCGGCCACTTCCTGCCCGGGCGTCAGGCGCACTGCGACGGCGTCGGCGAGTTTCTGCACTTCCGGAAAGAAGGTGACGGCGTAGCTCAGCTCGGGCGACAGGTTCCCCGATGAATCGGGGCGGCGCTGCTCGGTGGCGTTGGCCGGCAAGGCGGGCGCTTGATATAGCGCCGCGACATAATACGCCCCTGATTCCAGGCCGTGCACGCGATAGTTTCCGAGGTCGTCGGTTCTGGTGCTGGCAGCCAGCGCGTAACCGTGGCGGCCGCGGGAATAATATTCGCGATAAAGCTGGATGGCCACGTTCACTGCCGGTTCGGCGTCATCGAACTTCACCCTCCCGCTGACCACGGCCCAGGGCGTCATGCGAAACGTGAAGCGGCTGGCGTCGCCGGAGTGGACTGAAAACATCGGAGGCATTTTGTATGCCCCGATGCGGCCGGATGTTTGGCGGACGAATCCGTCGCGAAGAACCGTGATCGTATAGCGGCCAGGCGTGACCTTGGGGAAGGCGAAATCGCCGCTCTCATTCGTGGTCTGGACCAACCCGCCGTTGGCCGCTTCCGCCGGCCGCAGTTCCACCTGGGCGCGCCGCAGAGGCTGTCCCGTGGCGTCGCTCAGCACGATGCCAGTAATGCTGGCGGGCTCCTCGGGCGGCGTGGTGGCCGGAGAAGTTTGAGCGCCGAGCGGGAGCGTCGCGCAAAAGACGAATAGGCAGAGTTTCAGCTCGAGCGGCGACAGGTCCACTCAGTTATGACGCAGACGGGACAAAGTGCGTTTAGGTAGTTACTTGCGCTGCAGCTCGACCGGAACCCGTTGGCGGTCGAGATCCTGGAACTGAAGCGTCCACGTCACAGGCAGATTCTGTGGGATGTAACACACGCGGTCGTCGCAGGCCTGATACCGCAGTGTACCTTCCAAGGTGAATTGCCCCGACGCGTCGAGCAGCGGCTTCACTTTATCGGCCGGCCCGATGGTGACGTCGCGCGTCAGCCTGAAGCGGCCGGTATACGCGGGAACCGTCTCGTCAATGGCCGGCAGATGCAGCATTTGGGATTTAGGGAAACTCACCTCATGCACTGTGCCGGCGTCGGAATCCTTCATCGTCCAGTCGATCGGGATGTAGCCCTCTACACCCGGCGCATACACGTGCATGTTGGGCTTCAGCTCGATGTCGAGCGTCAGAGCCACGCGCTGGCCGACGGTGACGTTGGCGTTGCTGGCCGCGGCGATAAGCTTGAGCTGCTTGCCTTGGACATCGGTTTTAGCCTGCGCCGGGACAACGCCGAACTGATGCATCAGGAGGTCGGCGGCGGTGTAGCGCTGGCGGTAATCGTCCTCAAAGTATTTTGCGACGATCACGCCTTTGGAATCCAGAACGAATGAGCCCGGATGCGGAACGCCGAAGACTGGATTGGTTTTTTCGACCGTTTCGTTCAATATGCCCAGGTCGCGAATGATCTTCGAATCGGGATCGGAGAGCAGCGGAAAGTGGATGCCTTTGCGCTCGGCAAAAGTGTGCAGCACGGCTTCGCTGTCGTAGCTGACGCCGGCCAATCCTAAGCCGAGCTTGCGGAACTCGTCCTTATTTTGTTCCAGCTCGACGAGCTGGGCTTTGCAATAGGGTCACCAATCGGCAGATCGAAAGAACAGGATCACGGCGCCTTTGGGGCCGAGCAAACTGGCGACGGTGTGGGTTTTGCCGTCTTGATCCTTTAGCTCGAAGCCGGGCATCTTGCTGCCGAGGGCCGGGCCGTAGTCGCGTGCGTTGAGCGATCCGCAAATCAACAGCAGTGAGATGATGGTGCCGCGTCCAAGGGCGAGCATGCCTCTATGTTAACAACGGACTATCCTGCGTCGTGTTGCATTGCTCGTACTGCGACCGCGTGAAACATTCCGATGGTGGGCGGAGTCCAACCGCAAAGCTTGCGCGCTGTCGTGCCCTACGCCATCAAGCTCAGGAGGAGTCCAATGTTCAAATATGTTCTTTCTCTGACATTCGCAGTAAGCTTTGCGACGGCTGCAACGATCAGCACGAGTGCCACATGCGATGGGCTAACCATCTCCGGCACGACAAACGCGTTTTGCAACGACGGATTCTTCATGGCCAGTGCCAATCTTGAAGCGCCGTCGATTGTGACCAATCCGGGCCCGGGAACTTTCAGTGTATTTGTATCAGCGGGTCCAGTCGCCGGCCCGCCTCCTTTGAGTTCCGGTTCGGCATCTGCAAGATTCTCCGGCGAATATTTATTCACTGTGACCGGGGGGATCGGGAACGGATTCTTCTTTCCCTGTTTTAATCGTGGTTTCGACACGGGGGCAACCTCAGAAATCAGCTTTGCAGGTGTAGGTCTGGAAGGCTTAAATTGCGCGAGTAGCGTCTTTGCCAGTTCGATACCCTTTTCCTTCGGTGTGCCCCAAATCGTTGGTATAGGTATGGGGGGAGATGCAGAGGTAGATACTCATCACTTCAATGAAGAATCGGATGCCAGCGCATCCTTAGAAGTGATTCTGTTCTTTGACTCATCCGGAAACGTGCTCACGAACGTAACCTACACGCTCGCCAGCGTCGATCTGCCGGAACCCTCCGCAGTATCCCTGCTGATAGTCGGGCTGATGTTCTGCACGACACTCGCGCTTGCGCTGTCCAAAAGAACTGCGTAAACTGTAGGAATCTGTCAGTTCGTTTCGAGGTGCCAGTAGCCGTGAAAAACCTAGTCGCCAACTGAGGCCCGCCGGAGCGGGCGCTCCCGATCAGTTCAACGCCGCGCGTGGCGCAGATCCTTCTGCGTTCAGCGTGGAAAATAAGGTTTTTTCAATCATCTGGGAGATTCCTATGAGTGAGACCAAGGCTATTGAAGCGCGTGTCCCTGGATTGTGGTCTTCACTGCGCGAAGCGGTGATGGGCACCAGCCAGGATTTCACCGAAGGCAGCATCGAGCGGGCGATCATCCTGCTGGCTGTGCCGATGGTGCTCGAAATGTGCATGGAGTCGTTATTCGGCGTGGTGGACGTGTTCTGGGTGGCGCATTTGGGCGCGGACGCGATCGCAACAGTCGGGCTGACCGAAACCTGTTTGATGGTTTTGTTCTGCATCGCGCTCGGGCTCAGCATGGGCGCGACAGCTCTAGTGGCACGGCGCATCGGCGAGAAAGACGAAGCAGCGGCCGGTGTCGTGGCAGTGCAGGCCATCGTGGTTGGATTAGTGGTCTCGACCATTACAGCCGCGCTCGGATATATTTATGCGCCGGAGCTGCTGCGGGTGATGGGCGGCACTGAAGATGTAGTGAAGATCGGGAGCGGATATACGCGCATGATTTTCGCCGGCAGCGCCACCATTTTCCTGTTGTTCCTGATCAACGCCGTCTTTCGCGGAGCCGGCGACGCAGCCACTGCTATGCGCGTGCTGTGGCTCGCCAACCTCGTAAACCTGTGTCTGAACCCGTGCCTGATCTTCGGAATCGGGCCATTTCCGAAACTGGGCGTTACAGGCTCGGCCGTCGGCACGACGATAGGGCGGGGAATCGGCGTGCTGTTTCAACTCTGGATGTTGACCTCAGGACGGGGCCGCTTCGTGGTGCGGGCCGCGCAGGTCCGGCTCGATTTCCTGGTGATGTTCAGGATGATCCGATTATCGGTGAGCGCAATTCTTCAGTACATGGTCCAGATGTGCGCCTGGATCGGCGTGGTGCGGATCATTGCCAGCTTCGGCAGCGCCGCGGCAGCGGCCAACACACTCGCGATCAAAATCATCGTGTTTGCGATACTGCCGTCCTGGGGCATGAGCAACGCGGCAGCGACGCTGGTGGGCCAGAATCTCGGGGCCGGCAAACCGGAGAGAGCCGAGCGATCGGTCTGGCGCACCGGCTTCTACAACATGCTGTTTCTGGGCGGCGTCGGCCTGGTATTCATTGCTTTCGCCGACCAGATCGTCGCGCTCTTCACCACTGATCCGGCGGTAGTCCCGATCGCCGTCAGCGGCTTGCGACTGCTGAGCTACGGCTACATTTCCTACGCCTACGGAATGGTGGTGACCGCAGCGTTCAACGGCGCCGGAGACACGTTCACTCCCACCATGCTGAATATCGTATGTTTCTGGGTTTGCCAGATTCCGCTGGCGTACTTCCTGGCGTTCCATACCAGTCTCGGCCCGCGGGGCGTTTTCGTGAGTGTCGTGGTGGGCGACTCGATGTTGGCGGTACTCAGTATTCTGCTCTTCCGGCGCGGGAAATGGAAGCAGACGGTTGTTTAAGGGCGTTCACAAGCGCGCGTGCGCTACTGCGCTAGAACAGAATTTTCAGTGCGAATTGAATCTGGCGCGGCGTTCCGACCATGGACGTAATTTGACCCGCGCTCCCGTTTCGTTGGCCGCCGCCCAGGAATAAGCTGGCGCCGCCCAGTCCGCCGGTGGGCAGACCCAGGTTGGTGTGATTAAAAATGTTGAAGAACTCGGCGCGGAACTGAAGGCTCACAGTCTCGCGGATTCGAGTGTCTTTCATGATGCCGATGTCGGTATCCACGAAACTAGGTCCCCGAACCGTATTTCTTCCGGTATTGCCGAGCGCACCGGGCGCCTCCAGGGTAAAGCATAGCGGGTTGTACCACTCATTCACGAGTCCGACCTGCACCTTGCATCCAGAGACGTAGTCCGGACGTGGCGCCAAGGCCACCGGAGTGCCGCCGGCTGCTTCGTCATAACCGTCAGCGATGTTCAACGCCAGCCCGGTCGCGGCGGTTAAGATTCCGCTGATCTGCCAGCCTTCAACCAACCGGTTGCCGTGGAAGGGGAGGGCCAGCAGCCCGTTAAGTTTGAACGCGTTGGTAATGTCCTGACTTCAAACACCCTTATCCAAATTCAAGTTTTAGGGGTTAGTGAAATTTCCCGTGCTGTTGGAGTTGAAGCTGCCCAAATAGCCGCCGTTATCGATGCATCTGGACCAGGTGTAAGACGCCGAGGCCTGGAAGCTTTTCGAGAATCTCTTGTTGGCGCTGACCAGCAGCGCGTTGTAGCGCGACCAGGCTTCGGGCGTTAGGTTGGGAAAGCTGGCCAAGCCGTTGTTCAGGTCGGGATTGGAGGTGACGTTACCCGGTGTGCCGAATCCAAAGTATCCGCCGGCTGCACCGTTAGCATAGCTGGGATTTGCGCAACCCGGTCCTTGCGCGAAGCTGCACACCAGAGGCGGATTCGCTTCCTGACTGGTCAACAGGTGAACTCCTCGCGACCCGACGTAGCCGATAGAGAGAACCGTGCTCGCGGCAAGTTCTCTCTGGATGTTCAGGTTGTACTAGCTTGCAGTTCGTAACTGCCGACCGGCAAATCGGAAACGGTGAATCGTCCGGCCGAATCAGTGGTGGTTTTCTGAGACGCGTCCGTGCCGGTATTACGTACTTGTACGCTAGCATCGGGAACCGCGGCGCCCGACATATCGGTGACCGTGCCCTGAATGGACGCAGAGGCGGCTTGCGCGTGCAGGCAATTCACGTCCACGTTGGATACGATGAGCCCGAGCAGCGCGATCGAGACCAGACCGTCAAGCGGCCTCACAGTTTTGGAAGGAATCAACATGGTTCAACCCCTTTATGGTTCAACCGCTTCGGACGTTGTCAGCTCTTCACCCTGGGAGCCTTTATGGTTACTGGCTGAAAACTTTATTACAGGCGTACGCAGAAGTCAAGATCTGTTCGGCCATGGCAGACTAGGAACGATGGATCTGTTATTGCAACCCGAAGAAGTGCGAGTTCTGGGCTCGTTGCTCGAAAAAGAAGTTACCACGCCGGAGTACTATCCGCTGTCGCTCAACACGCTGGTGAACGCGTGCAACCAGAAATCCAATCGCGATCCGGTGGTGGAGTTCGATGCCGACACGGTCGAGCAGGCAGCGCAATTGTTGCGGGATAAAGGGCTGTTGGTGACGATTACGGGCGCCGGAAGCAGAGTACCAAAGTACGGGCATCGGATTTCCGAGAAGCTGAATTTGGGGCGGCGCGAGCTGGCTATTATGTGCGAGCTGATGGTTCGCGGCCCGCAGACGCTGGGCGAACTCCGAACGCATTGCGAGCGCATGCACAAATTCGACGACCTGGCGGAAGTAGAAGCGGTGATCGAGCGGCTGCCAGAGCTGGTCGTGAGGCTGTCGCGGAGGCCGGGAGAGAAAGAGGTTCGCTATGCGCACCTGCTCTCGGGAACGCCCGTGATCCCGGAAGCAAGCGAGGAAGCTCCGCCGGCTCGCGAGGGGCGTCCGGATCCAGTTGCTGCCGGGCGGGGGCCGGATCGGATCGCTGCGCTCGAAAGCGAGGTGGCACGGCTGCGCGATGAAATCGAGAATCTCAAGCAACAATTTGCAGGTTTCAAGAGGCAGTTTGAATGATCGCCCGGGACAGTTACCGATTCGTCTTAGATTCGAATCCGGCGCTTCCATCTGCGCCGAACCGGTAACCCTCCCCGGGGACTTAGGCAGTCCTCTGGTTCGGAAGACGGACGTCTTTCCGCAACGGCGGGCGGATCGGAAGAACTTTACCGGTCAGGCAGCTAGTGACGGATTTTGCGGGTCCGTGGAAATAATCGTCCACTGGAAATAGCCCATACGGTTCGAGCTCACGGAAAACGCGTCCCAATTTCTGCTGGAGCCGATAGACGGTGTGGAAGAAATTCCCGCGATCCATACTGAGGGTCCGGCAGCACAACTTCCAATCGGCGCCGAGGAGAAAGTGATTTCTGAAGACACGATACTCTACCTCTGTTAACATGCGTTTGCTGACGAGGCAAAAATCCGCGATATACTCCTCATCTTTCCGTCCCCAGGCGCCTCTTCGATCCTTGCCTGGCAAGGGGTCGAGCGTGACCTTGCTGATGTATTTTGCGCGCGTCACGCAGTCGCGAAACTGGTCAAAGCATGCCCGAAAGATGCCTCTTAGCACGCAATTGCAGGGGTGTGACGCTTCGTTCCGGCCGATACGCAGCCCTAAGCCGAGGCAAATATTGCAGGCCGGAACCGCGAGCGCCAATGTTTCTGATCTAGTCCATTCCATTTCTTTCCTCTTCCTTGCGACTCGGAAAAGCAACCGAGTCGTTCTCTTCCTGTCGGCTCGGACGAAACTGCCGCGCCGGTTGAATTTTTGACAATTGTTCCTAGTCTCTAGGTGCTGACAATATACGTCAACGTGAAAAAGCGCTATTGCTAGGAAATCAATCTTTCTTCAACTAAGGGGAGAGTTGGACAAAGGCAACGGTATCTTTTGTTTATATATCTTCCGTTGCTTCCGGCACTACTGAAGTGTATGGCTCCCGGTCATGTCTCATTTCTTATAGTTCCTGGAGCCTATTTCAACTTGAAATATGAGGAGACGCCAACTTGACCTTCCGCGAGGCGCAGCTCAAGTTGCTCGCCTACGTGGTGGATCGCATTCACAACGGCGAGTTGACCGAACGAGGATTCGCTCGCCTCCTGGGCATCTCTCAACCTCATGTGCATAATGTGTTGAAAGGGGTGAGAAACCTCTCACCCGAAATCTTCGATTCGATATTAAAATACTTTAACATGTCTTTGCTCGATTTGGCGTCGGTTGAGGAGGTGGAGGCTAATCTTAAGAAAAGAAAGGCCCTCGGACAAGTAGCAGAAGCCGCTTTTTTGGATTCGCCGATCGGACCTGGGATGCCCTGGCCGGAGGGGATCAACTGGCGCAGGAGCTATCCGCTACCGTTTCCGGCCTTGGCGATCCAGGCCGGCCTGATCATGGCGGAACTAGCCAACGATCCATATATGTACGAGACTCTGGCCGGTTCTGATATCGCGCTACTGGATACCTCGGCTCGGGCGCGTTCGGATATTTCGCCCGTTGATCTGTACGTGGTCAGCCGTGGCGGGGAAGCCTTAGTTCGGCACATCCGGCCGGGCGGGGAGGGGTTTTATCTCGTGACCGATGCGACTCTGGATACGCCGGCGCTTTGGGAGAAGCTGGCCATACCGGCCAACGAGTTCGCGGGGATAGTAAAAGCGCGAGTGCGATGGATCGGCCGGGAGCGAGACCGGCACTTATCGATGCATCAGCGCGGGCGCCTTTTATAGGACGCAATTTCCTGGTAAGCCTGCAAGACCTCGGCGGCGGTTCGTTCCCAACTAAACTGTCCCGCGTTCTTAATTCCCTCCGCGATGAGGCGGCAGCGCAGCGCTTCATCGAGCAGCACTTCGCGCATGCCGCGCGCAATATCGAAAACATTCTCGGGGTTGACGATCAAGGCCGCCCGGTCCACTACCTCGGGCAAGGAGCTGACGCTGGAACAAACCACCGGCGTCCCGCAGGCCATGGCTTCGAGCGGCGGCAGTCCGAACCCTTCGTATAAGGATGGAAAAACAAAAGCGCACGCAGTCTGATAGAAGGCCCGTAATGTTTCGATGGGCACGAAGCCGAGAAATCGCACGACGTCTTCCACGCGGCTGTGAATGACGGCATGGCGTAAAGCCGGGTGCCGGGCGATCTCGTCTCCGATAATGATGAGACGCAGGTCTCGGAACCGGGGATGGTCCCGCAATTCGCCTCGCAACACGGCGAAAGCCTCGACCAATCGGGGAATGTTCTTCTGCGGATTGGTGCGCCCAACGTACAGAAGAAACGGATAGTGGATGTGGTATCGATCCAGCACCCGCTGGGTCTCCGGAGGGTAAGCGGGTTGCTGCTCGCCGGGATTCAAAGGCGCGGGCGTGCTGGGCCGGCAGAAGATCGGATCGGGAGCGTTGTAAACAACCCGAATGCGACTGGCTGGAATTCCCAGGACGGATTCGACGTCGCGCCGGGTAGCGCTCGAAACGGTCATGATGCGATCGGCGCGGAGCAGTCCCCGGCGCAGGTAAAAATGCCGGAGATTACTGCGATAGCCGGAGTGGTGGTTCGCAAAGATCAAGGTGCTCATATCGTGGATGGTCACCAGGTAAGGCTTGGGCATCCAGATCGGCACCGCATTCAGGGGGATATGGAAAAGGTCCGCCGGCAATTTGCGCAGGAACACGGTATAGCCTAGCTGAACGAAGCCGGTCTTCTTACCCTGGTAGAAGGCGGTTTCGAAATTCGAGGGAAGGTCGCTAAACTCGGGAACTTCGGGCACGGGAGTGACCAGGGTGTACTGGTTGGAATGATCGATTTTAGAGAGCGACCGGACCAGATTGCGAATGTACGTGCCGATGCCGAAGTCCGCTATCCGGCGGGCATCGAGGACGATCCGGTGCGGCATGGCAAGTAGATGCGAGGTGAGTTACACCGAGGCGCGCGCCAGTTTCCAACTATAAAGAGGATATCGTTCGGCCAGGCTGGTGACGCGGCGACGCACCGCCGCCCGAGTTTCCTGGGAATTCAAGTCATGCAAGACGTCCGAGATCAGCGCGGCCACCTCGCGCATCTCGACTTCACGGAACCCGCGCGTCGTCACAGCCGGGCTGCCCAGACGGACACCACTGGGATTGAGCGGCGGGTTGACGTCGAACGGGATGGCGTTCTTATTGGCTGTGATGTACGCTTCGTCCAGCGCTTTCTCCGCTTCCTTGCCACGCACTCCTTTGGCGAAGACATCCACCAGGATCAAGTGCGAATCGGTGCCGCCGGCGACAATCCGGAAGCCGGCCTGTTGCAAGCTCTCGCCCAGAACTTTCGCATTGGCGATCACCTGTTTCTGATAAGCCGCGAACTCGGGTGTCATGGCTTCGAGAAAGCAGATCGCTTTGGCGGCGATGACGTGCACCAGCGGTCCGCCCTGAATTCCGGGGAACACGACTTTATCAATGTTGGCGGCGAATTGCGCCTTCGAGAGAATCATGCCGGCGCGCGGGCCCCGCAGAGTTTTGTGCGTGGTGGAGGTGACGATGTCGGCATAATCGCAAGGATTGGGATAGAGCCCCGCAGCGACGAGGCCCGAGAAATGCGCCATATCGACCAGGAAAATGGCGCCAACTGAATCGGCAATCTCGCGGAAACGCTTGAAGTCGATAATGCGCGGATAAGCGCTGCCGCCCGCGATCACCATCTTCGGTTTGTGCTCTTCGGCGAGTTTAGCGAGCTCTTCGTAATCGATGCGCTCGTCGTCGCGGCGAACGCCGTAGGGAATTATCTTGTACGTTTTGCCTGAGAAGTTGAGCGGGTGCCCGTGCGTGAGATGCCCGCCATGCGCCAGGTTCATGCCGAGAATCGTGTCGCCTGGCTGAAGCACGGAAGCATAGGCGGCCTGATTGGCCTGTGATCCGGAATGTGGCTGAACGTTGGCATGTTCGGCCCCGAACAGCTTTTTGGCGCGATCGCGAGCCAGGTTTTCGACCACGTCGACGAATTCGCATCCGCCATAATAGCGTTTGCCGGGATAACCCTCCGCGTATTTGTTCGTAAAAACGCTGCCGGTGGCCTGCAGAATTGCTTCTGAGGTGAAGTTTTCGCTGGCGATCAATTCGAGGCGGCCGTGCTGCCGCTCGACTTCGTGCTGGATGGCTTCGTAAACGTCGGGGTCGACGACGGAAAGAGGGCGCGACATTCGCTCTTGGTCGGTCATTAGAACTTAGTTTAGCGCGGGGTGATGCGGGCAAACGGCGCGGTCAGTTCTTCCGGTGGCTGCCGTTGCGGCCGCGCCGCAGTGCATCGATCAGGCCTTGCAGCTTGGTCTCGGTCACTTTTTGGACTGCTGCGAGTTCCTTCTGCACACCTGCCAGTTCTCGAAGCTCGGCCTGCGTTGCCTTGACAAGTTCTTCGTTCTTGACGATCATCCGCATGCCAGTCTGGATAAGCTTCCGGATGGCGGCCATTTGCCGTTCGGCTTTGGCCTCGGCTTGAGCCTGTTTCGCTTCGGCTTGAGCATGTCGGGCTTCAGACTTGGCCTGCTGCTGCAGGATGAACTCGATGGTTCTCGCTACGTCCATGCCATTCAGTATATCTGGGGTCAGGGCGCGGTTAGTTTTTGCGGTGGCTGCCGTTGCGGCCGCGCCGCAGTGCATCGATCAGGCCTTGCAGCTTGGTCTCGGTCACTTTTTGGACTGCTGCCAATTCGCGCAACTCTGCTTGCGTGACCTTAACAAGCTCTTCGTTCTTGACGATCATCCGCATGCCAGTCTGGATAAGCTTCCGGATGGCGGCCATTTGCCGTTCGGCTTTGGCCTCGGCTTGAGCCTGTTTGGCTTCGGCTTGAGCGTGTCGGGCTTCTGACTTGGCCTGCTGCTGCAGGATGAACTCGATGGTTCTCTCTACGTCCATGCCATCCAGTATAGCGGGGGGTCCGCAGAGCGGGCCCTCGACAACAAAATGCTACAACGGAGAGAATGTCGCCGGCCACTTCGAAAGCGGTTCACCTCTTCACACCACTACAGATTCGGGACGTTCATTTGCGGAATCGCATCGGGGTATCGCCGATGTGCGAGTACTCGAGCGTGGACGGATATGCCAACGACTGGCACTTCGTACACCTCGGTAGCCGGGCGGTGGGCGGCGCGGCGATTGTCTTCACCGAGGCGACGGCAGTACTGCCGGAAGCGCGGATCAGCCCGGAGGATCTAGGGATTTGGTCGGACGATCACATCCCCATGCTCTCGCGCATTTTCCGCTTCATCGAGGAGCAAGGCGCGGTTCCAGGAATGCAACTCGCGCATGCCGGCCGCAAAGCGAGCACCGCAGCGCCCTGGAATGGAGGCAAAGCCGTGGCCGAGTCGGAGGGAGGCTGGAGGCCGGTCTTCGCTCCAAGTCCGGTTCCATTTGCCGAGGGCTATGTCACCCCCGAGCCACTGGACGAGCGAGGAATCGCACGAGTAGTGAAGGGATTTGCCGATGCGGCACGGCGGGCTCGCGAAGCCGGTGCGAAAATAATCGAGATCCATTCCGCGCACGGCTACCTGCTGCACGAGTTTCTCTCGCCGCTGAGTAATTTTCGAACGGATCGCTACGGCGGATCGTTTGAAAACCGCACGCGGATTCTGAGGGAAGTTGTCGAGACTGTCCGCCAGGTTTGGCCAGCCGGTTATCCGCTGTTTGTGCGGATCTCGGCCACCGATTGGGTGGAAGGCGGCTGGACGATTGACGACTCAGTGGCGCTGGCTATGCAGCTTAAGGCCGTGGGCGCGGACCTGATCGATTGTTCTTCCGGAGGTGCAGTGCCGAACGCACCAGTATTCGCGGGCGCGGGCTACCAAGTGCCCTTCGCCGAAAGAATCCGGAAGGACACTGGCATTCTGACCGGTGGCGTAGGAATGATCACGTCGGTGCAGCAGGCGGATCATATCATTCGCACCGAGCAAGCCGATGTCGTTTTTCTGGCGCGCGAAATGCTTCGCGATCCCTACTTTGCGCTACGGGCGGCGGACGAGTTGCGGCAAGAGGGTCCGTGGCCGAAGCAGTACGCGCGAGCTAAGAGGAGCTAGGCTCTGATTTCTTCGACCACCGACCGCCCAACCGAGCGATCGCCGTTGGTCCACTGCCATTCCTCGTGGAGACGCAAGCGGCCATCCGGGAGAACTTCGGGCGTGGCTTGGCAGGTGCCGGTACGAAGAAGGCCGGCCGTGTCCACGTGGTGGTAGCGCATGTCCAGCCGGCCTTGCGAATCGCCGATCGCGACCAATGCGCCGAATTGGACTCCTCCTCCCTGATAAGTTGCCCATACGCGAGCGCCGTGCTGCCGGTAATGAAAACGAGTGTCCGCATCACAGGCGCCGTTGGGCGTATTGGCGGAACAGACGAACATGCGGTTATCGAAGCTGACTGAAGGCGCGACCGGATCGGCTACGGGCTCATCGGGCGCGGTGTATGGATTGGCAAATGAGAACGCGACGGCGGTGTCGCCCCAGGTCCTGCGAAATTGGAGCCGCTCTTTTGCTTCTTCAACGGCCGGGATGTGTCCGGCGGGAATCCACCACATCGCCATATATGCTTCGACTGGTTTTTCAAACCACTTCAGACGATCGCGTAGCGGGCCGATGTGCGCGCTCTTGTATACGAACTGCTTGAGCGCTTCGACCGACTCCCACACCGACATATTTATATTGATGCGCGGATCATCGTAAGGCAGGATTGCCGTGGCGTCGCCCGATTCGGTCTGCAACCGCCAGACAAATCCGGGACTCGCGTCCGCCAGAGCATTGATGGGTTTCAGTTGAGAAACGAAGCCGGCCATTTCGGGAGAGTCGATTGGCGCGACGATGCGTCCGATATTGACCTGAGCGAGATGATAATGCCGGATGGGCATCCCACTAGTTTAAGATTCGATTCCCATCTGCGACAAGCGGTAGCGCAAGGCGTTGCGCGTGAGACCCAGCAGCCGGGCGGCCTGGCTCTTGTTTCCATTGGCGCGGTTGAGTGCTTCGCGGATGATGGATCGTTCGTAGTCATCGAGCGTCATGCCTTCGGGGAGAAAACCATCTGTGCCAGCTGCCACCCGAGGCTTGGGCGCGAGATCGAGCTTGATGTCGGCGGCGTCGAGGATGGCGCCAGTGGCTAGGACCATGGAGCGCTCGATCACGTTTTCGAGTTCGCGCACGTTTCCCGGCCAGTGATATTCGAGCAGCCGCTGGATAGCGGCTTCGGAGATGGATTGCGCGGAGGAACCAAGATCCTTCCTTAGTTTTTTGACGAAATGTTCGGCCAGGAACGGAATATCTTCCTTGCGCTCCCGCAGCGGAGGAATATTAATCGGCAAGACGTTAAGGCGATAGTACAGGTCTTCACGAAAAGTTCCCTGCTCCAATGCCGCGCGCAGATCCACGTTGGTGGCTGCGAGCACGCGCACGTCGATGTGCCGCGTCTTGTTGCTGCCCAGTCGCTCGAATTCGCGCTCCTGCAGGATGCGGAGCAATTTCACCTGAACGGAGGGAGGAACATCGCCGATCTCATCCAGAAAAACGGTGCCCGTATCGGCCTGCTCGAACTTGCCCGGCTTAGTGGTGTTGGCGCCCGTGAACGCACCTTTTTCGTAGCCGAAAAGCTCGCTCTCCATCAGATTTTCGGGGAGCGCGGTGCAGTTGATTTTGACAAAGGGATGCCCGTCGCGCGGAGAGTGATGATGAATGGCGCGGGCGATCAGATCCTTGCCGACGCCGCTTTCGCCGCACATCAGGACCGTAGCGCGCGTGGGCGCGACACGCTCAACGGTCGCGAAAATCTCGCGCATTGCGTCACTCCGCCCGACGATGTTGTCGAATTCGTATCGCTGCCCGAGCTCGGCGCGCAGCTCGCGGTTCTCAGCTCGCAAGGTTCGGATCTCGAGCGCCTTGTTGATGACGGTCATCAGGTGATCGAGCGAAAACGGTTTGGGCAGAAAATCGACAGCGCCGGCTTTCATGGCTTCCACCGCGGTCTCAATGCTTCCGAAGGCGGTCATAACGATGAGGGGCGTGTGCGAGTCCTGTCGCCGCAGATTCGCGAGCAATTCCAGGCCGCTGATTCCGGGCAGCCGCAGATCGGTGAGGATAACGTCGGCGCGATCGGCCAGTTTGAGGGCTTCTTCGGCGCTTCCGGCCTGCTCTACCTCAAATCCGGCGCTCTTCAACTGCAACTCCACCACCCGGCGGAGTTTCTCTTCATCCTCAACCACCAGAACCGTGGACTTCATCGGCCGTCCTCCCGGAATGCCTCTTGCAATGGAAGATATACTCGAAACACGCTGCCCTCGCCGGGCTCGCTTTCCACCTTGATTTTGCCGCCATGCTCATCGACGATCTTGGAAACGATGGCCAAGCCCAATCCAACACCACTGGGTTTGGTGGTGAAAAACGGATTGAAGATGCTTTCCAGATGCTTGGGCTCGATGCCGGGACCGCGGTCGATGACGTCGATTTCAACGGTGTCATTGAACTGACGCGTTTTCACCGTAACGGTTCCCTGAGGCGGGCTAGCTTCGGCGGCATTCAGCAGCAAATTGTACATTACCCGCTCCATGAGCTGGCCGTCGAGCAGGAAGGGAGGAATATCGGGCGCGTAGTTTTTATAAATGGTGACATCCAGCGGGGGAGAATGCTTTTCAATGTTGGAAATAGCGCGATCGATCAGATGGGGCAGCTCGGTCTTCTCGAGCCGGACTGCGAGAGGCCGCGCAAAATCGAGGAAGCGCGTTACCAGCGCGTTGGTCCGGTCCACCTCGCTGGAGATGAAGCCGGCCATTTCGTGAGCCAATGCGTTATCTGCTGGCACGTTTTGGGCGAGCATTTCGGCAGAAGTTTTGATGGTACTCAGCGGATTACGGATTTCGTGCGCCAAGCCGGCTGATAGTTGACCCAACGCGGCGAGCCTCTCCGTGCGGCGGACGGTGGCCTCGGCTTCCCGCAGATGCCTGTTTGCTTCGGCGAGTTGCTCGGCGGCGATTTGGGCTTTGCGCGCGGCAATCCGGTTGGCTTCGAGTAGTTCGTAAGTGAGAAAACCGGCGATCGGGATGGTGGCGATGCGTGTGATGAGAACCGGCACCTCTTCCGGCGGCAAGAAATATCCTGTCGGGATGAACAAAAGCAGCGACAGATAAGCGCCGCAGGCAAAAAGCGTGGCTACCACCAGACCAGGCAGGCCTAAGGACGTGGCCGCCGACATTACCGGCAGGAGGACCAGCCAGTAATAGTTACTGGAAATTCCATCCGTCCAACCCATCAAGACATACCAGAGCATGAGCTTGACTAGAAACGAAACCACGCTTCCGGGGGTGGAGCTGAAAAAAGGAATCTTAGGTTCGACCACCTGAAGAATGGCAAGAGCGAATAGAATTACAGTGGTTGCGACGGCACGTTCCGGTTTGTAGATCTCCAGGATGGCGAACAGCAGGATCCAAACAATGTCCTGTGGGCGGACGATTTTCCAAACGCGGCCGCGAAGCTCCACGTTGCCATCTTAACTTGTGAGTGTGGCCCAGGACTGTGACACAATGGTCTTAAACGCGATTTCCCCATGAAAAACCTGACATCCCCAGCATTACCAGGGGCCCCGGCTTTAGAGCTGGACGAGCAACCCGCGCCTGGCGAACAAAATTCGTTCGCCGAAATTCTTTCTGAGTTCGAGCACCAGCATCACGGGCACCCGCCCGGTCAAGCTCTGGAGGGGATGGTGGTTTCGATCACTCCCGAGTCCGTCTTTGTCGACGTGGGCCGAAAGATGGACGGCGTTCTTCCGACGGGTCTTTTCCGCGATCCATCCGGCAGCCTCTCGATCAAGATCGGGGACCGGCTGCTGGTCAGCATCACAGGCGCGGACCAGGGATCCTATACGCTCTCGACCGTGAAGGTGGAGCGGCCCCGTGATTGGAGCGCGCTGGAGCGCGCCTTTGCGGAGAAACGGGCGATCGGAGGCATGGTCACCGAGCTGGTGAAGGGCGGCCTGCGAGTCGACGTCGGCGCGCAAGCATTCATGCCGGCATCCCGCAGCGGCGCCAAAGACCAGGCGGAGATGGAGAAGCTGGTGGGCCAGGATATCGAGTGCCGGATCATCAAACTCGATACGGCCAGCGAAGATGTGGTGGTGGACCGGCGGTCGGTGCTCGATGAACAAGAAGCCCAAGCGCGCCAGCAGAAACTTTCCGAGCTGAAAGAGGGCGCGGTGGTGCGCGGCACGGTGCGAAGCGTGACGGATTTCGGCGCGTTCGTCGATCTGGGCGGCGTGGATGGATTGCTGCACGTCACCGACATGGCCTGGCATCGGGTTGCGAAACCGTCGGATGTGGTCTCGGTGGGCGATGCGGTGGAAGTTCAAGTGTTGAAGATCAGTCCTGAGACCCGCCGCATTGCGCTCGGCATGAAACAACTGCAGCCGGACCCGTGGACCGCTACCAGCCAACGCTTGACTGTCGGCGAGAGGGTGCAGGGTAAGGTCTCGAGGCTGACCGATTTCGGCGCGTTTATCGAGATCGCTCCCGGAGTGGACGGCCTGATTCACATTTCCGAGATGTCCTGGTCTAAGAAGATCAAGAGGCCGAGCGATGTGTTGAAGCCCGGCGAAATGGTGGAAGTAGTAGTGTTGGGGGTGAATGCGCAAGAGCATCGCATCTCTCTGGGGCTGAAGCAGACTCTGGGAGATCCATGGGAAGAAGCGCAGCGCAAGTACGCACCCGGGGCCGTGGTGGAAGGACCGGTTACGAGTCTTACCAACTTCGGCTGCTTCGTGGATCTGGGCAACGGGATCGAGGGAATGATCCACATTTCCGATATCACCGGCGAGAAGCGGCTGAATCATCCGCGCGAGGCGATTTCAGCAGGGCAGACGGTGCGAGCAGTAGTACTAGAACTGGATCGGGAACGGCGGCGTATCAAGCTCGGCCTCAAGCAACTGCAGCCGACGACTGTGGATGAGTATATCGGCGAGCGCAGCGTGGGCGAAGTGGTTAGCGGCCGAGTGATGGACGTCCGGGGTGAGCGGGCCAAAGTGGAACTAGGCGAGGGGATCGTGGTGGAGTGCCGGATGCCAGAGACGAAAGGCGAAGAATCGGCGGCAGAACCGGTTTCACAATCCGCTGACCTGTCATCTTTAACCGCCATGCTATCAGCGAAGTGGAAGCAAGGCGCGGCGTCGGGCAAATCCGCGCGGCCGGAGCCAGTCAAGGCCGGACAGATCCGCAGTTTTCGAATTACCAAACTGGACCAGGACAACAAGAAAATCGAAGTCGAGCTGGCCGGCTGAGCGATCCGCCGGGTGGCGTGACATTTTCGTTTATCGCCCGTCTATCAAAGTGTTGCAGGCAACAGCGGCCAGGGCGGCCCTTAGAATGGACGAACCCGAACTCATTCGGGCGGCGCAGAGAGGCGATCACCGCGCGTTTGAGCAGTTGGTGCGTCTCTACGACCAGAACGTCCTACGGTTGGCATTGAACCTGCTTCGGTCGCCCGAAGACGCCCACGACATTTATCAGGAGGCGTTCTTGCGGGTGTACAAGAATCTGCACACATTTCGTTTCGATTGCAGTTTTCACACCTGGTTGTACAGGATCGTGACGAACTTGTGCCTGGATGCGCTGCGAAAGCGGAGAGTGCGCCGCGAGGACGATGCGGTGGTGGAGACGAGCGAGGGTTTCCTGGATCGCATGGATACGGTGGAAGAGGAGCGCGCGGATGGAGATCCGCAACGCCAGCTCATGAGCCGTCAATTGCAGAAGCGAATCCGGGAGACGCTGAGCAGCCTTACGCCGCGCGAGCGAACGGTGTTTGAGATGAGACATTATCAGGGTCTGCGCTTGCGGGCCATCGGCGAGATGTTGGGTACTTCCGAAGAGGCGGCTAAGAATTGCCTCTTCCGGGCAACGCAAAAAATGCGCGCCGCGCTAGGAGATTTCGTATGAAGTGTGAGGAAGCGAGAAATACGCTGCCGCTGTTTCTGTATGGCGAGCTTTCCTTTGAAGAAGAAGAGCGGCTGGAACTGCATATCGACGAATGCGCGGGTTGCCGCATCGCGCTGGAGCGCGAGAAGTCGCTGTTCAAGTCGCTGGATGCCGCTGAGCTGACGCCCAGCCGGGAGCTGCTGGAAAACTGTCGCGGTGAGCTGCGCAGCCGTTTGGCGCATGTGGAACGGGAGGAGGGCAGCTTCTGGAGCAAGCTGCGCCAGGGTTTCACGATTCATTTTCACTTCGCGCCGGGTTGGGCGCAACCGGCCGGATTGTTGGCGATGCTGGCGCTGGGATTTCTCGCGGCGCGGTTGACGCCCGGTTCGTTTCCCACGCCATGGCGCTCGGCCGGCGTGATTGCCGAGCCGGTTTCGTCGCGAGTGCGGTATGTGGAACCAACCTCGTCCGGGAAAGTGCAAATCGTCATTGATGAAACCCGGCAGCGCGTTCTGTCGGGCAATCTGGAGGATCAATCGATTCAGCGGTTGCTGCTGACGGCGGCGAAAGATCCGTCGGACGCGGGGCTGCGGGTGGAGTCGGTGGATTTGCTGAAGAGCCGGCCGCAATCGGCTGAGGTGCGGAGCGCGCTGTTGTACGCGGTGCAACACGACGCCAATGCGGGCGTACGGCTGAAAGCGCTGGACGGCCTGAAGGATTTCGCGAATGATCCAGAAACGCGGCAGACCCTGACGCAGGTGTTGCTGAAGGACGATAATCCGGGAGTGCGGACGCAGGTGATCGACCTGCTGATCCAGCATCACAACAACGCCATGGTGAGCGTGTTGCAGGAACTAATGATGAAGGAAGACAACGGATATATTCGGATGCGTTGCCAGAAGGCTTTACACGAGATGAACGCGTCGGTGGAGGCATATTAAGACGCAATGAAGCAGTTTGTTTCGATTTCCTTGGCATTCGGTTTGAGCGTAACGCCGCTAGCTCGGCCTCAACCAGCTTGGGCTCAAAGCGAATCGCCGATTACCCACGAAGGCAGCTACTGGGTGCGGACTTTCACGGGATCGATTTCCGGTCCGGGGATGGAACGTTTCCGCCTGGATACGGTGGGCAGCGTGCTGTTGCGTGGGGACACGCAGGACCGGGCGGTTTATAAGCTGAAGGCGCGGGTGAGAGCGAGAGATATGCGCGATGCGCAATATTTGCTCGGCCAGTTCGATGTCAAGAGCAGAACCCAGGGTCAGTGGGCCTACCTGACGGTGGCGCCCTCACGGCGGATTTCGGAGGGGCCCGAGTTGTCGCTCACGGTGCCGCGTGGCTTGCGGCAGATCTTGGTGGAGACCCGCGGCGGCGACGTGCAGGCTTCGAATCTGGACGGCGAGATAGAGGCGCGGTCGGCGGGCGGACAAATCAATGTGGATGGGATCAAAGGCCGCTGTGAGTTGCGTACCGGCGGCGGCGATATCCAAGTGGGCACGGTGGGCGGATCGGTCCGGTGTTACTCGGGCGGAGGCGTTATTCGTGTTCAAAGCGCGGGCGGCGAGTCGTGGTTTGAGACGGCCGGCGGCGAGATCTTCGTTCATCAGGCGGCCGGTCCGGTGCATGCGGCGACGGCGGGCGGCAACATTCGGATCGATCGCGCAATGGGCACGGTTTTTGCGCGCACCGCGGCGGGATTAATCCAGGTTCAGCAGGCCGATGGCGCGGTGACGGCGGAAAGCTACGGTGGCGCGATTCAGGTGAACGCGGCCAACGGAGTGCGGTGCGACTCGGCGGGCGGTCCCATCCGGCTCAGAAACGTGGCCGGTCCGCTGCGAGCTTCGACCGCGGCCGGAAGCATTCTGGCGGAGTTGCTTTCCGGGAACCGGATCGACGATTCGACGCTCAGTACGAATGCGGGTGACATAACGGTTTTCATCGCGTCCAACCTTGGGTTGACGGTAGCGGCGCGCAATGACTCGGCTGGCGCTCTGGGAAGGATCATTTCGGATTTTCCGGAGATTCGCGTGAAGGTGCTCAGCCAAGCGGGAACGAGCCCGGTGGTGGCGGAGGGAGCACTCAACGGCGGAGGGCCGGTGTTGCGCCTCAACGTGGTTGGCGGGACGATTTATTTACGGCGGCAGAAGTGATTTTGAGGTGATTCAGATGCGACGACTTTTTTCATGTGCGGTATTCTTGGCGGCCGGGCTGGGCGCGCAGCCGCCGGAATTCCCTCAGCCTACGCCGCCTCCGGCCCCGCCCCCCGGGTACGAGATTCGCACCGGGGTCCTGGCGGGCGGGAGTTACCTGGGCGTGAACCTGGCGGAGATCGATGGCACGCGGGCCAGGGAGTTGAAGCTCAGAGAGACGACCGGGGTAGAGATTACGCGCGTTGAAGAGGGGAGTCCGGCGGAGAGAGCCGGGCTGAAGCCCAATGACGTGGTGCTGGAATACAACGGCCAGCGGGTAGAAGGCATGGAGCAGTTTGGGCGCTTGGTGCGGGAGACGCCGGCCGGCCGCGAAGTAAAGCTGGTGATCAGCCGCAACGGAGCGACGCAAACGGTGATGGCCACGGTGGCCGGGCGCAAGGTGCGTGCGTTCGGAGGAAACATCAAGGATTTTATGCCCGACATGCCGGATATTCACATGCCGGACATGCCGCAAATTTTCAGCGTATGGCGCAGTCCTGTGCTGGGTGTCGAGGCGGAAGCGTTGGGCTCGCAGCTGGCGGCTTACTTTGGGGTGAAGGAAGGAGTTCTGGTCCGGTCGGTTTTGAAGGATAGCGCCGCCGAAAAAGCGGGGATCAAGGCGGGCGACATAATCACCAAGGTGGATGGCGCGGCTGTGACGACGCCGAACGAGCTATCGAGCGCGGCTCACGCGGCCGGCTCGAAGCGGATGTTTGCGGTCGAACTGATGAGGGACCACAAAGCCATGAGCGTCAATGTTGCCGTAGACGACGGCCGGATCGAAAGAACTATGCCGCGCGCGCCCGTGGTGCGGAACAATTTCAATTAGCGGGGTACAATTTCAGCCTCTTTCAATTGTTCGTGGCCGGGCTTCTCGCTGGAGCCATGGAGGACCAGCGAGTGGATCTTTAGCAGCAGCTCGACTTCCCGGCGTGGCACGCTCAACGAGGCCGCAATATTTTCGGAGCGCTCTCCTCGCCGGTACATGCGCAGCACCTGAGTGCGTTTGTTGAGATTCAGGCTGGCTCTCGGTGACGGCGGCGCGATCGGAATGCCGGCGCGCTCCTCGGCATCGCGCATACGCTCGTGGAGTTCGCCGAGCTGAACTTTCAGGTCGCGCGTAGAAGCATTGTCTCCGGCTTGCCGTCCAGCCAGTCGCGATTTCAAACCGCGAATCTCTCTGTCGAAAAACAGCAGGAAAAAGAGCCCGAAGACGCAGCCCGCCGCCAGGAGCACGTAAGGCGCGAGGGGGATAAAATATCGTTCCAGCATAGTGAGGGTTAGGTTAGCGTCCTAAGCCGCTCCTGCCGGCTGATCACTTGCCGTATTCTAACTCCGAAATTCCCTTCCACTACGACCACTTCTCCGCGAGCGATAACGCAGTTGTTGACGATCACTTCCACCGGCTCAGACACCGAACGGTTCAACTCTATAATGGAGCCGGTAGTGAGTTTAATGACATCCTTCAACGGGAGTTGGGCGCGTCCGAAGGAGACACTGACCGGAAGCTCGACATCCAGGAGCAGATCAATGGAGTGCAATTTTCCGGTTTCCTCGGCGGCAGGTTTGGAGGGGGGCGCCAGGGCCTTCGGCTGGCTGCTCTCCGGCGGAGTTTCCTGGAGATCCTGGACCGACTTGCTGAACAGCCCCAGGACCGGGAAGGCCTGTTCGCCGAGAGTGATGTCGAAGGAATAGGCTTGCAAGTCAGCCGAGGACTGAGGCGGGGTAGTCCGGCCCTCCAGACACGAGGTTTCCTTGCGGGTGCGCTTGGATAAGGCCCCGGCAACGCCCGAAAGGGCCTGACTAATAATTTCGAGGTAGGTACTGCGTATCGTCTCTTGATCGCCGTCGTCCACTCCGGCGCTCTTCAATACGCGATTTCCGATCTCTTCCCAGCTCTTGGTTGCGGCGCCGATCCAAGCCATGGCATCGGGAGCGTTGCTGAAGCGCTGCTCCCACCAGATCATCTCGGTCTGGCTAGGGTCGATCTCGGCGGTGGAAAGTTCGTGCGGGGCATACACCACCGAGGGTGCTTCGCCGGTCATGGATTCCATCACCAGCGTCACTTGCGTGGCCCATTCGTCCGCCAGCCAGGAACGGGAAGCAGGCGCCTCTTGGTCCGGCATGACTACGCGCCCCGCTCCATCGGCCAGCGTTTCTCCACGTAGGAGCGGAGCCGGAGGATGGCCTGCGATTTTAATTGCGAGACGCGGGATTCATGCAGATTCACTATTTTGGAAATTTCGCGCAAGGTCAGTTCTTCGTGGTAATAGAGCGTGATGACGGTGCGTTCGGTGCGTGGTATCCGGTCGATCGCGTCGGCGAGCAAGCGTTGCAGCTCCGACCTTTCGAGCAGCCGCGAGGGCCAATTCTCTTCGTCGTCGGAGATGTATTTCAGCAGACTCCGGTTCTCTTCGTCGGGCGAAGCGACTTCCAGGCTTCCGAGATTGACGCCGCGAATATCCACCAGCCACTCGTGATAATCGTCCAGTGTCAGGTGCAGTTCGATGGCGATCTCTTCTTCCGAAGGCGCCCGATGCAGCCGTTGCTCGGCGGCCGAAATGGCGGCTTCGATCATTTTGGAGCGCTTGCGCTGCTGGCGCGGCGCCCAGTCGAGCCCGCGCAGGCTGTCCAGAATAGCGCCGCGGATTTTATATTCGGCGTAGGTCTTCAGCTTGACGTTATGGCGAGGATCGAAGCGGTCGATGGCGGCTATCAGCCCCAACGTTCCGGTGGATATCAAGTCGTCGAGGTTGACGCTTTCCGGCAGTCTTTCGTGAATGCGCCGGGCGATCAGACGGACCTGGGGCAGATGTTCGAGAATCAGGCGTTCGCGCTCTTCGGCCGCATGGTCGCGGGTTTGATACCTTTTGAGACGACCGGAAGGTTGTTTTACTGTGACTTCAGCTTTCATGCCGCCACCGTTCCGAATTTTGGCTGGCGTATGGAGCTACGTTGGAGGACCAGATCCAGGATCGCTTCTTCGGTGGCCGGTTCCAAATCCTCGGGAATGCGCCGGCCGCGTGAGAGGAACGAGACCGGCTTTCCCATGCGGATACTCTGGTTGAGAAGAGGGCCGAATGTTTCGGTCTCATCCAGGCGGGTAAACAGCAGCTTGGAAGGCTCTAAGGCAGCATACTGCCCGGCTGCCCGTTTCAAGTCACTGGTTCGCATGGAAGCCGGAAGCACCAGGTGCGTATCGATGCCGGAGCTGGTGGAGAGAAAACGTGCCAGATCGGCAAAGCAGTCCATTTCGCTGCGGGCCAGGCCAGGAGTGTCGATCAGGATCAGATCCTTCTGGCGATGCTCCTCGAGGGCTTGCGCCAGCGCCACGGTGGTCTCGATAACCTGGAAACCGATTCCCAGAATGGAAGCATAAGAACGCAACTCTTCGGCGGCGCCGATCCGATATGTGTCCAGGGTCAGAATCTGGGCGGGCCTGCGCGCTGTGATGCCGTACCGGGCCGCGAGCTTGACGAGCGTCGTGGTCTTGCCCGAACCGGGAGGACCGACCAACGCCACCGCCCGCGGGGACGAACCAGGGCGCCCGAGTTGGTTGTCGATGCGAACCTGCCGGCTAAGGACCGATCTCAGCGCTTCAATACTCGCTGGAGCGCCAACCTGTGCGACTACGTCGTACGCCAAATCGGCGTCCAACTCGGCTTGGGTGAGCGCGGCGAAAATCTTCGAAAGTTCCGGGTCGGACGCAATGCCGGCCATGCCTGGGCCCGAACGGGCCAAGCCCAGCGCCAAACGTTCCATTTGCTGTTTCAGTTCGGAGACTTCCTGCGATAACTTGTCAACCGGCGCCGCCGCCGGCGGCTGTTCCACTCTTGAGGTGGTAAAGGACGATCCTCCGGAACGAGATTCGTTGTCAGAGGCACAAACGACTTCATAGGCGCCCAGATGCCTGGCCTCGGGCGCAGCGGTTTTTGAATTGACCAACATCGCTTCCGGACCCATGTCGCGGTGGGCCCGTTGGATGGCCTCCTCGATGGTGTCGGCGAAAAACGATTTCAGTCGCATGGTCATCAATTCACCGCGCCCAGCGATATGATCCTAGCCTCGGGAGGTATTTCATTATGGGATAGTACGGTCAGATTCGGGGCTACGCTTTCGGCGATTTGACGCACAAAAAACCGCGATCCGGAACTGGCGAGCAGGACCACGGACGCATCGGGTGCGCCACAGACCTTCTGAATCCGTTCCTGGATATTTCGGATTTGCTGCGGAGCAAGATTCAGGTGGCTGGAATTCTCGGCGTGTTCGACCGCCGATTCCACCAGGTGTTCGATGGCCGGATCGAGGATGTAAGCCGACAAGCCCCCAGTGGAATCAAGCAAAGGCTTGGCCAGCTGCCGCCGAATAGCCTGTCGAACATATTCCGTGAGGAGTATAGTATTTTTCGTAACCGGTGCGGCTTCTCCGAGTGCTTCGAGAATGCTGGCAACATCTCGAATTGAAACTCGCTCGCGCAACAGGTTCTGAAGAACTTTCTGCACCACTGCCAGAGAGAGCAATTTTGGAACCAAATCTTCGACCACCTTGGGGTTGTCTTCGGCGACTCGATCCAGCACTCTTTTGGCGTCCTGGCGTGAGAACAATTCGTAGGCATGGCGGCGGACCAGCTCGCCCAGGTGCGTTCCCAGAACGCTGATGGTGTCGACAATGGTGTAGCCGGCCTGGCGAGCCTTGTCGACGTTCTCCGGGGCGATCCACACGGCCGGAATTCCAAAGGCAGGTTCGCGCGTTGGAAGGCCTTCTATCTTGCCGGCCTTGTCATCGGCGTGAATGGCCAGCTCGCATCCATGCGCCAATTCATAGCGCGCCAGCTCCACGCCCTTCATCGAGATCACATATTCACGCGCCTTCAATGTCAGGTTGTCGGTCACTCGCACGGGCGGCACAATATAGCCGAGCTCGGTCGCCAACTGCCGCCGGATGCTGGCGATCCGCCGGAGCAACGGAGAATTCTGGCCACCTTCGACGATTTGCACCAGACCGAGGCCGACTTCAACAGCCAGCGGCTCCACACGTAACAAAGCTTCGAGGTTTTCCCGCACCGGTCCCGGGGGCGCCTGGGTCTTTTCCGTCGTGGCAGATTTTTGGCGCAAGCGCCACGCTACAAATCCGATCCCGCCGCCTAAAACGACGAAGGGTATCTTGGGCAGACCAGGAAGCGCGGCCATCGCGATCAGAACCCCGGAAGCGAGCATGAGCGGCTGCGGGTTGCTGAAGATTTGTTTTTGGAAGTCCACACCCAATTTGGTATCCGAACTGGCACGGGTGATGATCAGGCCTCCCGAAATGGAAATCATCAGGGCAGGAATCACCGTGACCAGGCCGTCACCGATGGTCAGCACCGTATAGGTTTCAAGCGCATGCTTGAGGTCGAGCCCGTGTTGCAACACGCCGATCAAGAAACCGGCGATGATGTTGATGGCGGTGATTAGGATCGCCGCCACCGCGTCCCGTTGTGTGAAGCGCGACGCTCCGTCCATGGCGCCGTAGAATTCCGCTTCCCGCGCCAGCATCTTGCGGCGGGCACGAGCCTCGTTCTCATCGATCAGGCCGGCGTTGAGGTCCGAGTCGACCGACATTTGCTTGCCGGGCATGGCATCCAGGGTGAAGCGCGCCGTGACTTCTGAAATGCGCACCGCTCCGTGGTTGATGACCACGTACTGAATGGCGATTAAGACCAGGAAGATCACCGCGCCAATGATGTAATTGCCGCCAACCACGAAAGCGCCGAAGGCCTGAATAACTTCGCCGGCCGCTGACGTGCCGGTATTGCCGTTGAGCAGGATCAGGCGGGCCGAGGAAACGTTGAGGGCCAGGCGGAAGAGAGTCATCAACAGCAGCGTGGTGGGAAAGACGCTGAAATCCACCGGCTTGGTGATGTAAAGAGAGACCAACAGGACGATCACTGACATTGTGATGTTGGCGCTGATCAGAATGTCCAGCAGGAATGGCGGCAGGGGTGCAATCATCGCCAGAACGATGCCCAACACTGCGATCGGTACCCCGAACTCCATCCAATTGCCGGCCAGGGCAGGTGGAATGGTCAAAGCGGAGCCGGTGGCGCTCTTGCCGCCGCCAGTCTTCCCGGCGCCCGCGGCGCTTTTTCCAGCCTCTGGAGCAGCCGGAAGCTGGGTCTTGGCGGGCAGCCGGGACGGGGTAGCCATCTATTTTTCCCCCATTTATTTTTTCTTTGGATGCATGAGCTTGAAGATGTAGGCCAGCACTTCCGCCACCGCTCGATATAGGTGCGGCGGGATTTCCTGGCCGACCTCGGCTGACTTGTACAAGGCTTGCGCCAACGGCTCGTTCTCGATGATCGGTACTTCATGCAGGACCGCCAGCTCCCGGATACGGCGCGCCAGATAGTTCTTGCCTTTCGCCAGCACACGCGGCGCGGCCATGCTTTCCATGTCGTAGAGGATAGCCACCGAGTAATGGGTGGGATTGACGATGACGGCGGTGGCCTTGCCAACCTCCTTCATCATGCTGCGGCGCGCCAGGTCGCGCTGAATGCGGCGGATGCGGCCTTTGATCTGGGGATTGCCTTCGGTTTCTTTGAGCTCCTCCCGGACCTCCTGCTTGCTCATGCGTAGCGATTTGTTGTGCCGCCGGTAGACCCGGAGAAAATCGAGGCAGCCAATGGCCAGAAATAGGAAGGCCGCTTTCCACAGCAGATCATTGAGCGAGCTTCCGATCACTATGAGCGTTGGCCAGATGCTCACGCGCGCCAGACCGGCGTAAGCTGCCAGGTTTGACTGGGCGATGGTGTAAACCGCTAATGCCATGAGGGGCAAGAATAGGAGCGCCTGCATGAACGAAGCCGCGTTTTGGCGCGGGACGTTCTTGATCTTCTCAAGAGGGTTCAGCCGCTTCAGCTCGGGCGCCAGTTTTTGAAAGGAAACTCCCAGACGCGTGCTGCCTAATTGGGCCGTCAGAGCCACTCCGGTCAGGCAGACTCCCATCCACATCAGGGGCTGGAAAACGTGCCCTACCGACTGTACATAGAGGCCCGTCACACTATGCGGCGTGAGCTGGAGATGAAAAGCCGCTTCTAGAAAATATCGGGCCATTTCGCGCGTTCGATTCAGAAAACCAGCGGCCCCGGCGCCCAGCAGAACGACAAACGTCAGAAACTGCAGCGCCGCCAGGAACTCGCGGCTGGCCGGGAATTGGCCTTCGCGCCGGGCCTTGTCCAGCTTTCGCTTAGTCGGCTTTTCGGATTTTTGTCCTTGGTCGGCCATTTAACGGGCCAGCAGACGAAGAAGCATTTCAAAAGTGGCGGCGGCCGACTTAGCGAAGACCGCGGGGAAAAAGGGAAGGATGCCGGTCAAAAATGACAATCCCAACAGCATCTTGATCGAGAAGGAAAGAGAAAGAAGCTGCAACTGTGTTTGCAGCCGCCCGAGCACCGCAAATGCGATATCCAGAAGCAACATCAGAGCCAGTACCGGTGCGGCGAGTTGAAGTCCGGTCACAAATATGGCCGAACCCAGGCGCGCGACGGCTTCGACGATCGAGCTATTCACAGCGTAAGTCCCGCCGGGAATGGATGCCAGGCTCCGGGCGAGAATCCGTATCACCTGCCGATCGAATCCGAAGGCGAAGAACAGCGATCCGGCCAGTAGCTGCGACAGCACCTGCAGGGACGTTGTGTCGGCTTGGGTGGCCGGGTCAATGGTGGAAGCGAAAGAGTAGCCGGCCTGCAGGCCAATCACCTGCGCAGCCATCTGCACGCCTTCGAGCAGAAATGCGACAGCTACGCCCATGGTCAGACCGAACGCGGCTTCGGACAGCATCCATCCCAACAGGATTCCCACGGCCGGGCCCTCCACGGCTGGAGCCGGCCAGACTGGAAATAGCGAAATGGTGAGGGCCAATGCCAATATGATGCGGCTCGAATTCGTCCCGGCGGAAACACCCGGGATCGGAACCATGACGATTACACCGGAGACACGGGCCAGCACCAGGAGAAACCCATAGAGCCGGGGAAAATTCAGGCTGAGGTCAACGTGCATAACGGCTGAAATCGCCGAACATAAGGATGGTGTAAGCCACCAGCTTGGCCGTCATCCAGGGCAGCAGTAGCAGCAGCCCGAACAGGAAAGCGGCCAGACGGGGGACCGCTCCGAAACTGGTGTCTTGAATGGACGTTAGAACCTGGAGCAGGCTGACCGCGATCCCGACCACGAAGCCTATGGAAAGTATTGGAAGGCTCAACCAGAAGGTTTCCATGAGAGTATGTCGAAAGATCTCCACTGCTATTTCCGGGGTCATGTTTGATAGAAACTCCTCACCAGCGATCCGACCACCAGATTCCAGCCATCCACCAGAACGAACAACAGAATCTTAAAGGGCGCGGACAGCATCACCGGCGGCAGTTGGACCATTCCGATCGATAGCGTCACGGAAGCCACCACCAGATCGATCACCAGAAAGGGGAGATACAACACGGCGCCGATCTGAAAACCGGTCTTGAGTTCCGAGAGCACGTAGGCTGGCAACAGAACGCTGAGCGATAGATCGGACGGCCGCGCGGGCGCGGGCGTATGCGAGACCTCCAAGAAGAGACGGACGTCCTTTTCCCGGACATAGCGGACGAGAAAAGTGCGAAGGGGTTGCGAGCCGTCATCGAAAGCCTGCTGCCATTGGACTTTCCCCTGCTCCAGAGGCTCCCAGCCTTTGTGATACATTTCCGAGACTACCGGCTGCATGATCAGCAGCGTCAGAAAAAGGGATAGCCCGATCAATACTTGATTGGAAGGTGTGGTCTGGGTGCCGAGCGCCTGACGCAGGAAATGGAGCACAACTGTGATCCGCAGGAAGGGGGTCACAGTCATGACGACCGCCGGCAGCACCGCCAGCAGCGTGAGCACGAGAATGATCTGCATCGGCACGCCCAGGCTGGCAGAGCCTTTGGACGGTGTTAGGGACACACCTAGCAACGAGCCAGGGCTTTGCGCCCTCAAGACGCCGGGTGTGGCCAGCCAGAGAGTGAGAATACAGCGCGCCAGCTTCATAGTTCTACCGCGGTTGCAATGTGAGTGGCCGGAGAGGGCGGTAAATCGCACAGCAGCGTGATTCCGGAGGGATGCACCGCCAGAACCAGATCGCGATCTTCGATCCGAACCAGGTGCACGGAGTGTTGCGCGCTCAGAGTAAGCTTGGCCCGGGATTCCATGAGTCTCTTGTTCGCGCGGCCTCTGGAGGAGGTAACTCCTCGTCTCTTTCTGAGAAACCACAGCGCCGCCCAAAGCAGCAGAAAAACAAACGTGATGGCCAGCGATTGTCGAATAACGTCCATGTTTTCGAGCTCATTCTTCCAGACTGAAATCCGTGATCCGTACCCCTACCGCATCCTCGATGATTACGATCTCTCCGTAGCCGACCAGCGCGCCGCCGATCAGAATGTCGATGTTGTCGCCGGCCGACCGTCCCATGCGGATCACGCTGTCCGCTCCTAGTTGCAAAATCTGCGCGATGGTCATGATTCTTCGGCCCAGCTCCACTTCCACGTCGACGGTCACGTCGGCCAAATCGGCGATTTCTTGAAGAGGGGTCACTGCCGCCTCCTATGCGTTAGGGATCAGGTTGGTAGTGGTTTGACTGATTTGGTCCACAACGTTGATGACTTTAGAGTTGGCTTCGTAGCCCCGTTGAAAGACGATCAGGTTGGTGAATTCTGTCGCAATGTCCACGGTAGATGACTCCACGGCGCCTCCCTGCACTGTCCCACGACCGCCGGTACCAGGCAGACCCACGGCCGGAAGCGCCGAAAGGGAGCTGGCCTGATAGTTGTTGTTCCCTACCGAAAGCAAGGATTCGGGATTTCGAATAGTAGCCATGGCAAGCTGGCCCACTACGCTCTGCTGTCCGTTTGAATATTGGGCCAGAAGTTGTCCGCCGGCGGCGATCGCGACGTTCACCAATTGTGCCGGTGGAGACCCGTCCTGCCCGACTGCCGATATGGACGACGGCTGCGCATACTGCGTGAGACGTGGAGACGTGCCGTTGAATAGGTTCCAGTTGATGGTCATGTCCGAGGCGCCATCCTTGAGACCCGTGACCTGCAATTGCGGCGAAGGATCCGCCGAGGTGGGCGTAGTCAGCACCCCGTTCGAATTAAAGTTGATGCTGCCGGTCAATGGTGTGAAAGGAGGAGTCTGCAAGTCCCCGTCGGGAACGCTGATGGAGTAATTCCACTGGCCCGCTGTGGTGGGGTCCTCGGTGAAGGTTGCGGTGACGACGTGCGAATTGCCCAGGGAGTCAAACACTGTGACCGATGTCGCAAAGGTGCCGGTCGCGGTTCCCGGGACACCCGCGGCGTTCAGGTTCATATCGAAAGACATATTCTGGGTGGCGACCGGAGCTTGCACGGTGCCGACCGGGATGGTGATGTTGCTCGGAGGCGCGTTAGTATTGAGCACGCCGTTGGCCGTGGTCCAGCCTTCCACTCCTTCGCCTGTGGCAGTAATCAGGTTTCCGTTCTTGTCGACCTCGAAGTTGCCGCCCCTTGTATATTCAGTGGTTTGATTGAGTCCCTGGACCACGAAGAAACCGTCTCCCTGGATCGCGGCGTCCAGTGTTCCCCCCGTCGTCTGAATTGCGCCTTGAGTGAATTGCCGAAAGGTGGTTGGTGCGCCGACGCCGAACCCTACCTGGGTCTCGCCGAGGCCCGCGCCGAGTGACTCCGTCACAAGATCGTGGAAAGAAACCGTGCTGGCTTTGAAACCCGTTGTATTGAGATTCGCGAGATTGTTTCCCACCACGGAAATGGCGGTAGATTCGGCTGAGAGCGCTGAAAGTGCTGTTGAGAACGATGCAAACATGAAGTCTCCTTATGTCGTGATATCGCCTAAGTGCCGGCGGTCTTGGTGGCGGTCGTGGCGGCCAAAGTGTCCAGATCTTGCCGCATTTGGATCTCTTGTTCGAGCGAACTGAACTGCGCCAGCTGGGCTACGAACTGAGTTCCGTCTTGCGGTTGCGTCGGATCCTGGTTCTTCAACTGGGCGACCAGCAGCTGCAGAAAAGTTTGCTCGCTGACGAGTGCACCCGCTGTGGAAGTAGGCGGCTGAGATGTAGCCGGGATGGACGTGGAAGCTTCTGGGACATTGATTGCCCTGATAGTCATTACCTTTCACTCCTGTCTTCGTCCGCTGAAATTGTCTTCTTCAATTGAGCGGCCCAGCGTGCTTTTTGCCTCTGAGTCGAACCGTTTTGCCCCTGGCGCTGCTGCCCGCCCCCGCTCCCGGGGCCGGAATGTTGCGGTTGGTTAAAGCCTGTATTCGAATTGGAAAATTGTGCGGGGGTGCCCTCTGCTGCGTGGGATAACGCGGGTGTCCAGGTTTCCGTTTTGAATCCTTTGGCTTCCAACCTGCCGACCAGATTTCCCAGATCCGTCCGGAGAGACTGCGCCAGCTCGTGGTCTGGGGTCCGGACCGCGACCAGAACTTTGCCCGCTCTCTCGGTGAAGCCGATATTCACTTGAGTGGAGTCGTTGGTTGACAGATTCAACGAAATCTGTCGAGTAACAGGTGGCGCAATGCCCACCTTTATTTCAGGCTCTGAAGCAACCTTCGGTGCGGCGGAGTCGTCGGCTGGCGTGGGGCCGGCGTCCGTGCCCGGAGTGCTGCGGGTGTCTGGTGCGCCACCCGCGTCTGACGGCCAGGCCAGAACTGCTAGAGCTTTCCCACTTGCTTCAACATGGCGGTCGCTGCGCGGAGGTTCCTGAAATCCCGGTTTGGCCGAGGGCTCCACCTTGGCTTGCTTGGGCTCCGTCGGGGACATGCCCGATTCCACTTCTGGGCTAGGTGCAGGCAGGCGGCGAGTTATGGCCAGGATGTTATCTGTCTTCCCCGCTGCGCCCGCCTGATGAACCGGAGGGTACGCCGGAACTGCTGCGACCACGCTCGGTTCCGATGTAGGCGTTGTGCCCGCTGTCACGCTCGAGTTCGGGGGTAACGCCGGCGCGATGTTTTCCGGGCTCTGCGGCGGTGACAGGGGCCAAGACCGTGCGCTTGGGTCTTCGGTGTTTTTCGGGACTGACGCCGGATTGGAAATCGGCAAAGGCCCCGAAGTTCGTTCAGCCCGCTCTGGAGGCGGTTTTGGGCCCACTTCGGTGCACAACGGAATTGAGCTGGCAATGGCTTCTTTTGAGGCGGGCAGCGCCGTCTGTGCCAGCTCCAGGCTGGCTACCCGGGCCGAACTCCCCACGGCGAGTGGCATTGCCGGGATAACAGCGTATAGAGTATTGATGGTGTCCGGACTGCTCGGACTCAAACGAAGAGCGAATGCCACAACGCCCGCGACAGCTGGTAGAGCAGGAAGTGCTGTGACCAAAGGATGCAGTGCAATTTCGGGATGTTGCGCGGAGCCTCCGGTGTTGACGTTTTGACTCCAGCTGGACTGCTCACCCCATCCTGCCAAGCCGGGCTGCGGAGTTGGAAACCCGATAGCGACCGGCGTCTTCGCGGGGAAAGCCAGCGCTGTTGGAAGGGGACGCTCCGGCTGCGGCAGAGCAAGCGATTCTTCTTTCTTGCCGTTCTTTGAATCTTTATTCAAGCCGCCTTCTGTATCTTTGTTTAAGCCACTGGTTAGATCTTTGCTTTTGTCTTTGCTCACGCTGGCTCGGGCTGCGTCTGAGGGATTGAAAGGTAACGGCATAATCCGGCCCAACGTCGCAGTGGGATTCTTTTCTAGAAAACCAGTCACTAAGGATAGAAAGGCGGTCAAGTCGCTGGCAGCGCCACCGCGAAGCGAAATGCCCGCGGTCCCGAAACTCCGGCCGGGGGCGATCAAAGTCGTGGGAGCGAGTATTGCGCGGACGATCTTCACGCTCTTCTCAAAAGCATGTGGCGGGCCACGCGCGCTTCTCGCACGCTCAGGCGTTTAGCGCTGGTGGTTGCGATACAGAAATGGCACCGGTCCCGTTCTGACACTTTTTTGCCAGGTTAGATTCCGTCCATGAGGCTCTCATCGGCTGACTTGGCAGGAGTTGGAGTACTGGAGCCGCGGCCCGTGAATTGCTCTCACAGGCGCGGATAACCACTTCGTTATGGATCCACTTACCAGCGCGGCAGCCAGTGGAATTCGAGCGCGGCTCGAAAGCCTGGATATGCTCGCCAACAATATCGCTAACTCTTCGGCACCCGGTTTCAAAGCCGATCACGAGTTTTACGGTGTGTATCTCTCGGCGGAGGCGGCCGATTCTCCCGCCGGCACTACTCCCGCCATTCTTCCAGTGGTAGAACGCCAGTGGACTGACTTCTCCCAAGGTTCGCTAACGTCCACCGGCAACGCGCTGGATCTTGCGCTCAACGGCCAGGGTTTTTTTGTCGTCCAATCGGCCAACGGCCCGGCGTTCACGCGCGATGGCAGCTTCCGTCTTTCGCTGCGGGGCGAGATCACCACGCAGGACGGCGACAAAATTCAAGGCCAGGATGGCAACCCGATTCTTCTGGATAGCACCCGACCCGTGGAGATCGGTTCCGATGGAACCGTCCGGCAGGACGGACAGGATGTGGCGCAGATCGCGGTAGTGAACTTCTCCGATCCGGCGGTGTTGGCCAAGCGCGGCAACAATTACTTCCGGACGGACCTGTCCACGATGGCCCCGGCGCCGCAGCCCGAGATCCGCCAGGGAATGATCGAAGCGGCCAACTCTCAGCCGGCTGAATCCGCAGTCCGGCTGGTGAATATTATGCGGCAGTTCGAAGCGTTGCAGAAGGCGCTGGCTATTGGCGCGGACATGAACCTGCGCGCGCTGCAAGACGTCGCGAAGGTGGCCCAATAATGTTAGAAACGACCGGACGTGTGAACAAGAATTTGAGGACCAAGCGAGATCGAGGAGCTTTGAGGACAAAATGCTTTTGAGGATTAAATGTTTTTGAGGATTAAATGTTTTTGAGGATTAAATAATGATTCGAGCACTCTATAGCGCTGCCAGCGGAATGGCTGCCGAGCAGATGAGCGTCGACAATATCGCTAATAATCTGGCCAATTCCAACACTAATGGTTTCAAGATGCGGCGCACGCAGTTCCAGGACTTGATCTACCAAAACTACGTGCAGCCGGGTGCGGCGGCCGGCGCCCAAACCATCGTGCCCAGTGGTCTGCAGTTGGGGCTGGGAACTCGTCCGGCATCCAACGAAATCATTTTTTCCCAGGGTAATTTTCAGCAGACTGACAACCCGCTGGATCTCGTTATTCAGGGCAAAGGCTTCTTTCAGATCCTGCAACCAAACGGCGAACTTGCCTACACGCGGGATGGGGGATTCCAGCTGGATCTCAACGGCAACGTCGTGACCGCCAATGGAAACCCCCTGCAGCCTCAAATCACAATCCCACCGCAGGCCCAATCCATTACTATCGCATCCGACGGGACGGTTAGCTATACCCAGCCAGGCCAAACTGCCGGACAGGTGGCAGGGCAGATCCAACTTGCGAATTTTGCTAACCCCGGGGGCCTAAACGCCATCGGACAGAATCTGTTTATGCCGACCGATGCGTCGGGCGTCGCTACGGCCGGGATTCCCGGCGGTCAGGAAGGGGTAGGCACTTTGATGCAAGGTTACGTGGAAGGCTCCAACGTCAGCGTGGTCGAGGAGTTCATCAACCTGATCGTCAGCCAGCGCGCTTATGAGGCCAACTCCAAAGTGGTGAAGACCGCCGATGAAATGTACCAAATGATCAATAACGTCACGACATGAGAACGATCTTGATCGCATTTATTTTTGCCGCTGTGACGCATGCCGGTTGTGTGGCCGTGGCCTCAGACAGAATCTTGGCACGCGACCTCCGCGACGCTTCCCCGCTACTACGGGAACTCAATCCCGAGACGGCGATTGGGTTTGCGCCCCGGCCCGGCGTGCAGCGGATTCTGTCCGCAAGACAGCTTGTTCTCATTGCGCAGAAGCACGGACTCGACCTAAGCGGAAGTGTCGTCTCCAGCATTTGCGTGGAACGAGCGGTGCGGCCCATCTCGCCCGAAGAAATGAGAGCAGCTCTTCAGTCGGCCATCGGCGGGACAGACGTCGAACTGGAGGTGGTTGAATTTAACCTGGAGCCGCTGCCGCCTGGCCGGCTGGAGTTCAAGACGGTGAATTTAGGACGACCGTTAGGAAAAGATTCGGAAAGCCCAGTGATATGGCGCGGTTCGCTGCACTATGACGCCCAAAGCACGTTGCCCGTCTGGGCCAAGGTCAAGGTTAGTGTCGCGTCTGCCACCCTGGTCGCCGCTGAAGACATTCGAGCGGGGACCGTAATCAAGGCCACTCAGGTCAAAGAAGTACATGGACGCCAGTTTCCATTTACGCCTTTGTCGATTCAGTCTCCCGAAACGATCATCGGCAAAATTACTCGCCGGAACATTCCGGCCGGCCAGAAATTTGCACTCGGCGCGCTCATCGAACCGGCCGAGATATCCCGGGGTGACAGGGTGCGCGTAAAAGTCGTAGATGGCTTAGCAACGTTGACGCTGGATGCCATTGCGCAGTCCTCCGGGAATAAGGGCGAAAGCATCCTGTTGCACAATCCTTCGACCGGGAAAAACTTCCGCGCCCTGGTCGAGGAAAAAGGAAAAGCAACGGTGCGGTCGTCGTCTGGAGCTTGACATGAACGTATATCCGTTGGCCGCGCTCGGCCTGTTCCCGCTGCTTGTGATGGCGGCCCCGAAAAAGAAACCGGCGCCGCCAGAAAAGATTTCGCTCGAACAATATGTCCAGGAAGTCAACCGCAAGTCGCTGCAATCTTCCACTGCGTCGCCGGGCTCTTTGTACAGCGCCGGCGGCCGCTTAGCGGATGGCTTTCGCGACGTGCGCGCCAGCCAAACTTACGATCTGGTCACGATCCTTGTGTCGGATAAGGCCTCGGCCGTTTCGACGGGTGTGACGAGCACCTCCAGGAAATCGAGCGTTGCCGCGTCGGTCACGTCTTTATTTGGGCCCAAGAGCGCCAGTGGTGCGCTGGCGAACCTCGCGAACGCAAGCAACAATCAACAGCTGCAAGGGACTGGAACGACGTCGCGCGGGACCACCCTTACCGCCACCGTAACCGCCGAAGTTACCGCTGTATTGCCGAACGGCAATCTGGTGGTCCAGGGCCAGAAGGAGATCGCCGTGAACTCCGAAAAACAGATTATCATCGTGCGGGGTATCATCCGGCCCGACGATCTGAGTCCGGTCAACTCGATCCCTTCGGACCGCGTGGCGCGGATGGAGATCCTGGTGAATGGAAAGGGTGTGGTGAACGATGCCGTCAAGCGGCCCTTCTTCTTGTACAGAATCCTGCTCGGGCTGCTTCCATTCTGATCTATGAACTTGCGATCCTCCATCTGCTTGCTTGCGTTGGCGCCACTTTGCGGGGCGCCCAGCGGAACCCGTCTCAAGGACCTGGTGTCCATTGAAGGCGTTCGTGACAACCAGTTGGTCGGATACGGAATGGTGGTGGGCCTCAACGGGACAGGGGACAAGACGCAAACCGTTTTCTCCGCCCAAAGCCTCACAAACCTGCTGGCGCGCATGGGCGTTCAGGTCAATCCCACTGCGATTCTAGTCAAAAACACGGCGGCCGTGTTGGTGACCGCCGATTTGCCCCCCTTCGCTCAACCAGGAATTCGAATCGATATTTCCGTGGCTGCGATTGGTGATTCTACCAACCTGCGGGGAGGCGTTTTGATTCTTACACCCATGAAGGGGCCGGATGGCCTGGTCTATGCGGCGGGACAAGGGTCGGTAGTGACAGGCGGCTTTTTGGCAGGCCGGGGTGGCACTAGTCAAACCGTGAATCATCCTACCGCGGGGCGAATTCCTAACGGAGCCATCGTGGAGAAACTGGCGCCGTCGGTTGAGCCCGGAGGGCGAATTCGGCTCCAGCTGCGGCAGGCCGACTACACCACGGCAGCCCGGATCTCGATCGCCATCAACAAGAAGTTCGGCAGCGATGGCACTGAACCGGCTCGGGCGGAGAATTCCGCCTTGATCTCAGTGGACACGCCCGCGGTTTACAAAACAAATGTGGTCGAATTTCTAGGAGAGATCGAAAACCTTATGGTGGAAGCGGACCGGCCCGCCAAGATCGTAATTAACGAACGCACCGGCACGATCGTGATGGGCAAGGACGTACGCATCGCTCCCGTGGCTATCCTGCATGGCACGTTGACGGTAGAAATCCAAACCATTTTAAATACCTCCCAGCCGGAGGCGCTCTCGTCCGGCCAGACCACGGTCACGCCGCAAACCACGGTGACAGCCAAAGAAGAGAAGGCCCGGAATATCCTGCTCAAGCAAGGGGCCAGCGTCGAGGAGCTGGTGCGCGCGCTGACAGCCATTGGATCCACGCCGCGCGACATCATAGCGATTCTGCAGAATCTTAAGGCAGCCGGCGCGCTCGAAGCGGAACTGGAGGTTATCTAAATATGTCGATGCAATCGGTACTCTCTGCTCCTATCATTCCAAGAGGCCTCCCGGCCGGCTCGGCGAAGAAGGAGACTCCCGCAAGGATTCAGCAAGCGGCGAAGGACTTCGAGGCTTTGCTGCTGGCCCAAATGCTGAAATCGGCGCGAGAAGCATCCGGAGGCGGTCTTACCGCCGACGGCAGTGATGACAGCGATGCGAACTCGACCATGCTCGAGCTGGGGGAGCAACAGTTCGCTCAGGCCTTGGCCAACAGCGGAGGGTTCGGAATCGCTAAGATGGTAGTGACAGGATTGGCTAAGAATGCGGATCGATGATCTCAATCGCGTCCCGCTCACGCAGGACACGGGCAAAACAGAGCACGCCGCCGACGCGCGCGCGCCAGAAAATGATTCGAAAGCCGCTCGTGGCGCCGATCAAGCTCAGGTCTCTCAGATGGCCCAGGCGCTTTCTGCAGGCGATCCACAGCGACTGGAGCAGCTTCGCCTGTTAGTACAATCCGGCAAGTACGAAGTGCCTGCTGAAGCAGTGGCGAAGGCCATTATCGACCACCACACCTCATCAGTCACGCCCACCACATCAGCGACCCCCAGCACCACATCGACTGCCCCCAGCGAATAAGCACTAATAGGCGCAACTTACCGGCTCGTGGGGAGTGCTTGCCGTATTCTCGCCGGTTTGGTTCTCAGGTGGCAAACAAGACTGCCATCCGTCCAGCAACGTGGATAATAGACGCTCGGCTTCTTCCAGTGGCGGATCCGATTGTTTCACGTTGGCCTGAATCAGCAGCGTCTGGGTATAAGCGTACAGCTCAGCGAGATTCTTACTTAGTTCGCCCCCGGCGGTGTGATCGAGCGACATCGAAAGCTCGGTCACGATCGTCATGGCCCTGCTGATCGCGCGCGATCGGGCGCGAATGTCTCCCAACTTCAGATAGCGCCGGGCTGACGTGATCGAATCCAAAGCCCCGCGATAGAGCAGCTGAATCAACCGGATCGGACCCGCCGTGAGTATTTCTTCTTCAATGTAATTTTGATAGCGATTGGTGCGCATTCTGATTTACCTATCGACGGAGGGCGGCATTATCTTCGAACCCGGGCCCAGGTTTTGGGCCAATTCCAGGACGTATTCGGGAGGCAGTTGTTGTATAACTTCGTGTGTGTCCCGATCCTCTATCCGAATAACAGGCCTGTGAGTAGCGCTATCCACAGCGAACACGATCTGGTTATTGCCAAAGATTCCGCTTTCGTTCACGGTCTTGGCTGCCTGCATCAGTTGCCGGCGCTGGACTTTTTCGGCGGCCGGAACTTGCGCAGCCCGCGGCAGCAGGTCGATACCCTGGTTGGTAGAAGATATTAGCATCTCAAACCTTTCCGAAAAGCTACAAATGCCTTTGTATTAAGCTTATCGGTGACGAATGAAAAAGTTTGAGCGGAGCCCACGGAAAGCTCCAAAATAGCCCGGACGCCGGCCGCTCAGGCCAGGTTCAAAACCTTCTTGATCGTACCTTTTTCGTTCTCGATCTTCTTCTGCAGCAGCATGATCGAGTAAATCAACTGCTCCGGGCGCGGTGGGCATCCCGGAACATAAACATCCACCGGAATCACCTGATTCACCGGGATCAGCGCGTAGTTGCTGAAAACGCCGGTGGAAGTGGCGCATGCTCCCATTGAAATGACCCATTTCGGCTCGGGCATCTGTTCGTACAAACGCCGGATCACGGGGGCCATCTTGTTGGAGACCCGGCCGGCGATGATCATCAGATCCGACTGCCGCGGCGATCCGCGCATCACCTCCGCGCCGAAACGCGAAATATCATAACGCGACCCGATCATCGACATCATCTCAATGGCGCAGCATGCCAGCCCGAACGACATCGGCCAGATCGAGTTCTTGCGCCCCCAGTTGATGGCTTTATCGAGCGTCGTTGTTATAATGCCTTCGGAACCATCCACCGCGTCTTCGTTGTCGATACGGGCGAAAAGCTCGCTCGGAAGACTGGGTTGAAACTTGGCTTCTTCGTCCACGATCCTATTATCACATGGGGGAGATTCCCGAAGTCACTCCGAATGCGGACCGCGCCGATCGTCCCCAGCTTACTTCGCGAGCGGCTGAAGCTTGCGGCCTTGAAATCGAATATTGGGACGTGTGGGGAAAGCAGCATCAGGCTTCGCAACGCACACAGCAGGCGATCCTCGAATCGCTGGGCGTGGATGCGAAGACGCCGGCATCCCTGGAAAATTCTCTCGAAGAACGCACCTGGCGTGAATGGCAGCGCGCCCTTCCTTCAGCTTTGGTCTTAATTAAAGACAACCAGCCGCTGTTGGTCCCTCTCTCTCTCCCGGCTGAACAGGCTTACCTCGCCGCCGTAATCAGACTTCGAACGGAGCAGGGGAATGCGTTGGAGATTCGTTGCTCGCTCGGTGATCTCCCGGTTGCACAGGAAATGTCTCTGCGAGGTGGGAATTTCATCCGCAAGAGTTTCGTGCTACCGGACCACCTCCCACTCGGCTATCACGAACTTTCGATTGAAATCGGCGGCCAAGTTTCCGGGCCGGTCCGGCTGATCCTCTGTCCTCCCCGCGCCTATCTGCCGCCGTGGCTCGAATCCGGCCGCGCCGCGGGGATTGCTATCAGCCTATATGGCCTGCGGTCGCGGCGGAATTGGGGATGCGGCGACACCACCGATCTCCAGGCGTTCATCGGGTGGGTGGCCGGGCAAACTGGCGCGAGCTTCGTCGCTCTGAATCCGCTGCACGCCATCCCCAACCGTCAGCCGTATAATACCAGCCCGTATCTGCCAAATTCGGTCTTTTACCGTAACCCGATATATCTCGACCTGGAGCGGATTGAAGAATTCCGGTCCTCCCCCAGAGCCGGCGCTCTGCTCAACTCTCCAGCCGTGCAAGCTGAGATTCGGGAACTGCGCGCCGCCGAAATGGTCGAATATGAGCGCGTGTATCGCCTGAAGCTTCGCTTTTTGAGATTGCTGTTTCGTGTTTTCCTGAAGGAGTGGGCGCGAGACACAGCGCGCGCCCGCCAGCTTCACGAGTACATCGAGCGCGAAGGCGATCTGCTCCATCGCTTCGCGGTTCACTCGGCGCTGGATGAGGCCATTCACAAGCAATGCCCGGAGGTCTGGAATTGGCGCTCCTGGCCGGAACGATATCAGGATCCGGATTCGGCCGCGACCGGGGAGTTTGCTCAAAAGCATCGGCGCCGCGTTCTGTTTTACAAATACGTCCAGTGGCAGCTCGATCAACAATTCGAAGCGGCCCAACAGGAGGCCCGCCAGCGCGGCCTGAGCGTAGGACTCTATCACGACTTGGCGCTCGCTACCGATCGCTTCGGCGCCGACTTGTGGGCGCACCGCTCCTTCTTCGTTTCCGGATCCCGGGTCGGCTCACCTCCGGATGGCTTCTCGCCTAAAGGCCAGGATTGGGCCTTCCCTCCACCGAATGCCGAACGGCATTATCAAGACGGCTATCAGTTATTCGCCGAGTCAATCCGTAAGAACCTGCGTCATGGGGGAGCGCTCCGGATCGATCACGTCATGCGCTTCTTCCGGCTTTTCTGGATTCCGGACGGCATGGAAGCTTTGGAAGGAACTTACGTGCGCGACCGCCATAACGACTTGCTCCCCATCCTGGCGCTCGAAAGCGTTCGGAACAAAGTGCTGATCGTTGGTGAGGATCTGGGCACGGTGCCCGACCAAGTCAGGGAGGCACTGCACCGTTTCGGAATTCTAAGCTACCGTCTGCTGTACTTCGAGCAGGACCCGAGCGGCCGCATGCGCAAGCCGGGCGAATATCCTCGCGAAGCGCTGGCGTCGGCGACCACGCA
The DNA here is from genome assembly GCA_035484655.1 of Bryobacteraceae bacterium. Classification (GTDB taxonomy): domain Bacteria; phylum Acidobacteriota; class Terriglobia; order Bryobacterales; family Bryobacteraceae; genus Palsa-89. The sequence continues at coordinate 2,978 of DATHOT010000336.1, read as the reverse complement.
CGACTTGCCGACCCTGGCCGGATTCTGGCTGGGACGCGACATTGAAGCGCGCCGTAGCGCGGGACTGCTACCCGACGACGCAACCTATCGCCAGATGCTGGCCGAGCGCGCGCGGGAAAAACAGAAGATGCTGGACGTTCTCACCGAGCTGAAGCTGCTGCCGGACTGGTTTCAGCGAAACGCTAGCGATATTCCGGAACTGACCGGCGAGCTACACAATGCCGTGGTAGGATTCCTGGCATCCACGCCATCCATGCTGATGGTTTTGAATCAGGAAGATCTTCTAAAGGAGACCGAGCAGCAGAATCTCCCGGGTAGCACGTCCGAGTATCCCAACTGGCGCCGAAAGATGCGGTGCACGGTCGAAGAACTGTGGGAATCGCCCGAGGTCCAAGCCTTCACGCGAATGTTCCGCGCGTGGATGGAGCGGACCGGCAGATTGAACCCAAGCGGCTGAATTCAACTACATGAAGTAATCTTTGACGCGATCGATGATCCCTTTTTCATGAGGCTCATTTTCCACCGGCAGCGTCTCGCGGAGCTGTTCAAAAAGTTTTCGTTGCTCGCGGGTGAGCTTATTAGGAATCCGAACATCGACGTGCACGAACAGGTCGCCACGCCCGGTGCCCTGCAGCCGGGGGACGCCCAGGTTCTTGAGCCGGACGCGTGACCCGGTTTGCGAGGCTTCCGGGACTTTGACCGTCTCCAGGCCATCGAAGGTCAGCAGGTTCACTTCGGTACCGAGCGCCGCCTGCGCGATATTGACCGGGACGGTGCAGTGCAGGTCATCCCCCGACCGTTCGAAGATCGGGTGCTCTTTGATTTTGACGACCACGTAAAGGTCGCCCGCCGGCCCGCCGCTGCCGCCCGGCTGCCCTTCATTGCCTAATCGAAGCCGCGTGCCGGTGTCGACCCCGGCCGGAATATTGACCTTCAGTTTTCGTTCCGTCCGGACATAACGCTCGCCGCGGCACTGTGTGCACGGCCGGCGAATAATCTGGCCCCGTCCTCCGCACTGCCCGCAGGTGCGGCGGATCTGCAGGAAGCTCTGCTGGTAGATCACTTCGCCGCGCCCATGGCACATGGGGCACGTGACCAGTCCGTCATTTTTCTCGGCGCCGGTGCCCTGGCAACGCGTACAGCCTTCCATGCGGGGAACCTGTATATCCACGCTCAGCCCCCGAATGGCGTCTTCGAGATTGATTTCAAGATCGTAGCGCAGGTCTTCACCGCGTTGCGAGCGGCCGCGTCCACCGCCACGCCTTCCGGCGCCGCCGAACAGATCGCCGAATCCAAACAGATCGCCCAGGATGTCGCTGAAGTCGGTGAAGGAGTTGGGATCGAAGCCTTGGCTGCCTCCCAAGCCCTGCAGCCCCTGGTGGCCATATCGGTCATACGCCGCTCGCTTCTGAGGATCGCTGAGGATGCTATAGGCCTCGGAGGCCTCCTTGAACTTCTCCTCCGCGTCTTCTTCCGAATTCCGGTCGGGATGATATTTCTTGGCCAACTCGCGGTAAGCGTTCTTCAAGCCCGAGATATCGACATCGCGCTTGACTCCCAAGACCTCGTAATAGTCGCGCTTGGTGGCGTTCATTGTTTTTTCACTGCTACCTTTACCATGGCCGGGCGCAGCAGACGTCCCCGGAAATTGTACCCGGGCTGGTATTCATCAAGCACCGTATGATCTTCCACGTCGTCGGTCTCCAGCATGTCGACCGCATGATGCAGGTTGGGGTCGAATTTCAGCCCCTTCGCACTAATCGGCTCCAGCCCTAACTTCTTTAGTGCATCCGATAGCCGCTGGTAGATCAATTCCATTCCGCGGGCATATTCCTTGCCGCTACACTCCACCTTCAGCGCCCGCTCGAAATCATCCAGAATCGGCAGGATCGAGCGAACCGTCTCCGTATTGGCGAATTCGAGCACGTCAGCCCGATCGCGCTCCGCCCGGCGGCGGAAATTGTCGAACTCGGCCTGCCGCCGCAGCAGGCGATCCATGAGATCGTTCTTCTCCTCGAGCAGACGGTCGCGCTCGGCCGTCACCGCTTCCAATGCCGACGCGTGGCCGCCGGGAGGATCGACCACTCCGGAGGATTGGCTGGATTCGCTGGAATCGGCAAAGGGCTCTTTCGGATTCATACCTTCAGTTTATCTCGCGCAGCCAGTTTATCTCGGCCGTTTGTAATCTCGGGCAGTTTATTGTTGCGGCCAGCAGCCACGACTGGCACTGCTATTCCGGCAGACCCCGGAACGCCTGCCCTACGTGATAAACCGCCGACATCACTTTTCCGTAGTTCATCCGCATAGACCCGAGTACGGCGATCTTGGCGGACACGCCGCCCGCCAGCGGAATCGAAACTCCGATCAGCGAAAGTTCTCGCATGCTGGAGTGCACGTCGCCGAGGCCCACGTGAATCGCCAGTTCGCCCGCCGGCTGTTCGAGGAAGCGGTCCAGCAGATGCAAAATCCTTTTCTTCTCTTCGAGCGTGTGAAAAAGCTCGCGCAGCTTCTCGCGGGTCAGATGCAGATCCAGCCCGACCAGGTTGCTGGCGCCTTCCAAGTGCACTTCAGGCGCGATGTCGATGTCCAACAAGCCCTTGGAATAAAGTAGCGTCAGCTTCTTCAGCAATTCGTCATAGGCCGCGCTCTGCTGCTCGATCCGGTGTTTCAATTCGGTGTGGATCGCCGACAGGGTCCACCCGCTGAAGTTACGATTCAGATAATTTCGGATTGAGCCCAGCTCGTCTTGGGAAACGGGTTCGCTCAGCGACACCACGCGATTGCGCACCATGCGGTCGCGAGTGACCACTACCATGAGGACCCGCTGGTCGGACAGGCCAATCAGTTCCACCTGGTCCAGCGTCTGGCTGGAGGTCGGGATGGCGGCCGTGATGCCCACGCTGCTGGTCATTTCCGTGAGCATGTGCGAGGAGCGCTCCACCCGCGCCTCCATGGTGGTCAACAGGCTCAATTCGCTC
>DATHOT010000335.1:0-3801 GCA_035484655.1 Bryobacteraceae bacterium | reverse complement strand
GGGCGCTCGTTATGAACGTTCGCTCGACATGCTGGCCTATGCCAAGCGCGTGCGGCCGTTCGCGCCCACCAAGTCGGGATTGATGCTGGGCCTCGGCGAGAACAACGCTGAAGCGTTGCAAGTGATGCGAGATCTTCGAGCGCACGGTGTCGACATCCTGACGCTGGGCCAATATTTGCGGCCGTCGCAGAAGCATCTGCCGATCATTCGCTACGTTCCGCAAGGCGAATTCGACGATTTCAAACGGCAGGGCTACGAAATGGGATTCTCGCATGTCGAAGCCGGTCCTCTGGTGCGCAGCTCCTACCACGCCTCGGACGCGGTGTAGATTGGCCGAACTCCGCGAGGTCTATCCCGCCGTTTTATCGCTTGCGCTTCCTCTGCCGTTCGAGCTGGAATCCGTCAACATCCACCTGGTGAAGCTGGAGACCGGTTGGCTGCTGATCGATTGCGGCATGGAAACGGATTCGGCCTTTGAAACATTGCGCGGCGCGCTGCAGCAGCGCGAAATAAGGTGGAGCGAAATCCGGCAGATCCTGCTGACGCACATGCATCCGGACCACATGGGAATGGCGGCCCGTCTATTAGAGCTGACTGGCGCCGAGCTGGCGATGCACCAGGCCGAAGCTGAGCATCTCAAGATGGTGAGAGAAGGCGGGCAGCGGCTTCCTTGGCTGGTGGAAGCTTACAGTCAAGCCGGGGTGCCCGAAGCGCTCGAAGCTAAAATGGAGGCGCACTTCGCTCATATTCGGAAGAATTTTCATGAGCTGAAGCCGGACCGGCTGCTTGCCGGAGGCGAAGAGTTTCAAACCGCGATTGGACGCCTGGTGGTCTGCTGGACGTCCGGCCATTCTCCCGGCCATGTGTGCTTACATTCTCCAGAGCGGAAGTTGCTTTTTGCCGGCGATCAGATCCTGCCCGGCATCACACCGAACATCGCCTGGCATCCGGACCGCGACATGCTGGCGGAGTTTCTGGATTCGCTCGAACGGCTGGCCGCGTTGGATATCGATCTGATCTTCCCCGGCCACGGCGAGCCGTTCTCCGGACATCGCGCGTGGATCGCAGAGACGATCGGGCATCATCGCCAGCGGTGCGATGAGATCTTCGACCTGGTGCGGCAATCGCCTCGCACCGTGTACAGCATGGTCGGGGACCTGTGGCGCAGGTCTTTATCACCGATCAATCATCACTTCGCGATTTTTGAGGTGCTGGCCCACTTGGAATACATGCAGCGGCAGGGGCGAGTGGGGAATCGGCAAAACAACGGAGCGCTGGAATGGCACGCCTGACAACGACAGGCCTACATCGGCAGATTGAGAACTTGCTATTCCCTGGGCGCACAGGCAGACAGCAGCCTCTGAGCAGCTGCCATATTGTCTCTAAAATTCTTCGGCGGGCTTAGTTGACCGATGACGAAGTTCTTGTCCGCCAGGATCGGCATCTCCCGTAGCGGGACGACGCAGTTGGTCGATCTGCCAGACAAAGGTGGTGGCGGAAGCGGACGAGGCAAAAGCGCGAAACCAGACGCCGTGAGACTTCGCTGAGCTATTCCCCGAACCGCCCGATCAATCGCCGCGTTAGGATTGGGGACCGCATTGTCCTCACTCTGGCCAAAGAGCGTGAGCGCCAACAGGCCAAGCAGGAGAATTCGTGAGCCGGACATTGGAAATTCCTAATCGATTATACGTCTGCGCCCAGGATTGCGTCAGACACAGTCAATCGCCCGCCTGATGCGGTGAATTCGTCGAACATCTTCTTCGCGGCCAATTCATCGAGCGCCTTCACCGCATCCGTCACCAGATCCACCCGCTTGCCCGTCTTCAGCAATCCGAACGCGGCGAGGCGCACGCAAATCTCAGTGACCACGCCGTAGACCACGTAGCGATCCGCGTTGAGTTCAGCCAGCAGCGGCATCAGATTGGGGTTGGTGAAGCAATCCAGTTTCTGTTTTTCAACAATCAATTGCTGCAGGCCGTCGAGACGGGCCGGTATCACCGCCCGTTTCTCTCGCAAAGTAACGGATGGCTTCTGCTGGCCGGTGGTGCACACGACGCAGTGATGTGGGTATAGGTGAAATTCAGGATCGTCTTCCGAGTGCGCATCCATGGTCGAGATTACCAGCGGCGCCCGGCGATTCAGCTCGGCGATAACGGGAACGATAAGCTCCGCGCCCGGCACATACAGCGCACCGGCCGGATAGACGAAATCAATCTGCGAATCGATGTCGAAGAAGACTGTTTTCATTCTGCGCCTTCTCGTACAAAGCCGTCAGCTCGGAACTGTACTCCACGCGATAATGCTGGTCGGTATCGAACAAGCTCCGAATGGCGGTGGGCAAGCGCTGGATGGATTCAGCGGCGGTTTGACGCGCGGCGCCGGCATTCGGCAAGCGCTCGATGAGCTTGCCTTCCAGCATCACCGGCCGAAGCAGCGCGCGAGCTTGGGGCTCGTCGTGGCCGCAGCCCAGGCATTCCCACGAGCAGGCAAGCACATCGTGGCCGTCGAATCGAAACACCTGCTTGGCGCCAGGCAGCGTATGTTTGTCCTCGCTGAACTTGGCGGTGACGCGCCCGTCCAACTCGACCAGCTTGTAGACCACGCCGAGGTTGGGCGAGTCAGTGGACGTTGCCAGATCGGTTCCGACCCCAAAAGCATCGATGGGCGCGCGGGCGGCCGCAAACTCCAGAATCTTGTATTCGTTCAGATCGCTGGTGGCCATGATTTTGACATCCTGCAACCCGGCATCGTCGAGAATCTTGCGGACCGCGCGGGAGAGCTCCACCAGATTGCCGCTATCGAGGCGCACTCCCCAAAGCGGTCTGCCCAAAGAAGCCGCGAGTTTCGCGCCTTGGACGGTATTGTAGGTGTCGATCAAGTACACGGTCGCATCACCCAGCAGATTCTGTAGCCGCTGATAGGCTTCCCGCTCGGTCTCGTAAGCTTGTATCCACGAGTGCGCCGCCGTTCCGAATACGGGGATGCCGTAGCGAAAACCGGTTTCGGTATTGCTGGTACCGACGCACCCGCCGATGTAGGACGCCCGGCCAGCCAGGACGCCCGCTTCCGGGGAATGCGCGCGGCGAGTTCCGAAATCAACCACGGCGCGCCCTCCGGCCACTTCCACCATGCGCGCTGCTTTGGTCGCGATCAGCGATTGGAAGCCGACGGTGGCGAGCAGATAAGTCTCGGCGATTTGCGCTTCCATGAGCGGCGCGCGCACCGTCAGAAATGGTTCACCGGCGAAGATCGGCGTACCCTCCGCCATCGCAAAAAGGTCGCCATTGAAGCGCAAACTCCGCAATGCGTCGAAGAAGGCCGCCGAGACTCGCTGGAACTGGGGCAGCGATCGCAAGTAGCGGATCTCTTCGTCTTCGAAATGGAGATTCTGAAGATATTCGACGACCTGTTCCAAGCCGGCCGCCAGAACAAAGTTGCGATAACGCGGCAGGCGCCGGAAGAATAGCTCGAAGGTGGCGACTTCGTCGGCTTTACCGGACTCGAAATAACCGGCCGCCATTGTAAGTTGATAGAGGTCGGTGAGGAGTCCGGTCATGGCGGGCTATTTGAAGGGCCAAAAAGCGTTCACAGCAGTGTGCACGCGGCACGCAGGAGTGCGTGCGCTACGTCCGGTCATTTCTTCGCGGCTGGGGCCGCAGGTTTAACGTCCGATGCTGCTTTGGAAAGCTCATCCACGGTTTTCGCGTCCAGTCCATAGAGCGACGGCTCATTCTCGCGCCTGGCAACGTATTCGCTGCCCTGCTTTGAGATTAGTACTTTTTCGACGCGCTTGCCGTCATT
>DATHOT010000334.1:0-7805 GCA_035484655.1 Bryobacteraceae bacterium | reverse complement strand
GTCCTCTGGCCGTCGGTGAGCCGAAACCCATATTTCTCCGCGGGCATAACCTCCGCGCTGGCCTCCAGATTTCGCCGGATCGGGTTGAAATAGCGCTGGACCGCCGCGGTCGTCAGGTTGTTCTGGGCATATAGCGTGGCGCATGCCATGCATCCCAGCAGGATCGTGATTCTCATCTTAACAATCATAACCGCACTGGGCGATACTTGAAAAATATGCCGCTCACGCCGCACGTCGAGAAGCATTTTACCGCTTCAGAATTCGTTCGGGACGTCGTCATTGGAATGGCGGATGGTCTGACTGTTCCATTCGCTTTGGCCGCCGGCCTGTCGGGCGCCGACACCACCACGCGGATTATCGTGGTGGCCGGACTGGCCGAGATCGCCGCCGGATCCATCGCTATGGGATTGGGCGGATACCTCGCCGCGAGAAACGACGCCGACCACTACGCCAGCGAATTGCGGCGCGAAGAGCGGGAAGTCAAGGAGATCCCCGACGAAGAGGCGCGCGAGGTTCTCGAAGTCTTCGAGACTTATGGACTCACCCATGCAGAAGCCGTACCCATCGTCGACACTCTGCGCACCCGGCCCAAACAGTGGATCGACTTCATGATGCGTTTCGAGCTGGGTCTGGAAGAACCCGATCCCAAGCGTGCATTGCGCAGCGCCTTAACCATCGCGGGCGCTTACATTGCCGGCGGCCTGATTCCGCTCGCTCCCTATATGCTGGCGGCCGAAGCCAATTCGGCTTTGCTCTACTCCGTCATCGCGACCCTGATCGCGCTAGCCATTTTCGGCGCTATCAAAGGACACTACACCGGCATGTCGCTGGTTGGCAGCGCAATCCGGACCGTCGTGATTGGTGGCCTTGCCGCGGCCGCCGCTTTCGGCATCGCCCATCTGGTCTCAGGCAAATAATATGAACCCAAAACATCTCCTTCACGTCACTGCCATCACGGCTTTTCTCTGCGCCGTCCCACCCGCCTCCGCTCAGTGGCTCAACTACGCCAGCGATCGAGTTCCGCGCCTGCGCAATGGAAATCCTGATCTCAACGCGCCTGCTCCGCGAACTCGAGATGCCAAACCCGACCTTTCCGGGATTTGGCAGTTGGAGGCGCACTGTCCGCCCGAAGGTTGCGGCGACTATGGTGCTGGCCCCGAATTTTTGGATCTTGGCGCGCGACTCGAAGGCGGTCTGCCCTATCAGCCTTGGGCCGCGGAGTTGGTCGAAAAGCGAGCGGCTCAACTAGGCAGAGATGATCCTGTTGGTTCGTGCCGGCCTGCTGGCGCTATCCGCTTGCTGACCTTCCCTCCGCCTCGAAAGATCCTGCAACTTCCCGGCGAAATCGTGATCCTTTCCGAGCGCGATGTAACTTATCGCCAGATATTCACCGACGGACGGCCACTGCCTCAGGATCCGGACCCGTCGTGGAATGGCTTTTCTACCGCGAAGTGGGAGGGCGACACGTTAATCGCCCACACGATTGGCCTCCGCGACGGAACTTGGCTCGACCGCAAGGGGAGCCCTATGACCGAAGCCGCCAAAATCACGGAGCGGTTCCGGCGAATCAATTTCGGACGCCTTGAAATCGAAGTCACGGTCGACGACCTAAAAGCGTACACCCAACCGTGGACCATCAAGCTCAATCAGATCATCGTACTCAACACCGAGTTGCTGGATTACTACTGTCTCGATAACGAAAGAGACGCGGCCCACATGGTCGGCAAGTAACCACACGCGTGCGCCCCAGTCACGCTCGCGCTCATACAACATCAACAAATCAAGCAGCGTAAGGATGGCTTGGAACGTGCTTCCCAATCCTTACATGAACAAAATCTTGCTTCTGCTGGCTACGATCGCAATAAGCCAGGTTGCTTCCGCACAATTACTGTCTATTGGCGTGAAAGGCGGTGTTCCTTTCTTGGACACGAATGAATCCGGCGATGAATCGCGCCCCTATATCGTCGGACCATCTGTCGAAGTTCGCCTACCCGCCGGCTTTGCCATTGAGGTTGATGCCCTCTATCGGCGTATCGGAGATACGTTGGGGTTCAACGCTTCCAGCATTGGTGCCGGTTTAAACGTCATTCCGTCGACCAGTTTTTACATCAACCGCCAACGCGGGAATGATTGGCAATTTCCCGTTCTGGGTAAGTATTACTTCCGGCCCCGGAACGCCGCGTGGCAGCCCTTTCTGAGCACTGGCTGGGCGCTCCGCACCGTTGGATTTCATGAAAACATCAGCGAAACATTCGTTGACGCCAACGGTAATTCTCACTTCAACTCCTTCCAATACAACTTTCGCTCCAACCTGGGAGTCGGCGCGGTCTTTGCCGCCGGAGTCCGTTTCCGGGTCGGCCGGTTATATGTAACCCCTGAACTTCGCTATACATATTGGGGCAGCACCACCCAATCCGAACCGCGGAAAAATGAAGCCGCTGGCCTGGTCGGGATCTCCTTCTGACCAGAACTTGCACTTGCCGGGAGCCAGATGAGAATATGAATTCAGGTTCTGTTTATGAACGTCCGGCTGACGCTATGCGGCTTGGCAATCTGGGGCGGCGCGACCGCCTTCTTGCGGTTGAGAGGTCAGAACTTGCTGCATCCGGGCGATTGGCCGCGCACTCTGATCCTCTTCGCGGTGAGCTTCCCCTTAATGGCCTGGCTCGTGCGGGGGCTTTGCCGCCGATTTCAATTGCCCCGCGAGCAGTGGCTAATGGGAGCCGTCTCGATTGCGCTGCCAACCCTCCTGCTGGACCCCTTCTCCAGTGCCTTTTTTCCGGTTGTCTTTCCTAATATGTCGCCTGAAGTAGCCGGCATCTTCGGAGGCTGGATGCTGTGGTGTTGCGCCGGCGCTTTGTTAGGAGTGACTATTCGCCGATGAACACCGGCGTCAGGAGACGGCCGAACCTGCTCGCCGATGAAGAACTTCCAGCCGATCCGCGGCAAAAACGCAGCTTAGAAAAGCGAGCGCAGCTCAAAGCCGCCGGCCTGGCGGTGTTTGCTGAAAAAGGTTTTGAAGGTGCTTCTATCGACGACATCGCCCGGCGCGCAAAGCTCGCGGTCGGCGGTTTCTACCAGCACTTCCGCTCCAAGCGGCAGCTTCTGCTGGTGCTCATGGACGAGCTGCTCGAAAGACTGAGCCGGCTTGATCTCCGCCCCCAAGCGATGTCCGATCCCCGCAAGGGTCTGCGCGAGTTATTGGCTCGCGCCTTTTCCCATGACCTTCACTACCTGGGCGCATACCGCGCCTGGCAGGAAGCTGCGCTTTCCGATCCGGAACTGGCGCGAAAACAAGGTCAGATCCACGCCTGGACCACAGCCCGTGTTATCGCCGTCTTCAACTTCCTGCAGCAACTGCCGGGTGCACGTAGCAAAGTTGACGTCGCTGGTCTGGCGACCGCGATGGACACGTTCTTTTGGAGCCTGCTTGCCCAAGCCGCGCACTTACCGAAAAAGCAGCTCAATCGGCAGATCGATTCGGCCACGCATTTTATTTACCATGCCCTATTCAGGGATCCTTCAACAAAAGGCCGCTAACCGTCCGTCCCGGTCGGCTGCGGTCGATAGGTGAGAAAATGGAAGTACTGACCTATGTGGCCGACCGCTTTACTGGCTCTCTTACTGGCCTTCCAAAATAATTACTACGAGCAGGGGCTGAAAGCGCTCGATCAAAATCAATACCAGGTGGCGGTCGATGATTTTCTGAAAGCGATCGAGGCCGAGCCCCAAGACTATAGCCTGCACTTTAATCTCGCTCTGGCCTACAGCCTGTTGGGCAAAGACGCCGACGCGATTCCCCAATATAAGAAGGTGCTGGAGCTAAAGCCGGACCTGTACCAGGCCGACCTCAATCTGGGCATAACGTTGGTGCGCAGCAAGCAGGCTGCCGACGCCGTGCCGTATCTCGCCGCCGCGGTCGCCCAGAAGCCCCAAGAGGCCCGGCCGAATTACTACCTGGCCGCCGCTCTGCTCGCCTCCGATAACTTCCCGAAGGCGGAGCAGGCCTACACCACGGCGCTGGCCCTCGATCCGAAGTCGCCCGATGCGGAGTTGGGCCTCGCCCACGCGCTGGCGAAGCAGAACAAGATCGCCGATGCGGCGCCGCATTTTAAGAAAGCCGCAGAGCTGAACCCGAAATATAAGGATGGTCTGCTCGAGCTGGCCGCCCTGTATGAGGCGCAAAAGCAGCCGGCCGACGCGATTGCCCTCTACCAGCAGTTTCCAGATAATCCGGGGGCGCAGGAGCGATTGGGCGAATTGCTTTTGTCATCCGGACAGCCGGCCGACGCAGTCACCCATTTCCAAGCCGCTATCGAAAAGTCTCCTACGATTGCCAACCGCGCGGCGCTGGCCGAAGCCTACATAAAAAACAAGGAGCCCGACAAGGCCCTTCCGGTGACCGACGCGATTCTGGCCACCGATCCGAATAATTTTGACATTCGCATGCTGCATGGCCGGATTCTCCGAGACCAGCGCAAGTTCACCGCCGCCGCCCAGGATTTCGCTCGCGCCACCCAAATGAAACCGGATTATCCCAACGCCTGGAGTGAGCTCGCGGGCGTGCTCGTGATGGCCGAAGACTATCCGGCGGCGCTCGGCGCGCTTGACCGCCTGACCGCTCTGCATGCCGAAAAGCCAGGCCACGTTTATCTGCGAGCCATTGTGCTGGATAAAAACAGGCAGATCAAACCGGCCATAGAAAGCTACGAGAAATTCCTGGCAATGAGCAACGGTCAGAATCCGGATGAGGAGTTTAAGGCCCGGCAGCGAGTTCGAATTCTACAAAGAGAAATTGGGAAGTAATGACGTTTGTATTGGCATTGTTGATTGTTTTCGCCGACATCGGCACCGTGAAGTCGGAACCGGATCTGGAGAAGCGGTCGGAACTGGCGCTGGCCAACGCGGACCATGCCATCGATGAAGCCAGGCAAGCATACAGCAGCGGAAACGACCAGGCTCAACTGGCTGCCCTCAATGAAGTGAAGGAGTCCGTCGAGGCATCCTACGACGCGCTCGAACGCACCAACAAGAACCCGCGCAGGAGCAAGTATTATAAGAACGCGGAGCTGAAGGTGCGCGCGCTCATGCGAAGGTTAACCAGTTTCCGCGAGGAGGTGAGCTTCGAGACGCGCCAGTCGGTGGATACGGTGCTCAAGAAGCTCTCGGATGTGCACGATCAGTTGATTAATGATGTGATGAGTAAGAAGAAGTAGAGGCCAGCATGAGATATTTTGCCGCCATATTAGCGCTCGCGTTCAGCGGATTTGCCCAGCAGCGCGACTACCTGACCGCCGACGAGATCGATCAGGTGCGCGAAGCTCAAGAGCCCAACCTGCGTTTGAAGCTGTATGTCCATTTTGCGAAGGAGCGAATCGCCGAGATAAAGCAGTTCCTGAGCAAAGAGAAGCCCGGCCGTTCCGCGCTAATCCACGACGCGCTTGAAGATTACACGCGCATCATCGAGGCCATTGATACCGTGGCCGACGATGCGTTGCGGCGCAAGGCACCCATCGATGAGGGAATGAAGGACGTGGCCGACGCTGAAAAAGAGATGCTGGCCACGCTGAACAAGATCGAGGAGTCCGATGCCAAGGATCTTCAGCGGTTTGAATTCGCCCTCAAGGCCGCCATCGATACTACCTCCGACAGCGAAGAGCTTTCCCAGGAAGATATGCACAGCCGCACTGCCGACCTGGCAACTAAAGACCAAAAGGAAAAGGAAGAAAAGCAAGCCATCCTGGGTACCGCGGAGAAGGACCAGAAGAAGACCGCCGACAACAGCGACGCCAAAGACGACAAGCCCAAGCGCAAGGCCCCCTCGTTGTACAAGCCGGGTGAAAAGCCCCCCGACAAGCAGTAAATTTCTCGGGACTTGGCCGAGGTTTGCGCGTCCTGGGTCAGAGGTTCATTAAATAATTCGCGATGTGGGGCGGACCGCTCGTCCGCGGGCGAGTCCCGGTCGGCCCTCATTTTTCATGTGATGGCAAAGGCCGGACCAGGGGTCCGGCGCGGACGAGGGCGTCCGCCCCACCGTGAGTTTTGTGACGAACTGACCCACGACTCCTGGTCAATGGCTTACAATACCCACGTGGAACAGGTCTCCGACCTGTGAGCAGCTTTTCAGCAACCTTCTAGAAGCCGCTGGCTGCCCGAGGCCGGCGTGCCAACAAGTCGATCTGTTCCGGCGCCTCCGGTTCCTCTCCGCTCGAAACTCCCAATTCGCGCATCTTTCGAAGCGCCGGCACCAGTCGCGAATCCCACGATCCAACCGAACGGTTGTAAGCCTCCACCGTTTTTTCGAGTAACCGGCCGGTATCGGCATAGTGATCGCAGACTAACTGGACCCGGTCGTAAAGCTCGGAGGCAACGCGCCGGATCTCCTCGGCGTTTTCAGCCAACTGCTCCTGGTTCCAACCGTAGGCGATGCCCTTCAGGACTGAAATCAGCGTGACCGGTGTCGCGATCACCACCTTGCGCGATAGGGCTTCTTCGATGAGATCGGGATTGCCTTCGAGCGCGGCGCTAAAGAAATGGTCGCCGGGGAGAAAGAGCACAACCAGTTCCGGCGCGGGCTGGAACTGGCTCCAATATTGCTTGCTCGATAGTTGGCGGACATGCTCGCCAACCTGCTGGCTGTGACGCTGTAGAGCAGCCCGGCGCGCAGGCTCGTCGGTCGAGGCGGCGGCGTCGAGATAAGCGGTGAGCGGCACCTTTGCGTCCACCACCAGACATCGGTCATTGGGGAGCCGCACAATCATATCCGGGCGAATGCGGACGCCGTCGCCTTCCTGCGTGGCCTGCTCCAGGAAATCGCAGTTCTTGACCATGCCGGCCAACTCGGCGACGCGGCGCAGTGTCACCTCGCCCCAACGTCCGCGAGCCTGTGGCGACCGTAAAGCTGTGGAGAGAATAGTAGTCTCGCGGCTGAGCGCTTGGAGTTGTTCGCCCAGGCTGCCGAAAGCTTTCTCGCGGGCGCGCTCCAATTCTCGCACGTGAGTTTCCAGTCGCCCCAGTGAATCACTCAGGGGCCGCACCACACCTTCGATCGCGGTCTGTTTCTGGGCCAGGTCGCCGGTCATTTGCGCGCGGGCCGTTTCGAGCGTGGATTGCGCGGCTTCTAAGAACGACGCCTGATTCGACCGCAGCGCCGTGTCGGCCAGGGCCCGGAAGGTCTCATTGAGTCTGGCAGTTGCGTTGTCGGCAAACTGCTGGGCTGTTTCAAGACGAACCAGCCGCGCGCGCATCCAGAGTCCGACGATGAGGCCGCCCGCTAGAAGTCCAACGAAAAATGCTATTCCAGTCACCAGAACCAGGATAAATCATTTAGTAGGTAGGATGTTCTATCGCCTGCCAGACTGTCAGCCAGGCGACCGCGAGTGTCCGACTCAATCCGGCAGCGTAAACGCGATCACGTAATCGCCCAGCGGCGGTCCTCCCTCGATGCCGTGGCCGCCGGCTGAGATCAGCACATACTGTTTTCCATTCGGTCCGCGAAACGTCATGGGGGTGGATCGCGCGCTGGTCGGTAGCGCGCCTTTCCAGAGCTCCTTTCCTGTCGCTACGTCGAAGGCCCGGATCGCGGGATCGAGCGTGCCGGCAATAAAGACCAAGCCGCCAGCGGTCACGATCGGACCACCCAGGACGAGCGAGCCAAACTCGGGCGGTGCGGCGGGAGCTTTCCCGATGGGCGGAAACTGGCCGAGCGGTACGGTCCACTTGATGTCCCCGGTGTCGGCATCAACGGCGTTCAACATGCCCCAGGGCGGAGGATTGCACGGAGATCCGCCCGGGCTGCGAAGGAA
>DATHOT010000333.1:0-6520 GCA_035484655.1 Bryobacteraceae bacterium | reverse complement strand
CGCGGTCACCTTGCCGTCCTTCAGGCTGCCCACCCGGATGCCACGCTTCCAGCCGTCGTGATTCCTGGAGACCGACGCCGATTCTGAATCCGCTACATAAATATTGTCGTGCTTGTCGATGAAGACTCCGCTCGGCCGGCTAAACTGCCGCATCTCGGAAATGAAGTTACCGTCCTGGTCAAAGACCTGAATCCGGTTGTTATTCCGGTCGGCTACGTAGAGACGTCCTTTGGAGTCGAATGCCAGCGAGTGCGGCTGATCGAACTCCCCGGGCCCAGTCCCGAGTTTTCCCCAGCTCTTGATGAGCTTTCCATCCTTGCTGAATTTGAAGATGACGTTATTGCCCGCCCCATGGCCCTCGGAGATGAAGATATCGCCGTTCTTGGAAACGATCACATCGTCCGGCGCGTAGCAGCACTCGGGATCCGCCGCGCCGCCGGGCTTCCCGATCGTCATCAGCAGTTTTCCGTCTCTGCTGAACTTGAACACCTGGTTGCCCTTGGTTGCGCCCGGCCGAGGACCGATCGGCCCGGCCGGCGGAGCGCCACGCCCTGCTCCACGCCCGCGGCCACCCTCCGGCAGCGGCGCATTGTCCTGGTAGTCCGTGATCCAAATGTTGTCGTCTTTGTCGACATAGATGCCATGGGGCGCGATGAACATGCCGGCGCCGAAGCTCTTCAGCACGTTGCCATCTGTGTCGAACTTGAAGACCGTGTCTATATTCTTGATCTGCCCGGTAGCCCGATCAAGACAACTGTTGGCGCCGCAGCGCTCAGCCACCCAAACGGACTTTCCATCTTTATCGATGTCGACGGCACTGTTCGACCCCATCTTTCTTCCGTCCGGCAACTTGGCCCAGTGTTCAATCGTTCGATACGGGTTCGGCGCATCGTTGGCCGGCTGCGTATCAGAAGAGGCCGCGTATGCGCTCCCTCCTGCAATTCCGGTCGCAATCACGCTCACTGCAAGAAAACCAGTCATTCGACGTCTACGTGGCATCAATATTTCTCCCTCAATAGAGACTCTCGCATTGGCGCTGCGCAGTCAACCTAGCCGCTAGTGTGCGGATCCGTTTTCTCCGCGCTCTCGCGGTTTTCGTAGGCGATCAAGCGCTGCCAGGTTCCCGCGTCGGTCAGCATGTTTTGCGCCCGCTCGCGACATTTCGGCGAAGCCGGTCGTCGTCAGAGGCACATCCTCCCCGCCATCGGTTCCAATCTACGGCTGCGAGATCGCGATGAAAGTCTCCAGCGCGGCCTGGCGAGCGCGCAACCCGCTCAGCTCTTCTGCGCCCAGCTTTTCGGCGCAGCCTGCTACTATCCGGCGGCCGTGCTCGACGAGGATCCGGCGGAATTCCAGGTCGGGCGTTGAGGCGCCGATGTCACCCAAGGCTCGGAGTAACCGCAAGCTAACGGCCACGTCCGTCTTCGAATACATACGGATCTGCTCGAAGGCCGCGTCCAGCAGACGCTCGAACCGGATCCATCCAATACTGGCACGAACAATGCCCGGCGGATCGTACAGCAGATCTTCGGGTGGCTCGCGGGACGCGAAACGGATCAGGATGCGGCTCAACTGATCGATGCAGTTGATGGCGGTGGTGGGATCGTTGACCGCCGGCGAGATCGCCTTCAACGCAATATCGACGATCTGCAGGACACCAAATTCAACGTCCTGCTGCAACGTTCTGGTGGGGCCGAAGTCGAACGCGGCCAGCAGCCCGGCCGTTCCTTCGGGCGGCAGGCGGTTTCCTTTTGAAACCATCATCAGTGGAATTCCCGCCGGGACAAAATGGCCTACCCGGCGCAGAACGCGGATGCTGACGTGATACTGCTTCGCAATGGCGATCAGGCGCCGGGTATCGATGAAGCGGATATAACCGGAAATGAGGGTCGAAACGGCCACCTCGCTCGGGTTGGCTCGGAGCGGTTCAGCATTCTTCAAGTGGTTTGGCCGGTGCGGCCAGGGCATTATTTCATCGATCATGGCTTCCGTGTCTTCCGCGATTCTGTCGACGATGTGATTAACGCTGATGGCCTGCGAGATATGGTGAATGAAAAATAGCAGCAAGCCAACGCAGACCAGCGCCAACAGCATCGCGCCCAGCACAGTGGCCACCGGCGCGAAAGGGCGGGGAAGCGAGTGGGCCGCCGGAAGCGCTGCCATGCAGTACGAGAAGGTGCCAAGAAAGATACCGAGCGTCCACTGCGTTACGCGGTCTCTGGAAAAACTGACAATGATGCGGGGGGAGAACTGCATCGACGCCAGGGTGAGCGTCATCAGCAGGATCGCGAACACGATGGAGACCACGGTCATGATGGAGGCGGCGATGCCTCCTAGAATCACCTGGGCGACCTGCGGGTCAGCATGGGAAGGAAATAGAACGGTGGGCACCCAGATGCTCGCGACCGGAAACTCCTCTTCCAACCACGACAGGAATGCTCCCGCGCAGCCCAGGACCAAGGCGATTGTGAGCGGACGAACCAAGAAGCCGCCGCGCAGGTTGTACATCGCGTGACGAAGTATCAACGGCAGGCTCTTGCTCACGGCTCTATATAATCAAGTGTAGTAGGTCCCCTCCGCCGGCAGCTTTAGTAAAACCAAATCATGTCGGCGGCCAACATCAACTGGCTCTTCTTGAGACCGGAATCGTACGCGGGAGCGTCGTATGCATGGTCGTATCTGACTTCCGGCCGAAAGACTACGGTGCTTCCGATCCAGTGATTCCAAGAAAGCGTATGCGTGGTGTATCTGGTCTTGAAGCCGGTTCGCTGGCCCTTCAGGTCATCGAAATACTCGTTGCGCAGGCTGATGAAGTCTTTCTTGCCAAACTGTCGATTGAGGTAGTGCAGCGCAGCCCATTCCGGCGCGAAGCAAGTGAGTTCATCGGGCCGATTGCAGTAAGCTCCATTTGCATTCGTCAACAGCAAGGACGTCGCGTCGGGATTGAGAACATTGGGCGTGTGGCTTTCGTATTGATACCAGTTCTCCCACGCCATGTGCCACTTCGACTGGCCGAATTTGTGGTACCACGTCGCGTAATAAGCGGCCAGGTTGTTATAGCTGTATCGGCTGTCATTGATGGAATTGGCGCAGATGTAGACATTGTCGTCACCGTTCGCCCAACTGTAGCCGAGGCAGGCATTCCCCGTTAGTTTTGCTACCGGGGACCAGGGCGAAGATTCGCAGCCCCCCGACAGACCGACTTGAGTGGTCCAGTGATTGCTCCACTTTACCGTAGCGTTGATACCAGTTTGCGTATAGCAATCATAAATGTAAGTAAGTGAGTGTGTATAAGTGTAGTTATTCGGCGCCAACTGCGCTTCTATGTCCGGCAGCGAAATATACCGTCCGATCCTTACATCCATGCCCTCGCCTACTTTTGGAAAATAAAGATCTACGTAAGCCATCACGGGATCATAACCGTAGACATTGCCAATGGTGCCGTTTGTTTTGGGATTGTTCAACAACTGCTGGCTGAAATATCCCTCGGCAGTGGTGAAGCGGTAGTCGAACCCGTAAAGATTAGTCAGACGAAACCCCCAATCAAAGTGATCGGTCTGAACAGTGTCCGGGACACGCTCGATATACAGTGTGTACTGATCTAATGTAACGGCGTCGGCGATCTGCGGGTAGGCGGCTGGCGCATTGGCGTAAGGTCCATGATCGGAAGTGCTGATGTTCATGCCGACATCCACCCAGCCGTAGATCTGGATATTTGCTTTCTTCAGCCAGTCACCGTGCTTGCTTTCGTAAATCGCAGTGGTCAAAGGATAGGACGTTGCGTTAGGATAGCCGATCCATACCGTACCTCCAATGGGCCACACCGCGAATGGAAACGGTGGATTGGTAACAGGCGCGGGATATCCGCGAAACTTCGGTTCCTCCCCGCTCGAGGTTCCCTTCCAGTCATCGGCATATGCGCGGATGAGATTCTTGAAAAAGCCCCGCTTCGATATCGCAGTCGCGACGGCTGCACTATGGACGGCATTGCCTGCAGGCTTATCGTCAGTTAGTGCCGCTACCGTTCCCCAGCCGCTGATCGTTAGCAGACATCCGGCACAAGTCGAGTAGATGTTCATGCCCTCTGAGCTGACCTCGCAGCCTATGTTTCCACAAGGCTTCTGAAGAAGGCATAAGGAAGGCGTAAGGAGTTTATAAACTCAGCCCATCTCGATGAGAATCATCGGCCGAGAAGCGCGGCCGGTAGACTGGTTCGACCTTGAAGTGCAGCCGGCACATTGGTCGGGCCGCCGGCGCTCCAGATCTCCCGGCCATGTTCATCGAAAAGTTTGAGGGATGGCTTTCCTCCCTCGTGAGTCAGCGTGCCCAGCACGGTTCCCTTATCATTCACCAAAACAAAGCGTTCGGCCCGGAATTCCATCGTCGATTGCGATTGTGCGTGAACGAGCTGTGGGGACAGATAATGGGATATTGCACCGCCTAGCAGCCCGGCGGCGAATGAAAGAACGATGCTCCGTTTGTTCATGTAGTTTCTCCATTGTTCCAGCAGTCTGAATTGCAATTGCCGGCGGGCTTGGCAGGCTAAAACTGAGGCACTACGGGGTGTTTGATCCAGTATCGCACAAAGCGTTCGACGTAACGTTTATAAAGTCCTAATGCGTTATTTATTACTTCTTTACGCCTTGCGCTTTAGACTTGGGTGCGTGCGCTTATCCCTGGCCGGTACTCGCGATTTCGTCGCTCAGCTTATCGTTCCACTAGTTACCGCGTAAACAGCGATTTCGAATTTCAGGATTACGAGAGGATTAAATATGAGCAGCATCAGAGCAGTGCGGGAAGTGAACCAGGTCGTTCTCCTCCCAGGGACAGTTGCCGCGGCGGGAAAAGGGCGACGCATCTCACTAGCCCTCTACGTTGTACCAGCTTGCACTGCAATTCTTTGCGGAGCTTGGCCGCTGCCGGCGTTCGGTCAGGCTACGGCTGCCCTTGTCGGCGGCATCACCCGCGATTCGTCCAGTGGTAAGCCGGTGGCAGAAGTAGAAGTCATCGCCCACAATCTCAACAAAGGCACCGATCGCGCTGCAATCAGTAACGCCGACGGCATCTTCACGTTCACCAATCTGGAGACCGGCCCCTATGAGTTTGCGGCCATTAAAGACGGATTCCAGAAGTCGGCCGCGCGCGCCGAAGTAGACGGCCTCCACGCCGCCAAGGTGGAGCTTCCGATGCAATTCGCAGTCGACTTGCCCCGAAGCACGGAAAAATCGAACAACGCGCCGCTGACCGAGCGGGAAAAGGAAATGCTTGAGCGCATTGAGAGGCTGGAGCGCCGCCTGGCCGCGATGGATGCCTTGATATCCAGGGATGTTAGCGGAACGCAGCTAGCCGGCAAGACTCCCACCGGGAATGAGTCTTTGGTCGCCTCGACGAAATCGGGCGCAGGCGGATTTCCGACAGCATCGCCGCAGACTCCGCAAACTCCGACACCGCCACAACCTCGAACGCCGGACGCCCTGCAAGCCCCCGATGCCGCTCCCGCCGCCGACAACCAGACGCCGTTCGCGTACGGCGACTTCAGTTGGCTTAACGGATCTGCACGCACCAAAGATACCGTGCTTGATACGAAATTCTTCACGCCAGAAGTTCGATTCGATACGCATTACATGGAAGATTTCAACCAGCCGATCGATCACACCATCGTCGGCTCGACCGAATCGTTCCGCTCCGGCGAAGTCCAGATAGAACAGGCCAGCGTCGGCGGTGACTTCCACTGGGAGAATGTTCGCGGCCGGATACTGTTCATGGAGGGTTTGTTCGCCACTACGACACCGCGCAATGACGCCAGCTCGGCTACTGGCTCTGCGCCGGGTAATACTGGCGGCGTCGGCCAGTGGGACCTCCAGAATGCGTACAAGTATGTGTCGGAAGCTTACGGCGGGTATCACTTCAACGTTCAACACGGACTCAATGTCGATGCAGGCATCTTCGTGTCGTATATCGGTCTCTTCAGCTACTACAATTTTGATAACTGGGCTTACCAGCCGTCATATGTGTCATCGAATACGCCTTGGTTTTTCAACGGAGTCCGCGTTCAGTGGTTCCCCACCAAGAAGCTGAAAATCGAACCCTGGTTCATCAACGGATGGCAATCCTACGCCAAGTTCAACGGCCATCCGGGTCTGGGAGGACAGATTCTCTGGCTGCCGAAGGAATGGTTTAAGTTCGTCGGGAACCAGTACGGTTACGGCCAGGATAATCTGGGTCTTCCCAGGACGCAACGCATTCACACCGATGATAGTATCGAGGTCCGCTACTACAACAATCCTGAGAATCTCGGACTTTCGAAGATGGCCTTCTCATTAACGGCCGACGCCGGTTGCCAATATGGCGGAGGAATTACCTGCACTGGTGGTCCAAACAGGTCATCCTTTATAGGGTGGATGCTCTATGACCGCATGTGGTTCCACAAGGACCTGTTTGGCCTCACGCTGGGCGGCGGAGATATGAGCAATTACGGCCGTTATCTGACCCTGCTGCCCCCGATCGATGGGGCCTGGGC